>JAFXUU010000056.1 GCA_017524845.1 Oscillospiraceae bacterium
CACGGCTGCGCAGCGAAATGGAGCGGCTGCTGACCGAAACCAGGAGGCTTCTTGCGAGGAACCGTGACTTCCTGTGCAAAACTGCCCAGGCCCTGCAAGCGAGGAAATACATCCTTCATTCGGAGATCCGGGCAATCAGGGATTCCTGCACGATCATCCCGCCGGAAGCTGCTTGAGAAGCCCGCCGACAGCTGTGTGCCGGCAATAGATGAGCGGAGGCCAAGCGGAGAGACGATAGGCTCATTTCAGAGAATAATGTCTTGATTTCCAATCGCGTCGAATTTGCCGTCCTTATAAACAACAGCAATATACTATTCCAGCAAACGCCCATGCGGCGGATTGAAAACATAGGCTGGCTGTGATATAATATTAAATTAATTAAGAATTTCGAACGATCCGGGCTCGCTGCCTTACGGCGGTATGTCGCCGCAAAGACACACTATGCTTTAATCCGGAGGCAGCAGCGATTCGGGAAGGAGGCTCTTATGAGGGAAAATGATCGGTATGCGCCCTTTCGGCCGGAGCTGACGGCGCAGCAGAGGGAGCGGATCGAGCAATCGGAAAAGCCGACAAAGGAGTTCGGGCGCATCGCCATCGAGGAGGCAAAGAATCAATTTGCGCTTCTCAAAAACGCAGAGGGAAAGACGGTCATCCTGCCGGACGAGCCGGAGATCTGTCTTCGCATTCCGGGGATCGATCCCAAGGGCGTGTACAGCATCATCGATATGCGGTTCAAGGAGCGGACGCAGCGGCTGGACGCGGTGCTGAACCTGCGAGAGGAAGCCGTTCGCCGGGAGATACAGGATGTTCTCTCCTCGGAACCCGTGCGGGAATGCTGGGCAGCCGTAAAGGACCTGGCCGCGCGGCATCGGGTCCTGACCCGGGCGGAAAAGCTCTGCTGGGATCAGGACGCGGCAGACGCCCTCCACGTGCGGCTTCGCAGGTTGGAGACCGATCCCGCTGTGGAGGAGCTGGATCTGGTGTTCCAGGGCTTGGAGTATCTGGTGGGGATCCGGGAAGGGCTGGTTCCGGAGGAGGTGGAGCGCCTTTACCGGGAACGCCTGGGGGTGACCTTCACCCCGGAACAGCGCGAGGCGGCGCAGCGTCTGGTCCAGCCCGATGAAAGCAGGGTCGTTTTCGCCGACTTTGAAAACGTGCTGCTGCAGGCCCTGTTCAGCATGCCGGAGAACTGGGGCCTGACCCTGGAGGAGCTGGAAGCGCTGCGGGATGATGAAGAAGAATAAACCGAGGACAGTTTGAGAGGGGAGCAGATTTATGCCAAATCCGAAGAAAAAGGGAAAGAAGCTGGAACCGGAGCAGGTGGATGGACTTCAGGAGGCATACACCAAGAACAACACAGCTGCCCTGCTGGAGGACACCTTCGGCAAGTTTGAGAAGGCGACCAGCTCCAACTCGGCGATGCCCGATCTGGATCGGGCTGACCACATCATCATCGGCGGCCGCACCGCCACGGAGCTGCTGGTGGAGAAGTTCAACCAGGAGTTTCCAACCGTGCGCAATCCGCTGACGAAAGAAACCTACTCCGAATATCAGCGAAGCTCGGCGTACACGGTTTTCTATAAGCAGAAGGGCAAGGATTACGTCAATCAGATGGTCTCCGAGGCCCTGGCCAAAGGGGAAGAAGTGAAGGTCTTTGTGCCGGACAAGGTGACCGGGAAGATCCAGAAGGATCCCATGAAGCTGACCCACACCGGGTATGAGCCCACCGGGTCGCTGGCGAAGCCGGCGCAGCTGAACCGCTGGCAGAGGTTCTGGAACAAGCTGGGCTTCTACAAGAAAGAGAAGGCGGCGGTGGTGAACTATGAGAAGGAGATGGCGCTCCGGAATAAGGTGCAGTTCTGCAACAAGGCCTCCCGGGCCTTGATGACCAGCAACTACAACCGGTCCGCCAGCTACCAGGCAGAGCTGGAAAAGTATCATCCGGATATCGTCGAGGATATGAAGAAGAACTTCCCCACATTCGGAAAAGGCACCTTATTTGATATGGGGGAGGCAAACGGCTTCCGGACCTCCCGCAGCTCCTTCATTTCCACCGCGATGTGCTATCTTGCCACCAGGCGGGATGAGAACGGGAAACTCCTGTATACCAACGAGCAGCTTTTCGATCTGACGGATCCGAAAATGCAGAAGGCCCGGGCAGACGCCCTGAAGGAGGTCTACGAGCACTACAAGCCGGGGGCCCTGCTGAAGCAGGAAATGTTGAAGAAGCAAGAGGCGGAGGCAAAGGGGGAGAAATACGAGAACGACTCCAAGCTCCCCAATCTTCAGGCGGAGGCGAAAAAAGCCCAGGATTGGCTGGTGGATCTCCAGCACGACGAGGCGGACGTGATGCGGGAGCGTATCAGCGAGCAGGGCTCGAAGCTGGATCTCTCCAAGCCCGACCTGACCGAGCAGGAGGGCTATCAGGTGTACGGCCTCCTCAGCGACACCGCCTTCGAGCAGAGCCAGGATCTGCAGATCACCAAAAAACGGATGGACGAAAAGTACGGCAAGGGCGCCTATTGGGCCGCTACCGGCAAGCTGGGGGACTGCTGCCAGCCATCGCGGGAATTTGCCAAGTCCCTGTCCAGTCAGAAAGCCCTGCTCAACGGGATCCCGGGGAAGAATGTAGTCGGGATCATGGAAGAACTAGGCAACGTCTTCAAAGCCCAGGCCATTCAGCAGAAGATCACCCAGAATCTGAAGGAAAATCCCGGCATGAAGTTTGCCGACGCGTGCACGGCAGACGACCGCGACGCGGCCTATAAAGCGGGCAAGGCGGCCGAGTATGAAGACGATTTGATCAATGATGCCAGAGAGAACGGGGAAGAGATCCCCCGTCTCATGCAGCAAAGCATCGACCTGGCCAATGAACAGATCAAGAATCCCGAGCAGTTCGGCAGGCAGATCCAGAACGGCGTGCTGGAGAGGCGCTTGAAGCTGGAGAAGCTGGCTCCCTACGGTTCGGAGGAGCCGAGCCGCTTTGAGATCCGGGATGCCAAAACGGTGGAGCGGGAGATGAAGCGGGAGCGGGAGCAGGAGCAGAGAGTGGACGATGCCCCGGTGCTGTAACGGGAAAGGAGCGCAGGTCCCATGGTGGATATGACGGTGTCTCTGGGAGCCGGAGCGCCGGAGGTCCCGGACGAGCTGGAGCAGGCGTTCTCCGCCCGGGACGTACCCACTGCCCGGCGGCTGCGCACCGCCATGCTGGCGGAGGAGCTGTTCTGCGCCCTGCTCGAGGCAGCGGAAGGCGCGGGGCAGCTCAGCTGCAGCTTTCCCGGCCCCGGACGGTGACGCTGCAATACAGGCTTCCGGACGGGGCGCCGACCCCCGACCTGCGCATGCTGCGGCGGCTGAACCGGGATTCCTGCACCGACGGTGTGCGTGTCCGATTCCAGGAAGGGCGCTGTACCATCACGGTATCGGAAAGCTGATCCATCCTGTTGTTTTCGCTATCAGTGTTCGTGATAAGCGCAAAAAAACGCAATCGGCGAATACCGAGCGATTTCCCGGAATAACGATTCCGGGCGATTGCTCCACGGAGAGCCTTGTGCCGCAAAGGTTTCAGGGCTCTCCGCTTTGTTTTTAGACTGTTTTTGCCGAATAGAAATTTCGGCAGACTGCCGTCGCATTTTCTGATGGACATGCCCATAAATGTCCAACGTGAAACTTGCGGCTGCACAATCTGCAGCTGATTTCCGGCGAGCGCGGCTGTTCTTTGCGGGAGAGAGTTCGTACTCGCCGCCAACCTTACGCGTCTTCGTCAGTTGTTTGTTGATGCAGATTGACAGTGCTTCGCATGCTGTGTTAGCATGATGCACGTGTCCATCGCGTTATTTCACTTCAAGGAAAGGACCGACATGCAAAAAAACTGGTATCGGCTGGATACTGCTGCACTCATATTCCCCGCTATCGCACGGCGGGACTGGTCCAACGGCTTCCGCCTGTCGATAACACTGACCGAAGAAGTGCGCCCATCTCTTCTGCAAAAAGCCGCGGAGGAAATGCGGGCCCGGTTTCCCTCTTTTTTCGTCGGGCTGCACAAGGGCTTTTTCTGGTATTATCTGGAGGAAAGCTCCCAGGGCGCCACGGTGCGGCCGGACTTTGCCTATCCGCTCACCTTCATGAGCTGCAGAGAACTGCAGAGCAGTTGTCTGCGTATCCTGTATTATAAAAACCGGATCGCGGTGGAATTCTTTCACGCCCTCACTGACGGGCATGGCGGCAGTGTATTCCTATGCAGCCTGACGGCCCGGTATCTGGAGCTGCGCTATGGCCTGGACATCCCGAAAAACGACACGGTTCTTTCCCTTACGGAGACACCGGAGGCAGAGGAACTGGAGGACAGCTTCCTGAAGCATGCCGCGCCGGTGGCTGCCTCCCGGAGGGAGGCGAAGTCGTATCATCTGCAGGGCGAACGCGAGGGCGGCGGCTATCGGCATCTCACCACAGGCATCGTGGACACGCAGGCGCTGCTGGACCAGGCCCACCGGCATGGGGTATCCGTGACGGCCTTTCTGGCCGCAGTCATGGCGCAAAGCATTATGGGAATGCAGGACCTGAAGCGCCGGAAAAGGCGGCAGCGTCCGGTGAAGATCACCATTCCGGTGGATTTGAGGAGGCTGTTCGGCAGCCGGACCCTGCGGAATTTTTCTCTGGTACTCAATATCGGCGCGGACCCCCGCTTCGGCGATTACACCCTGGAGGAACTGTGCCGGCTCGTGTGGCACCGCCTCAGCGCGGAGGCTACCCGGCAGAATATGGCGGGCATGATCGCGGCGAACGTGCTTCCGCAGCAGCTGACCGCTCTGCGCCTCGCCCCGCTCTTTCTCAAGGACCTGGTCATGGACCTGGTCTACCGGCAGAGCGGGGAGGGGGGCGGCAGCCTGTGCATCTCCAACCTGGGCCGGATGGAGCTGCCCGAGCCCATGGCTCCCCTGGTGAAGCGGCTGGAATTCATCATCGGCCCCCAGCGGAGTTATCCCAACAACTGCTCGGTGGTCAGCTTCGGAGAGAAGACCTGCATCAATATGATCCGCAACATCCGGGAATCGGAGCTGGAGCGCCGGTTCTTTTCCGCGCTGGTGGAGCTGGGGCTGCCGGTGGAAATCGAGACGAACGACAGGAGATAGGCTATGTACTGTGTGAAATGCGGCGTGAAGCTGCAGGAGGGGGTTTCCAGCTGTCCGCTGTGCCAGACACCGGTATGGAATCCCGACGAAAGCAAAAAGGAGGAGCTATATCCCAACAATCTCCCCCGTCACACGCGGGAGTCGGCCCTGGCGGGGGCCGCTGCGATGACGGTAGTCTGCGTGATCGCCCTGGCCGCGGTGATGATCGTCTGCTTCCGGCTCTATGGCGCGCTTCGCTGGGGCAGCTACGCCGTGGGCGGCGTCCTGCTGTTTTACGTCGTTGCGATCCTGCCCGGCTGGTTCCGCCATCCCAGAAGCGAGGTGTTCGTCCCCGTGGACTTTGCCGCCGCTGCCCTGTTTACGCTGATGGTCTGCCTGAAGACCGGGGGAAGCTGGTATCTCAGCTTCGCCCTGCCCGTGCTGCTCATGAGCTGCCTCCTGACGACGGCGCTGGTCTGCCTTTTGAAATTTGTCCGCCGCGGCAAATACTATATTTTCGGCGGCTTTCTCGTCCTGCTGGGGGGCTTTACCGTGCTGGTGGAGCTGTTCGAGCATCTCACCTTCGGCACGGCGATGTTCCGCTGGAGCCTCTTTTCCCTGGCCGTTTTCAGCGTGGTGGGTCTGTTTCTGCTCCTGTCGGGCATGATCCGGCCCCTCCGCCAGGCGCTGGAAAAGCACTTTTTCTTCTGAGGGCGAGGCCATGGCAAAGCATCTGTTTCATGTGGAAAAGCGAACGATCCCCGTGGGGGATCACAGCATCCGGCTTCTGATCCTCCGTCCCCGGAGCCCGGGCAAAGAGAAACCCACCGGCGTCCTCTGGGTCCACGGGGGCGGCTATCAGTCCGGCTCCGCCAAGGATGTGTTCGCCACGCGCGCCCTCTCCCTGGTGGTGAAATTCGGGGCGATCCTGGTCTCCCCGGATTATCGTCTTTCCAAAAAGCACCCCTATCCCGCCGCTTTGCAGGACTGCTACGCCGCGCTCCTTTATATGAAAGAACACGCAGAGGAGATCGGTTTCCGGCCGGATCAGCTCATGGTGGGCGGTGAGAGCGCCGGGGGCGGCATGGCCGCCGCCCTGTGTATGCTGGCCCATGACCGGCGGGAAGTAAGCATTGCCTTTCAGATGCCCCTGTATCCCATGCTGGACGACCGGGACACGCCCTCCTCTGCGGACAATCACGCCCCCAACTGGAACACGAAACGGAATCACAAGGCCTGGAAGCGCTATCTGCGGGAGGCCTGGGGCACGGACCTCGTCTCCTGCTACGCGGCCCCCGCCCGCAGGACGGATTACCGCGGCCTGCCGCCCTGCTACACCTTCGTGGGGGACGTCGAACCATTTTACTGCGAAACCGCAGACTACGTCCGCCATCTGCAGGAGTCGGGAGTGGAGGCGGAGCTCGACGTTTATCCCGGTTGGTTCCACGCCTACGACCTCTTTTTCCCAACGAAAAAGATCGTAAGAGAAGCGATCTCCCGATTTGAGGCACACTTCGCCTATGCCCAGGCTCACTATTTCGCTCCTCAGGTTCCCTCTGAAGACAGCCGACCTTCTTGATTATCCAGAAACCGGTATGAAGTCTTTGACACTCTCCCCGGAAAAATCCGTGGAGAGTGTCGGTTTTTTATAGACAGGCCCGGGACTGTGGTCCTCATACACATAGCTCGTGCCGCGGTGACAAAGCCCGGCTTCACTTTTGGCTGAGCGCTTGTTGACAAATGTCAAGAAAAGAATGTATAATTCGGAGGCAACAGCAGACCGGGAACGGCGGCAAAGCAAGGGAGGACGAATTATGCCTGCACCGAACAAAAAAAGATTTGCCTTTGTCTTTGCGGGGTTCCTCCTTTGCCTGATCCTTGCAGCGATCGTCCTGTTTATGAGGCCGAGACAGCGGTTTGCCTCTTTTGAGGATTATTACCATGCGCTCTACCCGACGGTCCGGACAGGCGGGATTCTGGAATATGGCACGATATACGAAAAGTATTATGATCTGCGCATAAAAGTTCACACGATCGCTGTGGTCACGCCTCTGGATGAACTGACCAGGGAGAACACCTTCTCCGTTTCCAGTGGGAATCGGTATTCCGGCGGCTATTCCGTGCGCAAGGTACGGGTCCTGAAGTATTTCAAGAACGCGAACGAATACGGAGAGGTATTCGAGTTGGCGGAGGAATGCGGACTGGCGGAGGACGGGTCCCTGGTGATGCAGGAGAACTGCTGGCCCATGCAGAAGGGAGACGTTTACCTGGTCTTCCTGGACGATAGCTATGTCGTTCGGGAATATCCCACGCCCTTCCGCGGCTGTAACGGCAAATTCGACCTGACCCATCTGAATCTCAACTGCGCCGAACACAGCCGGATCCTGCTGACCGCGCTCCTGAAGCTGGATCTTCTGACGAAAAAGAGCCTCCGGCGGCCGGGGAAAGACTTGCTGGAAGCGGTCGATTCCGCAAGGGACGTCTACTGGCCGAAGGACGAGGAGCATCTGGCAAAAGAAGCGGAAATAACATGGCAGACATACGAGCTGTATACCCCATGGACGGACCGGAACTATCCGCTGACGATCGAGTGCGGGACAGACGAAGAAGGCGCGGTCTATCGTTATCTGCAAAGAATGCTGAGATAAATGCCGTACGCCCCGGCCCGGCAATATTCTGCCGGATCAGTTTCCGAACGCTGAATGATTCATCCGGAATCCTTACAGGGCCGTCTGCGGCTGCGGCTCGGCCATTCTTCCGAAAAGCCCCGGGTACCGGTCTCAAGTGATTGGTACCCGGGGTTTTGCTTATACGAATCTTCCGTTAAAACCAGACAAAGAATTGCCACAACGATACGCTGCCCGGGCCCGGAGCCGTGCGAGGCTTCAATCGGTTGCCGACGCCATGATCACGGCAAAGCGGCCCAGGTTGTCGTCGTAAACGGTCAGGCAGAGCGCACCCCACCACTCGTGCCCGTCGTCGAAATAGTCCGACCAGCCGGTGGTCCACGCATAGACTTCAAGTCTGTCCGTTCCCTCCGGGAACAGCGCGGCGTTGACGCGCACAAAATCCCGGCCGCTATAGCTGTTCCGGTGGGGTGGGTAGAGGAAGGCTTTGCGGTAATTCAGCTCTCCGTCCCGATAATCCGGCGAGAACAGCTCGTCGACCGTGATCCGCTTTCCCGCCGCGAGATTCGGATTTCCCTGCCAGGGTTCACCGTCCTCTTCGGCTGCGAAGCGTGTGCGCCACGCCGTTTTCAGGGCCGTGCGGTGCGACTCGTAGCCGAGATACCGTCCGTCCTGCTTGACGATGCAGTAGTCCACCGCCAGATCGGGATACTCGGCCAACAAGCGATAAAAGGGATCTTCAGCCTGTCCATCCTGCTTCGAGGCTTTTACGGGCGCAGCGGTAAGGCGGTCATAATCCTCCCTGTTCAGCTGCCCGTTGATCAGCGCCAGCCTTGCGAATCGCCCGTACTCCAGATCGGTCAGAACGTAATAGGCGCCCGTCGAGCCTGTGGCAGAGCCGATGCCGTACTCCTCATAGTGTTCCAGGATATAACGCCCCGCAGAATCCACGCCGACCGCACGGAAGCTCCTGCTCTTTTGGTCGGCCTCCACGACAAACCGCTCTTCATAGCCGTCCGGCTTCCCGTCGAGCTGATTCGATAATCTCCGCCGACCCGGCTCTGCCCCTGCCACGTCCCGCAATTCCTGCGTGTACGTTTGCTCCTTTTCGGGAGCCCTTTCGGAGAGCGTATCGCGGACAATGGCATCGATCAACACCTTGCGGCTGCCGTAGCCGCAGGGGATCGACACCATGGTATACCACCGGCCCGGATAGTCCCAGTGCTCCTGAAAGTAATCCTCCACCGGATGGCGGTCGACGACCTCCGTAATATCCGGACGTGTCTTGCGGACGATTTCCAGCGCCTCCCGATGGATGCCGTCGCGGAACTCCGCAGCATATTCCAGGTCTTGCTCGCTGTACTCCGACGCGGCTTGATCCTCCTGTGTATCGGCCCCGTCCTTCTCGTCAGTCACGAATAATCCTTCCAGCTCCGAAGCCGTCGGGGTCTCGTCCGCCCGCGCACCGAATACCCATTCGACCCCGAGCCCGGAGATGCCCGCATTTTCTGAGATATGATAGTCTACTCGCTTTTTGTCGGCGGAAACGTCGGCGATTCTGCCGATATTCGAATAGACGGTCCAGCCGATCTCGGACGTCTGCGGAATGGGCCAGTCGTTGCCGTTTCCTCCGCGCAGGAGAACCCCGACCAGGTCGCCAAGCGTCGCATCTTCAGACATCCGGAGCCTGTAAATGCCATTGTAAACATCATCGCCCATGCATAACGCGCGGCGGTTATACAGAATCGTCATCACGGCCTCCTCGATAAACCGAAATCTGAAGGCAGGAGCGGAAATACTCTTTTTGATCTCTTTTTCCCGTTTCCTCTGCTCATACGGGATACCGCCGCAACCTGCTCGGCCGGTGTTTGATTTGTCCCATGCCGCCTCCTCCGATCCGGGCTCATGCATCCTTCTCCGGATCCGTCTGTGCCTTATACCTCTGTCCGATCCTTGCGGAGGTTTCCATGGCGCTGCCGCGCCGGATCACTTCGGATCCGTATTTCCCCCGGATCGCATCCACCGCCCGGTCCAGCTTCCGGGCCTTCTCGCGGCTGCCGTCGTCGAACAAGGACATCTGCGCTTCTTCGCGGACGAGATTGGTCAGGCTGATGCCCAAGAGCCGCAGCGGCGTCTGCCGATCCCACAGCTCGGCAAACAGGCTGACTGCGATCTCATAGACCTCTCCGGTCACATCCGTCGGCAGATCCAGCTGCCGCTGGTGTGACTTGTTCCTGAAGTCGTTATCGCGGATGGTCACCGCAACGCAGCCGGCCTGCGCGCCGTCGGAGCGCATCCGGGCGGTCACGCTGTCCGCCAAAGCAAGCAGGATCTGCCTGGCCGAATCGATTTCCGTGACGTCCTCTTCCAGGGTGGTCGATATGCTGTAGCCCTTGGCCTCCTCCGGTTCGGCGAGAACGGGGGAGTCGTCGATCCCGTTTGAAAAGTTGTGAAGCTGCAGGCCCAGCTTATTGCCGAGCCGAGACTGAAGCGTATCCGGCGGCGTCCGGGCAAGCTCGCCGATGGTGTGGATGCGGAGCCTGCGCAGCTTTGATGCCGTGTTCCCGCCGACGCCGAAGAGCTCGCCCACGGGAAGCGGCCACAGCTTCCTTTGGATCTCCTCCGGAAACAGCGTATGGACCTTATCCGGCTTCTCGAAATCGCTGGCCATTTTCGCCAGCAGCTTGTTCCGGCTGACGCCGACGTTGACCGTGAAGCCCAGCGAATCCCGGATCCGGTCCTTGAGCTCATGGGCTACTGCGAGCGGGTCGGGATACAAATAGCCCGTCCCGCTGAAATCGCAGAAGCACTCGTCGATGGAGGCCTTCTCGACCGCCGGAGCGTAGCTGCGGCAGATATCCATAAAGGCCTTTGAGTTTTTCTCATACAGCCGGAAATCCGGCCTGGCCACGATCAGGTCCGGGCATTTCCGAAGCGCCGCCGACAGGGGCTCGCCGGTTTTGACGCCGAGTTTCTTCGCGGGGATGGATTTTGCCAGCACAACGCCCGTCCGCTTTTCGGGGTCGCCGCCAATCACGGCAGGAACCAGGCGAAGGTCCTCTCCGCCTTCCGATATTCGGCGGACAGCCTCCCAGGACAGATAAGCGCTGTTGACGTCAACATGAAAAATCAGCCGTTCCATTTTCTCAATACAGCGGAAGCCCGACGCTTACAGCCATCAATTGCCGACCTTCTCGCCGTTTATGATGACTACATTCATCGGCTCGACTTCGACCTTCTCCCAGACGTGCTCGACGATATACGGCTCCGTGCGCAGGTATTCCTCCAGGAGGTCCCGGCTTTCAAAGTCCACGATCAGCACGGAGCCCTTCATTTTTCCTTCGTCGTCAAGGAGACCGCCCGCACAGACGACCTTTCCTTTTACCGACGCCATGTTTTCAAGATGCCGTGCCCTGACGGCCATGCGCCTGTCCAGCATGTCCTTTCCGTCATAGGCTTTTATGATAAACTGCATTTTCATCGTCTCCTTCGCTGTCCGTTTCTGAGGCAGGGGGTTCCCGGCGTCTTACCGTTCGTTCATTTTTTCCTTCAGCTCCCGCAGGCTCCTGTCATGCTGTTCCTGCGAAATCGCGCCGGTTTCAAGGAACCGGTCCAACGTTTCTTTTTGCCGCAGGTATAAGAGATGGTTCTTCTCCTCATGCGTGAGCTTTTCCAAGGGCTTATTGCCGTTTTCCATTTGTCTGCGTTCTCCTTAACGGTTCTGTACGAGGTCCCGCTTCTTCCCATGCACAGATTATATAGAAATCAGAATCTCCGGTCAACGTCAGGCTTGAACGCCCGGAGGCGTTTCCGCAAGCGGGCATCCGGCCCGCTGAGACTCGGTTTCGGTACAAGCCGGCCTTTGCGAATTCTCTGCAGCAAACTCGGTTGTTTTCTGTTATAATGATGATCGGGTATTTCCGGATCGTCTCTCCATGCGCATTCAAACAAATGTCCGGCAAAACCGCTCTGCGGCATTAAATGATCGGACGGAGAAACGAGAGGAAGCGCCATTCTGTTTGGGAGGGTACAGATCATGTTTGGAGTCGGCAGCGTCGATATCGATCGGGTCATGCAGGGTTCCATCGATATGCACGTCCATCACGGCCCCGGCGGGGGCAGCTTCAGCGCTTACGACCTGGCGGTGCAGGCAAGCCAGGCCGGGATGCGGGCTATCGTCCTGAAGGATACCGGATACCCCAACGCCCCTATGGCAGAGCTTGTAAACCGGCTGGTCCCGGGCGTCACCCTGTTCGGCAGTCAGTGCCTCAACGCTTACTGCGGCGGGCTGAACTGCCATGCGGTGGAATCCGCCGCCAAAATGGGCGCCAAGGTCATCTGGATGCCCACGCTTTCCGCCGCAAACAGCGTGAACGTTTACAGAAGAATGGGCATCCCCGTCAGCGAGGAGGGGCTCTCCCTGCTGGACGACCGGGGCCAGCTCTATCCGGACGTGCTGAAGATCCTGGAGATCATCAAAAAGTATGACATTTGCCTGGCGACCGGCCACATTTCTCCCTCGGAGTGCTTTGCCGTTGTTGAGGAAGCCCGGAGGATGGGCATCGACAAGATCATCCTCACGCACCCGCTGGGCTCCGAGACCGTGCTGGATAAGACCCTGACGCCGGAGGAGACGGTCCGGCTGACCCGGATGGGCGCCTATGCGGAGTTTACCTTCGTGTTCCATCTTCCCACGGAGCTCAGCTATGATCCGGAGATCACGGTCGGTCATATCCGGGCGATCGGCCCGGAGAACTGCATCATCAGCACGGATCTGGGTCTCTTCGGCCACAACGCGTCGCCGGCGGAGGGCTTCCGGATGTTCATCGCCACCCTGGCTCACCACGGGATGACCGAGGAAGAGATCACCCTGATGGCCAGGATCAACCCGGCAAAGCTGCTGGGCCTCGACACCTGATACTGAAATCATATTGACAGGAGGAACCGGAATGAGCAAAGTAAGCATTGAGATCATGGAACCGAAGGGCAAGCTCCTGGATCCCGGGCGGGAAGGGCTCTCGAACCCCAGGCTGGACACTCTGAAAGGGAAAACCATCGCGCTGATGGCCATTCACGTGGACTCCCTCGTCATGCTGGGCTCCATACTGTTTTTCGACATCCTTGAGGAAAAGCTGAAGGCCAGATACGAGGGACTTCAGGTCTACCGCTGCCTGTCCTTCGGCTCCCCGGCTTCCGTCGTGAACGCAGATGAGATCGCCTCCAGGTGCGACGCCTGGGTCGAGGGCGTCAAGGAAGCCATTACCCAGGGCAAGCGGGACGTGGGCGTCTTCATGGAACGGGCCGGGAGGCCCGGCGTTTCCATCTGCTCCGAGGTCCTGCTTCGCTCCAAACAGGAGCTGCAGGATCTGAACGGCATGCCCGCCGTCCGCCTCGCCACGGTGCCGGCGGTGGATTACTGCGCCGCCAAGAGGGACCGCGCCCTGATGGAGAAGGTCGTGGACGCCGTGTTCGACGACATCGTGGAAGCCCTCACCAAACCCCTCACCGAGGAGGAGAAGCGCAGCTACATCAAGGAATACGACTATTCCAACAAGACCTTCACCGGCGGCACCTACCACGAGGCCTACGAGAAATTCCTGGACTACTGCGCCGCAAACGCCCTGACGGACGGCCTCCCCGTGGTCCCGCCGACCCCGGAGAACGTGGCCTGGATGATGACCGGCACCACCTACGACCGGGACAGGGTCATCGGCTATATGTACCCCAAGCGGGGCGTCGCCACCGTGGAGAAGATCGCCGAATGTGCCGTTATGGCAGGCGCGAAGCCGGAATGGCTGCCCGTGATCATCGGCATCATCGACGTGATCACCGATCCCAACTTCAATCAGTTCCACATCGTGAACGAGATCCTGCCTATGATCTTCATCAGCGGCCCCATCGTCAAGGAGCTGGGCATCAACAACACCACCGGCTATCTGGCCCCCGGCTACCGGATCAATTCCACCATCGGCCGCGCCGTGCTGCTGTGCATGATCTCCATCGGCTGGAGAGACATGACCGTCTATGCCTCCCCCGGAGGCCCTGGACAGCCCGCGGCGTACTGCAACTACCTCATCCCGGAGAACCAGGACGAGAGTCCCTGGATCACCTGGGCAGAGCACTGCGGCTTCGGCCCGGAGGAGAGCATCATCACTGCCTGCGAGCTCAACGGCACGAGCAGCGTGGCGGGCGAGTGCATGTCCAACACTTCCTTTGAAGACCGTCTGAACGCCATCACCTCCCGTTTTGCCAGAAAGGGCGGCACCTACGGCTTCTCCGAGGTCGCGGACAATCCCCGCTACATGATCGTTCTTCACCCCACCCTGGCCCGTCAGCTGGCGGATCACGGCTTCACCAGAGAGACCTTCGTCCAGTACCTCTACGACAAGAACGTCGTCGACTACGAGCGGATGACGGAGGAAGAGAGAGAGCAGCTGATCCGAGATCTGGAAGACGAGCTCGCCATGGGCGGCTCCATGTCCAGAATGCGTGCGCTGACGCCCGAGGACGTGAAGCCCGGCCTGCATCTGGAGCCCTTCCACACGAACGATCAGGTCCTGGTCATGGTTTCCGGCTCCGGCGCCGGCAACTCCGTGATGTATTCCGCCATGACCGGCTCCTCCGCCCCCCACGCAGAAGACGTGAAGGAGCCCCGCCCCTGGATGAGCAAGGTCATCCGCGGCGCCGCCCTCACCAGATACGGCCGCTGACCGGCAAGCGGCGGCCTGCTTTTCATAAGCATTTCCGTCAGAAGCCAAATAATGCAGGAGGATACACGATATGGCGCTTGAATACACGAAATCGGAAGCAAAAGCCTGGGCCAAGAAGAATTTCCTGGGCCTGGAAGCTCCCATCTTCCCCTCGTACACCCCCGATCTTTCGGCTCTCGACGAGGACGGTATCCGGTGGGACGTCAACCATATCATCGCCAATGGCATGATGTCCATCATGATCGCGCCGGAGGCGACCGGCATGACCTATGAGGAACGCAGGGAGTTTGTCCGCATCGTCAACGACGAGGCGAAGGGCCGGATCATCACCTCGGTGGGCGCCCTCTTGGACACCGTCGAGGAGAACATCGCCATCATGAAGTACCACGAAGAGACCGGCGGAACGATGGCGATGCTCGGACATCCCATCGCGTATGATCCCCTGGACCCGGAAGAGCTGTACCGCAACTACAAGTATATGGCGGATTCCACGAACCTGGCCATCAACTTCTACCCCGGCAGACTGAGAGTGAAGCGGTTCCACCCCACCGGCTGGCCGATGGAAATGCTCCCGCGGTTTGCGGAGATCCCCAACGTGACTGCGATGAAGTTCGCCGGCGGCACGACGCTGTCCACCGTCGAATACGCCTTCCGGAAGGTCGGCGACCAGATCCTTGTCTCGGATCCGATGCCGGAATCCTGGTTCACCACGATGCCGTTTTTCGGCCAGCAGTGGGCGGGCGCCGGTCCCTTCTACAGCATGCAGACGCCGGAGGATCAGCGCTGCGTCAGGCTGTTCAACCTGATCCGGGAAGGCAGGCTGGAGGAGGCTTATCAGCATTACTGGAAATATACGCCCAACGCGGCCGAAGGCGGCAGCATGGGCGATTACCTCGAGACGGGCATGGTAGGTCCCGTGGATTCGAAATACGCCATGTGGTGTCTGGGCGGCAACGGCGGTCTCTGCCGTCAGCCGGCGCGCAGGCTCTACGACTTCACGCGGGAGCGCACCAAGGCAAGCCTTCGGGCCATGGGCTTCGAGCCCCGGGAGAACGACGAAGAGTTCTTCGTGGGCCGGTGCAACTACGCCAAGGGCTACCGGCTCAAGAGGTATTGAGCATGGCAGTCACTTACGAACAAATCAGGAGCTTCATGGAGGGGTACTTCATCGGCTACAGCGAAGACTGCCAGCTGCCCGACAGGCAGCACATCATGGACAAGTACTATTCGCCGGACGTCGCCTTTGACGCGGGCTTCTCCGGCAGGGATACCTGGTATCGGATCTGCCTGAGCCATCCCGCCTGGCAGGACAGGGTGGAGCCCCGGCGGCTCTGCATCGACGTGGAAAACCTGACGGTAAGCGCGATGGTCACCGGGACCTTCGTGGAGCGCGGCACCGGCAGGATCCTGCAGCAGATCGGGATGAACGCCTTTTACAGCCTGTCCGCGGATGCGCGCGGCGACCTGAAGATCACCCGCGTGGACGTATTCCTGGAGAGCAGCCTGGAAAAGGTCCGGACGATGATGAAATACCTGCGGGGGGAAGGCTGAACCGGAGCCCTCGGCTTCAAGCAAAAACACGGGAAAAATCAAAAAAAATATGAACGGAGGAAAAGCGATGCCAAAAGAATTCGGTAAGAAAGACGCAAAAGCCTGGGCAAGGGAGAACTTCAAGGGCCTGGAGGCGCCGGTATTCCCGTCCTTTACGCCCGACCTCGCGGAGCTGGACGAGGACGGTATCCGGTATGACGTCAACCACATCATCGCCAACGGCATGAAATCCATTCTCATCGCCCCCGAAGGCACGGGTATGACCATGGAGGAGATCAAGCGCTTCACCAGGATCGTCAACGAAGAGGCGAACGGCCGGGTACATACCTCCATCTCCGCGGTCCTGAACACGGTGGAGGACAACATCGCCGCCATGCAGTACCACGAGGAGTGCGGCGGCACCATGGCCATGCTGGGCCATCCGCTCATGTACGACCCTCTGGATCAGGACGAGCTGGTCCGGATGTACAAGTACATGGCTGACTCGGTGAATCTGGGCCTGGTGTTCTACGCGGGACGTCTGAAGCTCAAGAGATGGGATCCGAAGACCGGCTGGCCGATGGACACCCTTCCGAAGATCGCCGACATCGACAACGTGGTCGCCCAGAAGATCCAGGGCGGCAACTCCCTGGAGTACACCATCGAGTGCTTCGAGCGGGTGGGCGACAAGATCCTCGTGGCCGACCCGATGACCCCCGCCTGGTGGACGACGATCCCGAAGTACGGCCAGCAGTGGGCCGGCGCGGGTCCGTTCTACGGTTCCCAGACGCCGGAGAATCCGCGGCACGTCAAGCTGTTCAACGCGCTGGTGGAGGGCCGGATCGACGACGCCAAGGCGATCCAGGCGGAGTTCATGGGTGCGCCGAGAAAAGAGGGCGAATACGTCTACAGCGCATTCAACAACGTGAACTATCCCGAGACGGGCATCCTCTGCGCCTTTGCGGACAAGTACAGCCACTGGCTCTGCGGCGGCAACGGCGGCATCCTGCGCCAGCCCTCCGGCAGACTCTACGACTACCAGAAGAAGTCTCTGCGCGAGCAGGTGGAGAGGATCGGCATCAAAGCGCGGGAGAACGAGGAAGAATTCTTCCTCGGCCGCATGAACTACGCGAAGGGCTACCGGCTCAAGAGGTATTGATCATCCGTGATCCGGGCGCGCAGTCCTTTTCTGCCCGATACGCGGGACTGCGCGCCCGCGCAGAACCCCGTTTCCCCTGCGGCAAGGATCATGCTCCGCGCGGTGCCTGTTCCGGAACGGGATTTCATACTGTTATCCTACGCTCCGAGAGATTTCCGGACTCTGGATCAGGTCCCGAACCGTGCGTCCGTCCGGGAGCGGCTGACGGATCAATTCCTCTACGGTTTCTTTCGAAACTCCGTCAAAAACGTCAAACCAAACCCGGCACAGGCAGGCCGCCCTGGGGGTGATCCGCCACAGGCCGAGGTAGTGACACCCTTTGTTGCTCTCCTGCTGGATGAGGTATTTTTCGCCATGACAGGAAAACTCTGCAAAACCGTCGGATAGGATCGTTTCGGCGATCGTTTTCATGCTGCGCCTCCCTCACTCTGCTGTTTTCGCCCCGCTTCGAGGTATTGTCCGCGGCGGATGCTCCCGCCTTTTCGCTGGCTGCTGCCCGAGCCCTGCCGGCTCCGGATTTTCGGCTGCGGTCCGTTCTTTTCCGAATCCGGCGCCGTGTCCCGTGTCAAAGCCGCGGCGCGGTCATTATATCAGGCGGTGACGGTTCAGGCAATCTCGGGCTTCGTTGGCGGAATCAGCCGTCTCAAAACGCGAACCCCCGGAGAGGGGATAAGCGAATTGCAAAGGAAAACGCCGCGGGCTGCCAACAGCAGCCGGACGGGTGACCGGATCCGCAGGGCGGAGGGACGAGCAGCCGAACTGAGAAAGGAGAATCAGCATGCCCTATATGCGCGTAAGTCTGTCTGCGAAGCTGACAGAGGAACAGAAACAGAGCCTGTATGAGAAGCTGGGGGAGGCCCTGCGGCACATTCCCGGCAAGGAGCCCTTCATGCTGATCGCCGAGATCGCGGACGGGCTGCAGTTTTATGCCTTCGGGAAGAAGCAGGAGAATTTCGCTTTCGTGGACGCCCGCTATTTCAGCCGCGTGGAGTACCACGCGAAGCGGGATTTCGCGGTGGCCGTGATGAAGGCCATCGAGGAGACGGCGGGCACGAAGAGCACGAATATCTCCATGAACATCTTCGAGCTTTCCACCTGGGGCGGCTTCGGGGACCTGAACGACGAGTTCTACAAGGACCCCGGTGCCGATGAAAACCGGCAGTCAGCGCACGGCGAGGGAGAGGACTGAATGATCTGCATCATCCGTCACGGTCAAACAGAGCTGAACATCACGAACGTCCTGCAGGGCAGAAGCGATCATCCGCTGAACGAGACCGGGATCCGGCAGGCGGAGGAGGCGGCCGAAAGGCTGAAGGGCATTTCTTTTGACGCGGTCTATTCCAGCCCCCTGATCCGGGCGGTCCGCACGGCGGAGATCATCGTGCCGACGCTGAAACCGATCATAGATGAACGGCTGATCGAAATGGAATACGGTCCGTATGAGGGAAAGGGGCTCCGTGAGCTCGGCCCGGAGGTCCTGACCTTCTTCCGGGACTTCGTCCACAATCCCGCGCCGGAGGGGATGGAGCCGCTGGACAGCGTAGTAAGGAGAGGCGGCGCATTCATGGAGGACCGCTGCAGAACGACGGCCAATATCCTGATCTCCACCCACGCCATCGCCATGAAGGGGATCCTGGAGTATCTGACCCCGGATTCCGGCGGCAGCTACTGGTCCAAAAACATCAAAAACTGCGCCGTATATACGGCGGAATACCTGCCGGACGGCACCTGGTCCGTTCCCATGGAAATGTAAAGACGGCCGCTTCCGGTTTTTTGCGGAAAGGGCCCGTTCCGGGGACCGAACACGGTGCGGGACCTGCAGCGGGTACGAACGCCGGACCGCGGCCTGACCGCGCGGCAGATTTCCAAGGTGCGGCGGCGTTCGAAGCGCTGCAGCGCCTCCGCGCCTCTTGCCAGGCCTGCAGACTTATGCTAATATATCGCCGGTACTCTCTTTCGTCAGGTATGTCAACCATGATGACCGCTTCGGTCTCCAGATACCGGTGGACGAAAGAGAGTATCTTTATATCCGTTTTTGCCGATCGTTCTTGCGAATCGCCTGCCGCAGAGGGTAGAATCCATGCAGAGGAATAATAAGCACAACGGAAAGGAGCAAGAATTATGGCTATCGTATTTGAAGATCATTCC
Source organism: Oscillospiraceae bacterium (assembly GCA_017524845.1). Classification (GTDB taxonomy): domain Bacteria; phylum Bacillota; class Clostridia; order Oscillospirales; family Oscillospiraceae; genus UBA1774. Next base: position 19,286 of record JAFXUU010000056.1, read on the forward strand.
GAATGGGTGAAGCGCGGCAAGCTGGTCACCTTCCAGATCGCCATGGATCCCATCCCGGACAAGCGCATGCGCACCATCCGCGTCTGGACGCCGGAGAGCTACGACGGCGTCAAGCGCTTCCCCGTGCTGTACCTGCACGACGGACAGGTGGCGTTCCCCGAAAAAGCCTCTCCCGGCATGGGCAGCTGGGACTGCGATTTGTACATCAGCGAGCTGGAGCCGGAATGCCAGTGCATGGTCGTGGCGATCGATACCTCCAACGACCGGAGCAACGAGCTGCTGCCGCCCCTGAAGCCCAACCTGAATTTCGGCGGCCCCCGCCGCCCCGACGCGCCGAAGCCCAATCCCCTGGGCGGCTATTACGCCGACTTCGTCAGGGCCACGCTGAAGCCCATCATCGACGCGAACTTCATGACCCTGCCGGACGCGGCCCACACGGCCGTCGGCGGCGCAAGCATGGGCGGTCTGCAGTCTCTCTACATGACCTTTAAGGATCCCGACGTGTTCGGGCGGTCCCTGGACCTGTCCTGCGGCCTGGGCCTCCTGGAAGCAGAGGACTACCTGGCAAGGATCGACGCCTACGACGCCGGCAAGCTGGAAAACGCGCGCTTCTATCTGTATTCCGGAGATCAGGGCATCGAAGTCCTCGTCTTTGATTACCTGATCGACGTCTACCGCCACATGAAAAACTCCCTGAAGCTGAATAACCGGCAGCTCTGCCTGATCATCGACAGCCGGGAATCCCACTGGGGCACCTCCTGGGGGAAGGCCCTCCCGGACGGTCTCCGCTTCCTCTTCAAGGAGGACAACGGCGTGGAGACGCCCGCCTTCGGCATGCCGCGCCCCAGGCAGGAATGACGGAAAGTCTCCGTGATCCCGTTCACAGCGGCGGCATCCGCCGAATCATACGAAGCTTCCGTTGAAACCAGGCAAGGATTGTCTTATTCTGCGAAAGATTCGTATAAGCCCCGGCAGGCCCCGACCTTCGCCGGGGTCCGGGCTCGGGCTTGTCCGGCCGCTTTCCGCTTTGCTTCTGTCGAACGTCGATCCGTTCTTCCAAACGGCAGCCCCGGATCGCGCCAAGCCCCAAAAGCCCGGGAAACACGAGCGTTTTCCGGCTTTTGGGGCTTTCCTGTCTCCGGTCGGCGGGCTGAAGAAAACTGCGCCTGAAGTCGCAGGAGTTCCTTGTGGGTAAGTATCGGAACAGTGCCTCCGGGCAACGGCGCCGGGAGGAGCCTGTCCTGATCGCGAGCAACTCCTGCCGCTTCCGTATTCGCAGGTCAATAGCTCCAGGAGCTCTCCGGGAGCTGTTCGGCCAGCTTCCTTCTGGCCTTCGCCTGTCCGTCGATCGCTCCCTCCAGGCTCCTCCTGTACATATCGTCGCCGGCCATTACCATGTCATAGAGGAAAGACTCCGCCTTCTGAAAGCAGACCAGCGCGCTCTTGGCGTCTTCTTCGGTTCCCACGCCGTCCAGGAACATGCCGCCCAGCCGCAGGAGGACCGGCCCCGCCACACGGCCTTCCGCCTCCTGCGTCATGGTCTCCATGCAGCGCACGTAGATCCGGAAGGCCTCCTTCTCGTTCTTCGGCACGTACAGGCCGTTGAGATACATATCCCCGATCTTGTACAGCGAGACCAGGTGCCCGTCGAAGGCGCCGAGGGCAAAGCAGTGGAACGCCTTTTCAAAGTCCGGTCTTCCTACTCTGCCGTAGTAATGGCAGTACCCAAGGTTTTCCTGTGCCGGACGGTTTCCCTTTTCGGCCGCCATCCGGTAGTACGCGACCGCCTTGTCGAAGCTCTGCTCAAATCCCCGGTTTCCGCAGCAATACTGCGCGCCGAGGTCGTTCATGGCGTCGTCGTTGCCTTCCGAGATCTCCAGCCGGAACATTTCCTCGATAAACCCGATCAGGAACCCGGGGAACGCCAGCGGCCTGTCCAGGCCGACCAGCGTATTGGCGATCGTGAACGGCGCAGTATCTACGGACCCATCCTCTTCCGTGATTCCGGAAAGGTAATCGTACACTTCGGGCAGTTCGCCGCCATCCAGCATCGCGAGAATGCTCTGCACCTCCGAAGCCACGTAGTTCATATCGATCACAGGAATACCTCCTCCGGCAAGCTCTGCCGCCCGCTGCGAAAATCCGTGCTCGTCTCGCCCGCGTCCCTGCGGCTTGCCGCTCATTTTTCCTGTATTCTACGTCCTCATGGTGTCCGATAAACCGCACACCCAGCGAGGCCGCGTCATCCGGCGCGGCCGGGTTTTTCGGTTTCCGACGTGAAACGCCGGACCGAAGCCTTCTGCTGTCCGTTTTATGGGACATCCTAAGACGTATGGTGATCTCAGCGGCAGTCGGAGAGGCGAAGGGTCGGCCGACAGCTTCGGCCCCGCCGTCCTCCGGTGCCGTCCGGGAGGAGCTTCGGGACAAAACCGCGCTGGAAAAGGACCGCTTCCTGAGAATGCTGTCGGTCAGCCGCCAGGCGCTTACACTTTGCTGAAGCCGCCCCCGGCGCAGCATCGATGCTGCGCCGGGGGCGGTTTGTGTTTTCTTTTCCGGCGAAAGCCCTCGGGGGGCCGTTCCGCGGCCGGATACCGGGCTTGCCTTTTTGCCTTGTCGGAAGCGGGAAAAGGTTAAAAACGGATCGGATGGATCACGCTTTTGTTTTCAGGAACGGCAGCCTGAAGCGTCCCGCAAAGCCTCAGTAGAACCAAAGCACGGCTTCGTCCAGATACAGCGCCAGCCAGAGCCTGCCCTCCATGCTGTCCGGCAGGGCCCCGCCCTGGTCGGCATAGAGGCCGATGGAGGCTTCGCCGCCGTCGTCGAAGGAAATGGCGCAGGAATAAGCGCTGTCCATTTCGAAGCTGAAGGGGCGCCCCGTTTCGTCGTTTTCCCAAAACCAGCCCGTGCCGTCCTCCGCAAAGGTGAGATACTGCACGTCATAGCCCGTTTCAAAGCTCACTTCGCCGCTTTGCCTGTCGACGGATTCATAGCAGAGGAACAAGTACTCGTCGGTCAGCACCTTCCCGTCAAAGGAGACGGCCTTCAGGCACGTCGTGTCCAGGGGCTCCCACACGTAGTCTCCTTCCCAATCCTCGGAATAATCGGGGTATGCGGTGATCTCCGACCAGATGCAGTCCTCGGCGGCGATATCGCGGCTGAACGCCAGGGTATTGCTCTCTCCCTCGCCGAAGGTGCAGCGGAAGAAGAAAAACTCCCCGTCGGACCCGTCCTCCGCGTAGAAGAAACCGCCGCTGGCGGAGCCGGTCATCACGCAGTTGAGGAAAGCCTGCCGCTGCTGCGGAGCATAGAGCTCCAGCGTGCCGAAGGAGCAGTCCCGGATCGTCGAATCGAAGCAGGTAAGCTGCCCGCAGGCTTCCGTGCCGACGCCGTAGACGCCGCAGCCGTAAAGATCCAGCCCGCGGAGCACGGTATCGCTGCAGCGGTCGAAATGCAGCACGTCGCCGACGCATTCGCCGACGTCGGTGTGGCCCAGGGTGAGGTCCATGACGGCGGTCCCGGCGCAGTTTTCGAAACGCAGAACGTCGGCATAGCGCGGATCGGTCACGATCTCGGTGTCCGCCGCGGAGCCGGAGGCCGAGGCGATGGTGAGCCCGTTCACGCCGGTGATCACGAGCTCCGGCCCGTCGTACTTCTTGTCGATGCGCACGAACGGACGGCTCTCATTGAAATGCTCGCCATCCCGGGCCAGGAGCCCGGCGAGAGCGTCGCTCAGGTTATATCTGCCCGGCGCGAGCATGATCTGCGTATCCGGGGCGATGCTTTCGATCAGCTGCTCCAGGCTGGAAACGTGCACGATCCTCTTTCCCGGATCGGTCTCGAACCGGCAGCCTTCGCCGATCACGAAGCTGCCGCAGCCGGGGAGCTCCTCCCCGAGGCGCTGGCTCTCCCAGGCGTCGAAGGTGCAGCCCTCGAAGTATGCGCCGCTCTCGCTGCCGCGGTAATAGCCGGTGGGAAGGAACCCGCTCCCCCCGTTCCCGGTGAAGGCGCAGCCTTCGAAGAGGACGAAGGAGCCGCTGAGGCTCAGCATATCGTAGCCGGCATTGTCCCTGAAGGCGCAGTCCTCACAGCGGACCTCGCTGCAGAAGGCGAGGCTGACGATGCCGTAGCTGCAGTCGCGGACGACGCAGTCTTTGAGGGCAAGGCCAACCGTGTACTCTGCCTCCACCCCGTAGGTGCCGCAGCCGTACAGATCGAGGCCGTCCAGCGCGACGTTCCGGCAGCGCTCGAACGCCAGCACCGCGCCCTGGCAATTGCCCTTCTCCGGCGTGTGGCCGAAGGTGATGTTTTCGATCGAGATATCGGTACAGGCGCTGAAGGAGAACACGTCGGAATAGCGGGGCTCCGCCACGACCTCGACCTTTCCGCCCTCCGCGCCGCGGATCGTCAGCTTTTCGATCCCAACGATCTCCGCCTGCCAGCCGTCGACGGTGAAGCCCCGCAGGACGCAGTCAGAGACGTCGCCGGAAATCTCCGCGAGATACGCCGAAAGGTCGTAGACCCCCGGCGATAGCTCGATGACCGCCCCCGGAGCGATGGCCTCCAGGAATTCGCCCGCCGTACTGACATAGACCGTTTCATCCGCCGGCGCGGGGGGGTCCGTCAGCGCGGGAGCCTCTGTCGGCGCGGGGGTCTCTGTCGGCGCGGGAGCCTCCGTCGGCGCGGGGGTCTCCGTCGGCGCGGGAGCCTCCGTCGGCGCGGAAGCCGCGGAGGCCGGCGCCGCCGTCCCGGCAGATCCGTCCGTTTTGGAAGCGCCGCCGCAGCCGGCAAGCGCAAAAAGCAGCGCAAGGGCGAGGACCAGGGTGCAGATCCGCATTCTCTTCATTTTTCATCATCCTTTGCTGTATCAGGTTTTTCTTCTTTCCGATCCGAACAGGGAACGCCCTGCCAGAACACAGCCTGGCAGGGCTTTGCGTACCGTTTGCTCCGCCGGAGAAAGCCGGGCGGGATCGCCTTACAGGTTGTTCTCCGTCCGGGAGATCAGATCGTTCTGGCAGTCCGTGCTCAGCTCCACGAAATAGGCGCTGTAGCCGGCGATCCGCACGATCAGATCCTTATACTCCGTCGGCGCCTTCTGGGCCGCGCGCAGCACGTCCGCGGAAACCACGTTGTACTGCACCTCCATGCCGCCGCTTTCGAAGTAGGAGTATGTCATCTCCCGCAGCTTGTCGACGCCGTCCTGCCCGTTGAGGGCCGAGGGATGGATCTTCAGGTTCACTGCCAGACCGTCCATGTACTTGGTATGGTCATAGCAGACGGAGGATTCGAACACCGCCGTGGGGCCGTTCAGGTCGCGGCCCTGGGCCGGGGAAGCCGCGTCGGCGATGGGCTGGCCCGTCTTCCGTCCGTCGGGGGTGGCCCAGGTGGAATAGCCCTGGGTCACGTGGTCGGAAGCGCCGTACATCCCCGCCTTGTAGTTGTCGGTGCGGGTGCTGTAGCACAGCTTGCAGGCGTCGTAATAGGTGTCGGCGATCCACTTCATCTCCATGTCCGCGTAGGGGTCGCCGTTGCCGTAGTGGGGGACCTCCCTGAGGATCTGCTGACGCAGGGTCTCGTAGCCCTCCCAGTTGGCCATCACCGCGTCGTACAGCTCCCGGGTGGTGACCAGCTTCTTGTCGAAGCACATATATTTGATGGTGGTCAGGCAGTCGGCGATGGTGGCCAGGCCCGTGGCCGTGCCGCCGTAGGAGTTGTATTTGCAGCCGCCCCAGGTGCAGTCCTTGCCGGACTCCATGCAGCCCTCCATGCTGATGGAGATCAGGACCTCCGTGCCGTAGAACTGCTGCAGCAGGTCCGTGTAGTTGTCGATGGAGACCTGCAGGGTCATGAGATAATCCACCATCTTCTTCATGGCCTCCCGGACCTCCTCGATGGAATTCATCTCATACAGGTAGCCGGTGTGCAGGCGGCTCTGGGCGCCGTTCATGGGGTTGCGGCCGTCGTTGATGGCCATGTCGAAGACGACGCCGTAATTCAGACTGGAATAGGGGGCCGTGTTGCCGTTGGAGCAGGGATACTCCATGCCGGGTCCCACGATCTCCTGGCAGCCCAGAATGGCATACTGCCTGGCGTCCTCCAGGGTGTAGCCGTTCTCCCGCATCAGGCCGGGGATGATCACGTCGTCGTTCTGGAACAGGGGCAGGCCGCCCACCAGCTTCGTGGTCTCGATGGCCAGCTCGAACAGCTCCTTGGGCGTGGTCCTGCACACGCGCATGGAGATGGTGGGATCGTGGAGCTTCAGGCGGGCGATGGACTCCAGCACCATGTAGCTGATGGGATTGGTGGCGTCGGTCCCGTCGGCGTTCTGCCCGCCGATGGTGGTGTGCTGATAGCTGTTGGCGCCGATCATGTGGACGAGCATCTGGGGACCGCCGGCATAGAGATTGTTCACCTTCAGGAAATAGGCGTCCACGATCTCCTGGGCCTGATCCTCGGTGAGAAGGCCGTTGTCCATATCGTGCTTGTACTGGGCGTAGGTGAACTGGTCGAACCGGCCGGTGGAAAAGGCCACGCAGTTGTTGGCGTACATCAGCAGCGCGTACATCAGGGATGCCTGGCAGGCCTCCCAGAAGGTGCGGGCCGGATTCTCGGAGATCCAGTAGAGGCTGTCGGCCATCCTCTCCAGCTCCGCCCTGCGCTCGGGATCGGCGCAGGTCTTCGCCTTCTCCAGCACCGCGTCGCCGTAGCGGCGGATGTAGATGGTGCAGGCCTCGCAGTTGATGACCACGGCGGAATAGAAGAGGTATTTCCGGGAGTCGTCGCCCATGATGTTGCCGTAGTGGGCGTCCAGCCAGTCCTGCGCCTGCTTTCTTATGGCGCCGTAGCCCACGTTGATGATCTTGTGGTGTCCGGCGATCAGATGTCCGGGACGGCAGCCGATCAGGTGCTTCATGAACATGCTGTGCTTGGTGGCGCCCAGGCTCTTGAGCTCCTCCAGACCGTCGGGCGCAAAGCCGTCGCCGCAGCAGTCGAAGGTGCGGCCCTGCCAGAAATCCTGAACGCTGCGGATGTTCTCCACATCCTCAGGGGATGCGCAGAGCCGCAGGTCCTCGGTTTTGGGATTGTGGTACAGGCCGTCCTCCTCCAGGGTCCACTCGCCGTTGTCGATGCCGTTGATGATGAAGCCCAGGCCCTCGCTGGCTTCGGGATGATGGGGGTGGCTGCTCATATAGCGGCCGCGATTGCCCACGAGCACGTCGTCGTCCTCCACCCGCAGCGTCAGATTCTCGGCCAAATACTTGAGCTGGCGGGCGCTCTGGATGATGGGGATGGTATTGAGGTCCTTCTTGCGGGCCTCCGTCGCGAGCAGGGCGTGCTCGGAGTCCAGCCGGATCACGCGGTTGCGGATGGCTTCCCGCTGGCGCCGGATGCGCGGGGTTATGGCTTTGAACGGATACATCCCTACGTCTCACTCCTTTTCGGTATCTGCCGCCCCGTCTGCGGGAACGGCAGGATCGGGTCCGATGATCCCCGGGCTCTGCCGCGATCCCGCGGGAGCCCGCTTCTTCTTAAATACTGATTATATAGGAAACCTGCCCCCAGGTCAACGGCAGACTGCGCATCGGGACCGAAGGCTTTTTCCCGGCACGTATGGAAAGGAACGGAAGACTGTGTTATGATAGAGTCGAGCTGCGCAAAGAATGCGGACGCGGACGAGCCTTTCGGCAAGGACGGCGCGGCCGGAACGGAAGGCATACGGCGGCCCCGGTTTCGGGGCTGCGGTCTTCACACATAGAAAAGGAGATGTTTCTGAATGGATCTGGCTTCCATGATGAAGACGATGCTGAGCTCGGACAGCATCGCGAAGATGAGCGAGAAGACCGGCGCAGGCACGGACGAGGTCAAGTCGGTGCTGCTCTCCGCCCTGCCCGCCATGCTCAGCGGGGTACAGGGTCAGGCCAGCAGCAGCGAAACCGTTGCGGGCTTCGCCGGTGCCCTGGATTCCCACGCGAAGGACGACACCAGCGATATCGCCGCGTTCCTCTCCAACGTGGATCTCAAGGACGGGGAGAAGATCGTCGCCCATCTGCTCGGTGGGGAAAAGGCCGCGACGACGAAGGCCGCGGCGAACAAGGCCGGTCTCAGCACCGCGGCCACCGGCAGCATCCTCGGCGCCGCGGCTCCCCTGCTGATGAGCCTGCTGGGCAAGCAGGTCACCCAGTCGATGCAGGCGAAGCCCCAGAACGCCCAGAGCGGCAGCTCGCAGGCGTCCGCCGGGGGACTGCTCGCCGGTCTGCTGGGCGGCGGACAGCAGCAGAACGCGCAGCCGTCGGGCATGGGCGGCCTTCTGGGCGGCATGCTCGGCGGGGGACAGCAGCAGAGTGCGGAGGGCAATCCCCTCGGCAGCCTGATGGGGAACATGCTGGGCGGCGTCGACGTCAGTTCCCTGCTCTCCGGCTTCCTCGGCTCCGGCAAATGACCTCCGCCGGGTCCTGGGACGGATCCGAGGGCATTTCGGCCTGAAAAGAGAGACCGCCCCGGGGAAACGGGCATACGCTCTTGTCCCGGGCCGGTCTCGATGGTAAAATCATAAAAACGGACTTCGGCTTCGAAGGCCGCAGATCCTTTTGGATCGTTCACATCGGAACGGGAGGAATCGAATATGCTTCTTACCAGCCGCCGTTTTGACGCGGACGTGGTGGTTTGCGGCGACGGACCCGCCGGCTTCGCCGCCGCCCTGGCCGCCGCCCGGGACGGGAAGCGGGTCATCCTGCTGGAGTGGCGGGAGTCTCTGGGCGGCCTCTATACCAACGGCTACATCACCGGCATGGCGGGCTACGTGGACGGCTACGCCAAAGAGTTCATCGAGCGCATGGACAGGGCGGGCCACGCCATGGTGCGTCCCCACCTGCCCACCATAGACCCCGAGGCGGGGAAGGTGATGATGGAGCAGATGCTCCTGGCCGCGGGCTGCCGCATCCTCTACGGCGCACACGTGTGCGACTGCGAGGTGAAGGACGGGAAAATCACCTCCGTCATCGTCTACTGCAAATCCGGCCGGATCGAGGTCACCGGCAGGGTGTTCATCGACTGCACCGGCGACGCGGACCTCTCCTTCGCCGCGGGCGTGCCCACGGAGGTCAGCGGCGCGGACTACCTGGGCCTGAGCCAGTCCGTCACCATGGGCTTCCGCCTGGCCTACGTGGACACGGAGAAATACGCCGCGGCCCAGCGGGACTGGATGAAAAACCGCCCCGAGGGGGCCAATATGATGCTCCTCATGGCCAAGCAGGAGGAGGCGATCGCCAACGGGGATCTGCCGGAGATCCTCAGCCCCGGCAACCTGATCTACCAGGTGCCCAACGGCAGCGATCCCACCTGCAAGGACGTGACCCTGGACGCCACCCACAGCTTCGACTGCCATAACGACGACGTCGTGGACCTGACGCGGCAGATCGTGGACCAGCACCGGAAGGTCTACCTTTTCGTGAACTTCATGAAAAAGTATCTTCCCGGCTTTGAGAAGGCACAGCTGGTGAGCATGGCCAACATGAACGGCCTCCGGGATTCCCGCCGCGTCATCGGCGAATACATCCTGCGGGACATCGACGTGGCCGGGGGCGTCAAATTCGAGGACGGCATCGCCCTCTTCCCCGAGGTCCTGGACACCCACGTGCCCACCCCGGGCAAGCACTGCGCCGTGCGCCACGTCCACTACAAGGAGCCCTTCGGCAACGCCGTGGCCCGGCCCGCCCAGGACCAGGGCGACTTTATGATGCATCCCTTCGTGCCCCTGGAGGGCTACGAGCTGCGCACCAACCCCAGGGATTACTGCGAGATCCCCTACCGGTCCCTGGTGCCCGTGGGGGTGGACAACCTCCTGGCGGCCGGGCGCTGCTACTCCGCCGAGTTCCACGCCCTGGGGGCCACCCGCGTCATCGCCACCAGCATGAGCATGGGCCAGGCCGCGGGCCACGCCGCCGCCATGTGCATCGAAAAGCGCATCGCCGCCAGGGAGCTGGACGGCAGAGAGCTGCGCGCCCGCCTGGTGGCCGAAGGCGCGCACCTGAACGAGCCCCCCGCGGGCTACTGGGAGGCCGTGCGGAACACCGAGGGCGAATTCTACGTGAACGCCGCGGATACGATCAGCATCCGCAGCGACAAGGCGCCCTCCTTCCAGTAATCCGGCCGCGGAGCGAACGCTCCGCAAAACCGTTCTTCGGCTCCGCTTCCGGCGGAGCCGAAGAAAAACCAAATCGGAAAGGACCGTCGTAATCCGTCCGAATGCATTGCTAACGACCTTTTTCGGACCGACGGGGTGAATGCCGATGGCTGCAGCCAAGAGCGCCCGGATCGGCACGGACCTGACCCAGGGCAGCATCGCAAAAACGCTCATCACCTTCGCCCTCCCCCTCATCGCCACCAACCTCATTCAGCAGCTGTACTCCGCCGTGGACCTGGCGGTCATCGGCCAGTTCACGGACAAAATCGGCACCGTGCAGGTGGCCCAGGGCAGCGACGTTTCGGACCTGGTCGCCCCGCTGGCCATGGCCTTCGGCACCGCGGGACAGGTCTACATCGCCCAGCTCACCGGCGCGGGGGACAGGACCAAGACCCGGTATACCGTGGGCACCCTCCTCAGCTTTATGTTCCTGCTGAGCATCGCCTTCACCGTGGGGGCTCTGTCCCTGCGGTGGCAGATCCTGGGCTGGCTGAACTGCCCGGAGGAGGCCATCGCCGGCGCGGCGGGATATCTGGAGATCACCGCCCTGGCCATGCCGGCGGTCTTCATCTACAACGCCATATGCAGCGTCCTGCGGGGCATGGGGGAGAGCAAACGGCCCCTGCTTTTCATCGTCGTGGCGGCGGTGGTGAACATCGTCCTGGACATCGTCCTGGTGGCCTGGTTCCACATGGGGGCGGCGGGCACCGCTATCGCCACCGCCGCGTCCCAGTACGGCTCCTGCGCGGCCGCCTGCATCTATCTGTATAAGAAGCGGGACGCGCTGGACCTGAAGCTCAACCGGGACACCTTCAGCATCCGCTGGGAGCCCCTGAGGATCATTCTGATCCTGGGCATCCCCCGCGTGGTGCAGAACGTCGCCATCCACTTCTCCATGCTGTACTGCACGGCCCGCATCAACTCCTACGGTCTCGTTCCCTCCGCCACCAACAGCGTGGGCAACAAGATCCAGCGCTTTTGCAACGTGTTCGTCATGGGCATCGACGGGGCGGCCTCCACCATGATCGGCCAGAACCTGGGCGCCCGGAAGACCGACCGCTGCACGAAGACCATCCGGGGCACTCTGGTGTGCACCATGATCCTGGCCACCGTCACCTCCCTGGTGGGCCTCATCTTCTCCGACGCCCTTTACGGCGTCTTCACCAAGGACGCGGAGGTCGTCGCCATGGGCCGGGTGTTCATGCAGATCATGGTGGCCACCTTCTACTGCGGCGCCCTCATGGGTCCCTTCTTCGCCATGGTGAACGGCTCCGGCTTCGCCTCCATGGGCTTCGTCATCGGCATCCTGGACGTAGTGTTCCGGGTGGGCATCAGCCTGCTCTTCGAGATGCTCTTCCACCTGGGGGTATACAGCTACTGGTGGGGCAACGCCCTGTGCCGCGTGGGTCCCATGATCATCTGCATGATCTACTATTTCAGCGGAAGGTGGAAAACGCGAAAGCTCCTGACCGAATAGCCCCTTCCGCAGCGCGGGCTGCCTGTCCTCCGGGCAGCCCGCGCCGACTGCGGAAAGCATCGTGATTGAAACGGAGAAGCCGTTGTGGTATAATCCAACAGATACCCGTTCCGCCCCGTCGGCGGACGGAGAACGAAGCGAAGCAAGGAGACAAGCGTTATGATGAAAAAAAGGATATCCCTGCTGCTGGCGGTCTGCCTGATCCTGGCCCTGGCAGGCTGCGGCGGGACGGCCGCCCCCGCGGACGCCTCGGCGCCCCAGACGACCCAAACCCCGACGGAAGCCCCCGCGCCCACGGAGGCGCCTCCTCCGGCGCAGGCTGCCGACTGGACGAGGGAGGGCTACTATTCGGACGAGGACGGCAATATGCTGTCGGTCACCTTCATGGACGACGTGGTCGATCCCGGCTGGTACGTCGGCTGCATGATCGGCGACACGATGGCCGGGAATACGATCCCCCAGGAGGGCGACACCCTGCACGGGGACCTGAACGCTTGGGACGAGAGCGCGGAGCCCTTCGTCGTCACCGTCACCGAGGAGGGCGAGGACGGTCTCCTCCTGGTCGTCGAGGGCGGCGGGACCTATCACTTCCTGCCCATGGAGCTGCCGACCGCTTCCATTTTCATTTCCATCAACACGGAGGGCTGGGGCAGCATCGATTACGCCGAGGGCGAGGAAGCCCCGGAGCCCGAGGAATACAGCTATCAGTCCGCGCAGATCAATCTGGCCGATCCTGCCGTGTATACTCTGGTGGCCCGGCCCGATCCGGGCAGCGTGTTCGTGAAGTGGACGAAGAACGGCGAGGACTTCTCCACGGAGGCGACGGTCACCCTGCTCCTGGAGGAGAGCGCCGAATTCGTCGCCGTGTTCGAGGATCCCGACAGCGTGAGCCCCGTGGCGAACTATATCGGCAGCTATCAGTGCGGCCGGGCAAGGGCGACGGTGGAATGCATCGGCTTCGACGAGCCCTGGATCACCATCGAGTGGGGCAGCAGCGCCTGGGAGCTCGCCCAGTGGGATATCCTCGGCACGCTGGACGCGGACACGATGACCATGGCGTATACCGGCTGCACGAAATACGTCATTACCTACGGCGACGACGGCGAGGTCGCGAACACGGAAACCGTGTATGAAAACGGCACCGGCACGGTCGTCTTCAACGAAGACGGCACCTTCACCTGGCACGAGGATCAGTCCGAGTACGGCGAGGACATGGTCTTCGAGCCGGTGTATGACGACGGGCAGAACCCCGTGATGAATTTCGTCGGCAATTATCAGTGCGGCCGGGCAAGGGCGCTGGTGGAATGCTGGGGCAGCGACGGGGCCCGGATCACCGTCGAGTGGTCCGACAGCGCCTGGGAGCTCGCCCGTTGGGAGTTCTCCGGTCCCCTGAACACGGACACGCTGACCGTCGAGTATTCCGACGGCACGAAGACGGTCGTCACCCTGGGCGACGACGGCGGGGTCGTCAGCGAGGAGCCCGTATATGAAAACGGCACCGGCACGGTCGTCTTCAACGAAGACGGCACCTTCACCTGGCACGAGGATCAGTCCGAGCACGCCGAGGACATGGTCTTCGAATGGGCCCCGACAGCGGACGAATAAAGAGAAGGGGGGAGACGAAGGATGTTTACTGCGGAAATGATCGCGCCCTGCGGGCTGGACTGCAGCCTGTGCATGTTTGCCCACGCAAAGGAAAAGCCCTGTCTGGGCTGCAACGTGGACAGCGACATGAAGCCCGCGTTCTGTGCGAACTGGTGCAAGATCATCCCCTGCGAAAAGCGGGTGAAGAACGGCTATCAATTCTGCGACGAGTGCCCGGATTACCCCTGCGAGGACATGATGGAGCGGGAGACCCGCTACACGACGGCCTATCCCCTGAAGGAATCCCCCATGCAGAACCTCCGGGACATCCGTGCGCTGGGCATGGAAGCTTTCCTGGAGAAGGAGCGCGGGAAGTGGACCTGCCGCTGCGGGGGGCCGATCTGCGTGCACACCGGCCTCTGCAGGGACTGCGGGAGCAAGCCGGAAGCGGCCGAATGACGGCGGGGTGCGGCGCAGATGGGACTGTTTGATTTTCTGAGCTCCAAAAAGAAAAAGCGCAGGGGAGCCGCCGGGGACGAACCGGCGCCGGTGCAGGAGCTGGGCGACGTGGAAGCTCTGGGGATCGACCCGCCCGAGACCCGCTACACCCAGGAATACAAGGATTACCTCGCGTCCCTGGAGGCCGAAAAGCGCCTGACGCCGGACGACGCCGGGGACTCGACGGACGCCGAATGAACGGCTCGCCCGCCGGTCTGCACGAGATGCAGACCGGCGGGCGGTTTTCTCATTTTTCACACCTCAACTGCTGCCCGTCCTGGGTTTTTCCGCAATTTACCACAGCAAGCGTGATGCAAACGCAGCAAAAACCGCCCGGCCGGAGGCGGGAAGCGGCGGGACGGCGAAAAAGCGCCGGAGCGGCGGCCCGGCGTTGACCGGGGCGGCGGATTTCGATATAATACGCGCAAGCGGAGGTGAGACGCCCGCAGGATCGCGAGGGGGTGAACGCAATGGATTCGCTTTGGCTTCTGGTGGGGATCACCGCTCTCGCCGGCATCGGCGGAACGGGCCTGGGCGGCGCGGTCTCCTGCCTGTTCCGGAAGGATTCCGGCAAAACCGTCAGCCTCCTTCTGTCCTTCGCCGCCGGGGTGATGACCGCAGTTGTCTGTTTCGACCTGCTGACGGAGGCGCTGCACGCCGGAGCGTCAGCCCTCAACGTATGGCTGGTGGTGTGCGGCATAATCGCCGGGTTTGCGGTGATCGCCCTGCTCAACGCGTGGATCGACCGCAGGACGAACCGCGAGGTGGCGCATATCGACGAAAACCACCCGCGGACCGCGGACTCCCTGGAGGAGCTGACCCACGCCAACCATCTGCAGGAGCACATGGAAGAGCGCCAGCCCCGCAGCGGGCTCTTCCTGGCCGGGCTGGTGATGGCGGCGGCCATTGCCCTGCACAACGTGCCCGAGGGCATGGTGATCGGGGCGTCCTTCGCCAAAACGGCGGACGAGCTTCTGGCCAACCGGGGCGGGCTGATCATGGCCGCGGTGATCGGCCTTCATAACGTCCCGGAGGGCATGGCGATGGCCGTGCCGCTGATTTCCGGCGGCTTGAGCAAGGGGCGGTCCGTGGGGGTGACGGCGCTCTCCGGCGCACCCACCATCCTGGGGGCCGTGCTGGGTTTTCTCATCGGCACCATCAGCCCCGCCGCGCTGATCGTCTCCCTGAGCTTCGCCTCCGGCGCCATGCTCTACGTGGTGTTCGGCGAGCTGCTCCCCGAATCCATCCTGATGTGGAAATCCAAGCTGCCCGCCGCGGCAGTGCTCCTGGGGCTGCTGACGGGACTCATTATCATCTATCTCTGACCGCCGGGAAGGGCGGCCGGAAGGAGGCGCATATGAGAGCCGGACCGAAGGATGCGGAGCTTCTGACACCGTTGGTGAAGCTCCTCTGGCCGGAACACAGCGGGGAAGAGCTGACGGCGCTCATTCGGGATTACATTGCCTCCGGGGAATCCGCCGTTTTTGCGGAGGAAGCGGAGGGGGAGCCCGTCGGCGCGGCGCTCTGCAGCCTGCGCCACGATTACGTGGAGGGCTGCGGGACCGGCCCCGTCGGCTACCTGGAGGGCGTCGTCGTCCGGGAAGCATACCGCCGCCGGGGGATCGCCCGGCGGCTGACCGCGGAATGCGAGGAATGGGCGAGAGAGAAGGGCTGCACAGAATTTGCCAGCGACTGCGAGCTGACGAACGCCGCGTCCCTGGCCTTCCACCTGGGCGCGGGCTTTCAGGAAGCGAACCGGATCATCTGTTTTCGGAAAACGCTTTGCTTCGACGCTCCGGAGGACGCGGCGGCGCGGCATACGGATGCTTCGGGATGAAAGTCAGCCGTCGCCCGTCAGCTTCAGCCAGACCCTTCTCTGCCGGGGACCGTCGAATTCGCAGAGATAGATCCCCTGCCAGACGCCCAGCACGAGCCTGCCGTTTTCGACGATGATCTGTTCGGAAGCCCCGATCAGGCCGGCCTTGAGGTGGGCCCCCGAATTGCCCTCCACGTGCCGGTAGCCGTCCTCCCAGGGGACGAGCCTGCCCAGCCCCATGATGAGGTCGCGGACCACGTCCGGGTCGGCGTTTTCGTTGATCGTGACGGCGGCAGTGGTATGGGGGACGAACACCGTGCAGACGCCGGAGCGGAAACCGCTCTCCGCCACGGCCTTTTCCACCGCCGCCGTGATATCCAGCAGCTGCGTATGCGCTTCGGTCTTCACCTTCAGTTCGATCGTCATGGACGCACCCTCCTTTATTCTTTGCCGCGGGGCGGCTGCTCCGCCCTTCGGTCCAGCCGCCGGTTGCGGACCCAGACGAGGATCCCCAGGGTCACGATGACGGAATTGAGGATATAGAAGAACCAGACGTAGCCCGGCGTGGCGATCCCCCGGCGGAGCTTGATCGCCTTGCTGGCGATGCCGAAGAGATAGCCGACCAGGATCAGGAAATAAAAGGGAACGCTGCTTCCCTTCGCGGTCCGCGCCTTCCAGGCCTTGATGATGTTCAGCGGCCAGGAAACGCCGAAGCAGACGATCATGCAGAGCTCAAATACGTCGGCCATATGCCGTCCCCCCGTTCTTGTCCCGCATCCGCGTCCGGCAGGACGCCTGCGGCAGGCCCGGCGGTCTCTCCCGTCCGGCGGGAGCATCATACCATCTGCGGGCGGCTTTGACAATAACGGCCTGCAGCTCCGGCGGCCGGGGAAAGGGGAAAACGCCCGGCGGGGCGGCAGATCCCGCCGCCGGGCGCGTATGAGGGAAGCATAAACGAAAAAGGGAAACAGTCCGGCTTCAATCGGGAGGGAAGACAAATGCGCAGGATACCGCTCCCCGTTCCCCGGGGAGAATACGCAGTGGGAACGACGACCTTTACGGTGTACGACGATCGGGAAGAAACGATGTACTGCGCTCCGGGCGGCAGGCGCCGTGTCCCGGCGCGCATCTGGTATCCCGCGGACAGGGCGTCCGCGGAAGCTCTGCCCCGGACCCGGCATATGTCGGAGGAGATGACGAAGGCCCTCGCCAGGACCTTCTTCCTTCCGATCCGCTACGAAACGATCGAAAAGGACGGGCGGAACCGCTCCGCGTGCCATACGGACGCGCCGTTCATCGAGGGGCGGAGGTTTCCGGCAATCTTCTTCAGCCACGGCTACCTGTCCTTTCGCGAGGGCAACTCCTATCTCTGCATCGAGCTAGCTTCCCGGGGCTACGTCGTGATCAGCGTGGGACATCCCTATGAAGCGCTGCTCACGGAATTCGACGACGGGACCGGCGTGCGGGGAGCGAAGCACGTCGCCTCCAGGCTCTATTCCCCGCCCGTGCAGGGCATGGCGGCGCTGCTGAAATTCATGAAGGAGACCGGCACGAACGAGGCGCTCGCCGCGAGATTCGACGCGCTTCAAAAGCGGTACTGCAGGTTCAGCATCGAAAGGGTCGCGGAATGGGAGAAGGATACGCTGGCCGCCCTGAAGTACGCGAAGGAGCGCTTCTCCCACATCATCGACTTCGACTGCGGCGTGGGCGCCGCGGGCCATTCCATGGGCGGGGCCGCGGCCTATGCCCTCTGCCAGGACGAGCCGGAATTCGTCTGCGGCGTCAACATGGACGGCGCCCCCTTCGGAGATCACGGGGGGAAGACCCTGAGGACGCCGTTCCTCCAGCTGAACTGCGAGGCGAATCGGACCTCTGCCGCCCGCGTCTTTCTCCGTCATACGCAGCCGGTCTATCACGCGGTCGTCCGGGACATGCAGCACCTGGGCTTCTCGGACATGAAGCATTTTATTTCCATGCCCTCCCAGGTGGGGAAGCTGGACCCGAATGCGGCGCACGACGCTGTCTGCGGGATCTATGGGGCGTTTTTCGACGCATATCTGAAGAAGACGGGGGAAACGCCCGGGTTTGACGGCGGCGGCCCGGCGACGATCACGGCGTATGCCCCGGACGCCTGAACACAGAGCATATGAAAAAATACAAATAAAGAAAGGAACGGACGCTATGGTACCCATTACCGACGAAGAAAGAAACGGACCGCTTTACAAGTATTTCCAGCGGGAGATGGTCGAGCCCGATCCCGCGAAATACGAGCAGACCCAGGACCCCGTGGAGTTCCCCGAGGAGGAAAGCGCGCTTCATCTGGACAACCTCTTCGAGCCCGGCTACATGCCCGTGGAGCTCGGCTACGGCTACCTGCCCGACGGCTGCGCCATCCTCGCAAACCTCACCGAGTTCCCCGGCGCTACTGTGGAGATGTTCGACTTCTGGTTTGCCTGGCATCCCATCGAGTCCATGCGCTACAAGATCTGGAACCGCGACCAGCACTACTACTGCCAGACCATGAATCCGGAGATCGCCCTCAACAAGTCCCTCTCTCTGCGGGAGCGTCTGTGGAACACCACCCACGACATCGAGGAAGACTGCAACATGGGCAAGCAGCCTCTCAAGATCACGTTCTGCAACCCCGCCGACATCGGCTTCAGCAAGGAAAAGCTCGCGAAGTTCGACGGCACGATCGTCTGCTCCGCCGCCGGCAACATGGTCCATTTCTTCCGCCCGACCGCGGGCGGCTGCGAGCTGCGCACCCGCTTCTTCTTCGGCTACAAGTGCGAGAACGGCAAAATGGTGAAGGCCCTGCCCGACGGCATGAAGTTCCCGACGCTCGCGCCCGTCAAGGCGCTCCTGCACCACAACATCAAGGAGTTCACGAACCTGGCGGCCATCCTCCCGGAGATCTACGCCGAGTTCTACGACGATTTCGTGAAGTGAGGCTCCCGTGCCAGCCCTGCGGAGCGGATTTGAAATGAGCCTGCCGTAAGATATCGGGGCACCCCGTCGTTCCGGGCCGCTGCTTTGTCCCGGAACGGCGGGACGGCGCGTTTTCGGCAGATTGATCGCCGGGGCGGCCGGAGAAGCGGATGGTCTTGACAGAGCCTCCCGGGCATCCGATAATAGTAAGCAGCGTGTATAAGCGCGGGCGGCCGCTCCTGCGGCGGAGAAAAAGCCGGCCTGTTCAGGCGGCATTTGCAGACTGAGAGAAAGACAGGTGTTTTATGCCCCCCGAGAAACACAGATCCCTGCGGAGGAAGATCTCCCTGACCATGATCGTCATCGTGGGCCTGGCCCTGCTCTGCGTCGGGGCCCTTTCCCTGTTCTGTACCGGCAGGGTCGCCACGACCCTGATCCGCTCCAACCGGCGAATGGCGCTGACCTCCCGCACGCGTTCCGCCTCCTCCATGACCACTCTGACCCAGACCCGCCTGCAGGAGCTGGCCATGGGAAAGGCCGAACTGGTCGACCGGCTGTTCTATGAGTTCGAGGAGGCCGTCTGCACCGCCGCGACGGCCGCCGAGATGCTCTATGCCGACGCAGCCTCCTATCCGCCCAGGGACGTTCCGGCGCCCCGGATGGAGAACGACGGAAAGCTGGCCCTGCAGGCCCTCTACGCCACGGGCGTCGATCCCGAGGACGAGAAGATCCGGGAGGAGGTCCTGCTGCTGGGCAATCTTCAGGAGCTGCTCTACGCAGTCAACCACAACAACCCGAGCCTCGTTTCCAATTATATCGCCACGGACTCCGGGATCATGATCCAGGCCGACTACATCTCCGCCTGGAAATTCGGCGAGGACGGCGCCGTCATGCCCCTGGACGCCAAGGAGCGGCCCTGGTATGCCGGCGCGGCCGGGAGCGGCGGGCTGTATCTCACCCAGGTGGTGGCGGATCTGCATACGAAGCGGCCGACCGTGATGTGCGGCGTCCCCATTTACTGCGACGGCGTCTTCAAGGGCGTGGCCGGGGCGGGCATGTATCTGGACAACGTGCAGACCATCGTGCAGGATCTGGAGCTGGGCGAGGCCGGGGAGGCCTGCATCGTCAATCAGTTCGGGCAGGTCCTGTTCTCCAGCCGTCAGAACGCGGAGATTACTCCCTTCTATCCGGGCCGGGATCTCATCGGCGCCAACGGCACGGCCCTGAACACCCTGGCGATGAAGGCCGTCGCCCACGAACGGGGCGTGCTGCTGCTGGAGCTGGACGGCGTTTCACGGTACGTCGCCTACGCGCCCATGACCACGACGGGCTGGTCTGTTTTCGTCATCCTCTCTCAGGATGAGGTGGACGCGCCTACGGCTCAGCTGAAGCAGGATCTCGACCTCATCTCCGACGACGCCATCACGGAGGCAAACTGGTACGTACAGGCGACCCTGCTCCTTCTCCTGGCGGTCCTGGCCGCCGCCCTGATCGTCGCCCTCGTCGTGTCCCTGGCCCTGTCCCGGCGCATCGTCAACCCCATCCTGGACCTTACGGAAAAGGTCCGCCAGATGGAAGGCGACAATCTGGATTTCCACTGGGATATGGAGACCGGAGACGAAACGCAGATGCTGGCCGCCTCCTTCGAATCCCTGACCGGGCGTATGAAGTCCTACATCAGCGATATCCGGACCATCACCGCGGAGAAGGAGCGGATCGGAACGGAGCTGGCGCTGGCGAAGCGCATTCAGGCGGCTATGCTGCCGAACACGTTCCCCGCCTTCCCGGAGCGCAGCGACTTCGACATCTACGCCTCCATGAATCCCGCCAAGGAGGTAGGCGGGGACTTCTACGATTTCTTCCTGGTGGACGACGACCATCTGGCCGTGGTCATCGCGGACGTGTCCGACAAGGGCGTGCCGGCGGCCCTGTTCATGATGGTCTCCCGGATCCTGATCCTGAACCACGCCAAGAACGGGCTTTCTCCCGCCCAGGTGCTGGAAAAGGTCAACAATCAGATCTGCGCCAACAACCGGGAGGAGATGTTCGTCACCGTCTGGCTGGGGATCCTGGACCTGAAGACCGGAAAGCTGACCGCCGCCAACGCGGGCCATGAGTATCCCGCCCTGAAGCGGGCGGACGGGCGCTTCGAGCTGATGAAGGACCCCCACGGCTTCGTGATCGGCGGCCTGCCCGACATGACCTACGACGAATACGAATGGCAGCTCACGCCGGGGACCAAGGTCTTCGTCTACACGGACGGGGTCCCGGAGGCCGGGGTCAGCCGCAGCGATCTCTTCGGCACCGATCGCATGCTGCAGGCGCTGCGGGAAGCGGAGGACGGCACACCGAAGGAGATCCTGGGGGCGGTGGACCGGGCCGTCGCCGCCTTCGTGAAGGACGCGCCCCAGTTCGACGATCTCACCATGCTCTGCGTGGAATACTTCGGGCCGCGGGAGGCGGAGGACGCCGGGTCCGGCGCAGATACCAATAACGTTCGGGAGCGAGAAGGATGAAGACGAAAAACCGCAAAACCGTCGCGTTAGTCTTCCTTGGCGCGCTGATCGCAGCGGCCGCAATTCTGGTGATCGGCATCGTTAAAACGAGGCTCTACAACGCCGCGAAGCATACGGCCGCCTTTTCAGGCGCGGGGCTTTTCTCGGCGGAAGCCGCGCGGACGGAGGGCGTGACCGTGACGGCCTCGGCCAGGAACAGCACCTGGTCCAAGGCCTTCGACTTCAACAACGAGGGGATCACCGAACACAACTACCAGGCCTACACCATCGACTTCACCGTCACGAACAACACGAAGGACGAGGTGGAAAGCTTCTCCTTCCGGCTCACCTTCGATCAGGACGCCTACCTGGCCTCCGCCTGGAACGGGTCTCTGGAGATCCACCAGCTGAGCGGCGGAGAGGTCGTCGATACCGTTCCCGATCTGAGGGAGTTCGTTCCCGAAAACCATTCCCTGGCGACGTTCTCCGTCGACGGGGAGACTCTGGTCGCCATGAAGCCGGGTGACTACCTGCTCTATACCCCCAGCACCAGCATGAACGCCATGGAGATGCCCTTCGAGCCCCTGGAGGCAACGACGCCGGGCTTCATCATGTATATGGCCATTGGAGAACCCATCGACGGGATGGAGGTGGAGCTGGACTATTCCTTCCACCGCAGACTGACAAGGGAGCCCCTGTTCTGGGTCGCCCTGATCCTCCTGGCCGTCTGGCTGGTGGCGATCGTCAACTTCGCCATCACCTCGGCGCAGATCCGGAAGTACAACATCCGCCACGAGCGGGACAATGAGATCATCAACGAATCCATCGAGACCTTCACCGGCTTCATCGACGCCAAGGATCCCTATACGAACGGCCACTCCAAGCGGGTGGCGATCTACACGAAGCGCATCGCAAAGGAATTCGGCTACGAAGGGGAGGCGCTGGACCGGATCTACTACGTCGCCCTCCTCCACGACTGCGGCAAGATCGGCGTACCGGACAGCATCCTGGGAAAGCCGGGCAGGCTGACGGACGAGGAATTCCAGGTCATCAAGTCCCACACGGTGCGGGGCGGAGAGATCCTGAGCCACTTCAAAAGCCTGAACAACGTGGGAGAGGGCGCCCTCTACCACCACGAACGGTACGACGGGAACGGCTATCCGGAGGGGAAGGCCGGGGAGGAGATCCCCTTCATCGCGCGGATGATCTGCGTCGCGGATTCCTTCGACGCCATGAACACGAACCGGGTCTACAGAGACAAGCGCACGAAGGAGCACATCCTCGGGGAGATCGAATCGAACAAGGGCCGGCAGTTCGATCCGCAGATCGCGGACGTGATGCTCGGCCTGATCCGGGACGGCCAGATCAAGGTCGGAGAGTGATCCCGGACGCACACAACGGATAAACACGAAGCCAAAACGGATATAAGGAGGTATTCCCATGAAGATCGCAGTTATCGGCGCCGCCGGAAAGGCGGGCAGGCTCATCGCCCAAGAGGCCCTGGATCGGGGCCACGAGGTCACCGCCATCGTGAAGCCCGGGAGCGAAGGCCGGGTCCCGGCGGGCTGCGCCGTCCTGGCAAAGAGCCTGTTCGATCTCACTGCGATGGATCTGAAGGACTTCGCCGCCGTGGTGAACGCCTTCGGCACCCCCTTCGACCAGCCGGGGAAGGAGCGGGAGCACATCGACGCGGCAAAGCTCCTCATCTCCATCGGCAAAGAGCTTCCCGAGGTGCGCTTCCTCACCATCGGCGGTTACGGCAGCCTGTATACGGACGAAACCAGGACAAAGCAGGTGGTGGACGACATTCCCAAGGACGTGGGGGCGGTGCCCTGGGCTGCCAAGGAAGCCCTGGATCTGTTCCGGGCTTCCGATATGAACTGGACCTTTTTCAGCCCTGCGGGCTTTTTTGACGCCAAGGGGCCGAGGACCGGGAGCTACACCCCGGGGGGTGACGTCGTCATCCTGAATGAGCAGGGCAAGAGCTACATTTCCTACGCGGACTTCGCCGTGTTCCTGGTGGATGAGCTCGAGCAGGGAAAGCACATCCGGGAGCGGATTACCGCCGTATCAGAGGGATGATCCGCAGGTTCTCCGGGCACTCTGTATTGATCGGAAGTTTATTATAAAGGAGGATATACACATGTCCAGCGCAGTTATGCCCAAACCCAGCGATCCTTTCTTCCGGGATGCCAAGCAGTATTACCCCGTGACCACCTACAGGTTCTCCCGGGCGGGCGCCTTCATGGCCCTGAGCATCGACAATGTGAAATACGGCAAGGGGACGCTGAACCTCACCACCTGCCACGGCAACCGCGTTCACAGCAATGCTTCTGACGGCGGCAAGCTCTTCCGCATCTTCCCCACCTTTGAGGGCAGACGGGTGCCCTTCGCCACCCAGCAGACCGGCCCCGCGGAGCTGGTGCTCCACACCCGCCACGGGGACGTCCGCTTCACCTGGGCCAGCTGCACCCGGCTCATGGCGGAGGGCGATCCGGGCATGGGCCTGGAATGGACCCGCAGCGCGAATCACTATGAGTCCCTGCGCCCCCGGCAGGACGGAGCCTGGGAGAGCATCCCCCAGAGCGCCTGTCCCCTGTGCTTCAAGGGCCTGGAGGGCTCCGGCTTCAGCTTTGAAAACAGCTGGAACTGGCACGATTTCAAGGTCGCCGCCATCGACGGCGTCACCACCCCCGGCCCCGACGGGCGCTTCACCCTGGCCGTGGACGAGTTCCCCTACATGGTCACGACCCCGGCGCCCTACGGCACCTACGCCCAGGGCAAGGCGGACATGCTGGCGGACTGGGAGGCCTTCCTGGCCAAATACCCCAAGCTGGCGGAGCCCTACGCCCGCAAGGCGGAGGAGACCGCCTATATCCTCTGGACCATGCTGGTGGGGCCCACGGACCTCACGCCCCGCTGGATGATACAGATGTTCCCCGGGATCCTGGTCTCCCAGTGGCAGCTGGTGCAGAACGGCGTGGCCCTCCAGGACATCCCGGACCTGTCCCGGAACCTGCTCATGGCGCCCCTGGAGCGCCAGGGCGCGGACGGCCAGCTGGCGGACAACTACGACGAGGCGGAGCTGGCCGTCGGCGGCATCAAGCCCCCCATCTACGGCTGGGCCCTCAAAAACGTCATGGCCCATCACGACATCGGCAGGGAATGGCCCAGGGAGGACCTGGAGAGGCTGTACGAAGGCGCGGGGAAGTGGGCCATGTGGTTCATGAAGTACCGGGACGACGACAAGGACGGCCTCCCCGGCTTCGACAACGGCGCGGGCACCGGCCTGGACGAGATCACCCCCTACATGGACGGCGTACCCATGGCCACCCCGGACCTCTGCGCCTACGAGGTGCTGAACTTCGAGGCCCAGGGTGACCTCGCGAAGCTCTTGGGCAAGCCCCGGGAGGAGATCGACGGCTGGTATAAGCTGTCCAGGGACCTGCTGGACCGGATGCTGGACAAGATGTGGACCGGGGAGCACTTCGTCTGCCTGAAGCAGTATACCCACGAGCCCGTCTTCACCGGCTCCAGCCTCTTCTATATCCCCCTGATCCTGGGCAGCCGCCTGCCCCAGGACGTGCTGGACAAGCTCACCGCGGACCTGATGCGGGAGGACCGCCTCCTGTGCCCCTATGGCATCGCCAGCGAGGATATCCAGAGCGATTACTTTGAGATGATCGGCACCCGGATGGGCTCCGGGGCCATCAGCCCTCCGGGGGAGGTCTTCATCCTCACCGGCCTCTGGGAGGGCGGCAAGAAGCAGGAGGCCAAGCTCATCGCCGACCGCTACCTGGGCGCGCTGATGGAAAAGGGCTTCCCACACTACCTGGACCCCATCTCCGGGGACGGGAGCTTCATGGGCGGCACCTGGTGCCGCAACGCCTTCACCATCCTGGCGAGGATGGTCTCCGAGGGCTGACGCTGACGGACAAGGGACCGGGACGGCTGAAACGCCGCCCCGGTCCCCGTGTTTTTCCGGCAATGCCGGGTTTGTCAAATCCGATCAGATCGCGTACTGGCTCCGGAAAAGCTCGTAGTAGAAGCCCTGTTCGGCCAGAAGGGAAGCGTGTGTGCCCTGTTCCACGATCCGTCCGTCCCGAAGGACCAGGATCAGGTCCGCGTCCACGATGGTGCTCAGCCGGTGGGCGATGATGAAGCAGGTCCGTCCGCTCATGAGATGGTCCATGGCCTTCTGGATCAGCAGCTCCGTTCGGGTGTCCACGTTGGAGGTGGCCTCGTCCAGGATGAGGAGGGGCCGGTCTGCCAGCAGGGCCCGGGCGATGGTGAGCAGCTGCTTCTGGCCGGAGGAGACCGCGGTGCTGTCCTCGGAGATCACGGTGTCGTAGCCCTGGGGCAGACGGCGGATGAAGTGGTCGCAGTAGGCCCAGTCGCAGGCTTTTTCCACGTCCTCCCGGCTGGCCCCGGGGCTGCCGTAGGCCACGTTCTCAGCCACGGTACCCTTGAAGAGCCAGGTATCCTGAAGGACCATGGCAAAGAGGTCCCGGTTCCCGGCCCGGGACAGGCCGGAGACGTCCTGCCCGTCCACAAGGATCTGCCCGGCGCTGATGTCATAAAAGCGCATGAGCAGGTTGACGATGGTGGTCTTGCCCGCGCCGGTGGGGCCCACGATGGCCACCTTCCGGCCGGGCTCCACCTCCATGTTCAGGTCCCGGATCAGGGGCTTTTTCGGGTCGTAGGAGAAATCCACGTGACGGAACTCCACCCTTCCCCGGGCGGGTCCCTCCGCGCTGCCCTCCGGGTCCTGTTCCTCCGGCAGGTCCAGCAGAGTGAAGACGCGCTTGGCCGCGCCCTTCATATGCTGGTTGTAGCCCAGACCGAAGGCGATATGCTCCAGGGGCTCCGAGAATTGACGGGCGAAGAGGATGACCGTGACCACCGCGCCGATGGGTACGCCCTGGCGCAGCACCAGCCAGCCCCCCAGGACGGCCACGGCGATGTAGGCCAGGGAGTCCACAAAGGCGATGACGGGCTGAACGATGGAGGAAAAGAAGTATCCGAGCGCGCCGCTGCGCTGGTGGCGGCGGCTGAGCTCGTCGTACCGATTCTGTACCTCCTCCTCCCGGTTGAAGGCCTTGGTGGTGGGATAGTTGGTGTAGGCCTCCTCCGCCAGGCCTGTGAGCTTGCCCCCCAGCTCATAGTGATTGTCCCAGTGCTTCTCTCCCAGGCCCGCCATTCTGGCGGACAGGAGGACGGACAGGGGCGCCAGCAGCACCACGGGGATGGCCATGCGCCAGTCCGTGAGGAAGAGGATGACCGCGATGACGATCATCTGGAGGAAGCCGGAGAGCAGGATCTCCACGATGCCGTAGATGCTGTCGGACATGTCGCTCACGTCGTCCATCATACGGTCGATCACGTCCCCGGCGGGGGTCTTGTCCATGTAGGACACGGGCAGACGGCGCAGCTTTTCCGACAGGCGGATGCGGAACCCGGCGCAGAAGAAGCGGCTGATCACGTTGTGCAGAAGATACCATTTGCCGTAGGTGACGGCGCCCTGCAGAGCGTAGATGCCCAGGAGCAGCCCCAGCCCGGGCAGGAGGCTCCGGGCCAGACCGGGCGTCCGGGTCCGTGCCCAGTCGTAGAGCCGGTCGATCTCAGCCCCCAGCAGCTCCGGCACGGCCACGGCGCAGCCGATGAGCAGAAGGCAGAAGACGGCCAGAAGCAGGATCCAGCCCCGGAGGGGCCAGATCTCCCGCAGAAGGCGCCTGCCGGTCTCGTCAAAGAGGCTGCTCTTTTCCTTCTTCCCGGTCTTTTCGGTGCTTTCGGTCTTTTCGACGGTACTCATGCCACCGCACCTCCCGTCTGAGAGAGGTAGATCTCCCGGTAGATGGAGCAGCTTTCCAGCAGCTCGGCATGGGTCCCCGCGCCCACCAGGACGCCGTCCGCCAGGACGAAGATCCGGTCGGAGTGCATGGCGGAGACTACCCGCTGGGTGATGACGATCCTCGTCTTCCCCGCCAGAGACTCGTTCATCGCCCTGCGGACCTTGGCCTCGGTGAGGAAGTCCAGGGCGGAGAAGGAATCGTCGAAGATGTAAAGGGGAGCGTCCTTGAGAAGGGCGCGGGCGATGGCGATCCGCTGCTTCTGGCCGCCGGAGACGTTGGTCCCGGCAGGCTCCAGCCGGAAGTCCAGCCCCTCGGGCTGTTCCCGGATAAAGTCCGCGACCTGGGCCTTCTCCAGGGCGTCCCAGAGCTCGGCGTCGGAAGCGTCGGGCTTTCCCATGCGGAGGTTCTCCGCCACTGTCCCGGCGTAGAGCATGGACTTCTGCAGACTGCAGCTCACGTTATTGCGGATATCCTTGGGGGAAAGGGCCGCCGCGTCAAGGCCGTCGAAACGGATCGTGCCCTCGGTGGGCGCGCGGAAGGCCAGCAGCAGCTCCGCCAGGGTGGTCTTTCCGGAGCCGGTGCCCCCGATAACGGAGACCCATTCCCCCGGCCGGATATGGAGGTCCACGTCGCTGAGGGCGGGCAGAGAGCCGCCGGGGTAAGTGAAGCTGACGTGATCCAGGTCGACGGCCCCGGAGAAGGTCAGGCCCCGGGCGGGCCGGTCGTCCTCCAGGCCCGTGGATTCGGTGATCTGGCTCAGACGGCGCACCGCCACCCGGACGTGGGGCAGCATGACGATGTCGTAGGAAACGGAGACGATGGCCCCCAGGATGATGCCGATATACTGGATGACGGCGAAAACGTCGCCGGCGGTGAGGCCGCTGCCCCGCTCCATGCGAAGGCCGCCCAGGAACACCACCAGCAGGGCCGCCCCGTTCAGCACGAAGGCCGCCGCGGGGTCGATGATCTCCATGCGCACGTTGGCGCGGATGATGTTGTCCGCCATGGTGCGGGTGGCGTCGGTGATCTTTTCGTGGGCCTGCTGCTCGCGGTTGAAGGCGCGGATGACCCGGATGCCCCGGAGCCGCTCCCGCACCAGGTCGTTCTGCCTGTCGCAGTATTCGTCGGAGACCTCCCAGAGACGCTCGATCTTTTTGCTCATGAGCATACCCGCGCCGATCAGCAGGGGCACGGCGCAGAGGATCACCAGGGAGAGGAAGACGTCCTTCCGCATGCAGAGGAAGACGCCCCCCAGGAACATGAGGGGAATGATGAGGATGCTGCCGCAGAGCATGGCGATCACGTCGGTGAAGGTAGAAACGTCGTGGGTGGAGCGGGTCACCAGGTTGGAGGTGCCGATCTTTCCCACCTCCTCCAGGGTCATGCTGTGGACCTTGCGGAAGAGGGCGGAGCGAAGGCTTTGGGTATAGCCGGCGATGACCCGGTAGACCACCCAGTAGCCGCCGCAGACGGAGGCCAGGCTCACCAGAGAGATCCCCAGCATCCAGGCCGCGGTTTTGAGGATGTAGCCGAAGGTGTCGGCCTCCGCCGCGCCGTAGACGCCCTTGTCCAGCACGTCGGACATGAGGGTGGGCAGCAGCAGATCGCAGCCCGCCGAAATTGCCATCAGCAGGGTGGCCAGGGCGATCCTGCCCCGGTAGGGCTTGAGATAGGATAACAGCTTGCGCAACTTAACTCCCTCCTTTCGGGGAGGCGGACGGATCCGGGGGAGAGGTGCCGCCCGGATCGGACCGTGCGGGAGCCGGGACAACGAAACCCGACGGCCGCTGCGGAAGGTCCGGCCGACCCAGCCGGCATTGGGGACCGGCAGGGAAGCGCCCGCCATTGGGAAGCGGGCGAAATGCCAAACATTGGGTGTTATACCGGAAATGACGGCCGTTTTCAACCCCTCCGGGAGGGCAAAACGCAAAATGAAACAGAATTGTAATATAGCCGCCGGGCGTCAAGGCAGCCCCGGCCGGTCTCCGCCCTCCGACGCAAAAACGCCCCGAAGCACCGAAAACGCGCGTTTTCGGTGCTTCGGGGCAGCACATGCGGGCGGAGCGGCTACCTGCTTTTCTTCCGCTCCCGCCAGGCGTCGATCTCGGCGCGGATGGCGAGCATCTCGTCCACGATCAGCTCCGGGGAATCGGGCTGCACATAGCGGAGATACTTCGTCATCCGTTCCATGGCCTTCGGGCTGCCCAGGTGTCTGGCCGCAGCCTCCCCCAGCTCCGCCGGAAAGCCCAAGCCGACGACGGTGCGGACCAGCTCGTCCCGGGCGGCGGACCATTCTCCCTTCATCGTTCCGCCCCGAGCGCCTCCCGGGAGGCCAGCCACGCCCGGAAATCTCTGCCCACGAGCTTCTCTCCTGTGATCCCGTCGCTCCGGGGGGAGGCCAGGAACAGGATCGCCTCGTTCAGCACGGTGGGGGGCAGCAGACGGTCTCCCACGGCCGCGCGGAGCTCCGGCGTCGTCATCCCCGTATCCGTCGGCCCGCCGGGACAGAGGATGTTCACCGTGATCCCCAGAGGGGCCAGCTCCTGCGCCAGGATGCGGGACATGGCGTCGGAGGCGGCGCGGGACGGTCCGTAGGGCAGCATGCCCTTCATGGTCATGGTCCGGTCGCTGGTGGACACGTTCACGATCTTCCCCCGCCCCTGCCGGACCATGAGGGGGACGAAGGCGCGGGACACCAGATAATACCCGAGGAAATTCGTATCCATGACGGTGCGGAAGGCCTCCATGGGAAGCTCGTAGAAGGGGATGGCAGAGGTATCCCCGGTGACGTTATTGCCTACGCCGGCGTTGTTGATCAGCACGTCCAGGCGGGAAAAGCGCCGCCGGAAGGCCTCCGCCAGCGCCGCCACCGACCCTTCCTCCCGCACGTCCGCAGGGAAGGCGCAGACCGCCGGGCTCAGCGCCCGCAGCTCGGCGTACGCCCGGTCCAGCTTCTCGCCCGGCCGCGCCGCGACGGCCACCGAGGCCCCCTCCAGCAGCAGCGCCTTTGCCATTTCGAAGCCCATCCCGCCGGACCCGCCGGTGACAAGGGCCGTAATGCCGTTCAGTTCTTTCTCCATCCGAACGCCTCCTTTTTCGCGCAGGGGACCGATGTCGGGCGGTCTCGCGTCCATATTACCGCATCGGTCCGGGGAAAGCAACCGCGCCGCGGTACGCCGGGGAAACTCGGCCGCAGACGCGCCGTCCTTCTTGTCAGCCGCCCGCTCTTATGGTAGAATCAGGCAGGAGCAGGGCGGCGGACAGACTCCGGGTCTGGAAACGCCTGACCGTGTCGGACGGGTCCCCGCGGCGGCCGAAGCGTCGCCGGGGTCCGCGCGGTCACAGCCGCCTTCGGGCCGGAGCGATCCGGCTCCTCCGTCACAGGAACAAACCGGGTACGGCCATACCGGCGCAGACCCGGGATTTTGATAAGCGAGGTAGAGGAATAATGGACAATCAACGGTTCGACGCGATCGTCAGGGAAGTCTTTGCCGGTCTGGAAGAGAAAAACCACACCCATCTCCCCCGGGAGGACGTGACCATTCCCATCGTGGACGCGCCCATCTACGGCTTCGCCGCCGCGGACGATCCCATCTTCGAGACCTTCCGGGACCCGGAGATCAACGGTCCCAACTGGCTGGGCCCGAAGGAGCGGATGCCGGAGGCGCAGACCGTGGCGGTGTTCTTCTTCGCCTTCTCCGAGGAGGTCCGCAGCAGACACCGGGTCTCCACGGAGCTCATGGACGAGGCGTGGGTGAACGGCTACGGGGATCACGGCAACGTGCTGGTCCCCTTCGCGCAGAACATCACCGCCGCCCTGGAAGCGGAGGGCGTCAGGGTCATGAATCCCACCTGGGACATGGAGCATCCCGCTGTCTCCGCGCCGGTGGACAACAAGGGCGAGGAGGATCTCCACTGGTCCGCCCCCTGGTCCACCCGGCACGTGGCCTTCGCCGCCGGGCTTGGCACCTTCGGCGTGCACCGCCATCTCATCACGGAGAAGGGCTGCTGCGGGGCCATGGTCACTCTGCTTCTGGACTGCGCCCTGGAGCCCACGAAGCGGCCCTACACGGACCCCTATGAATACTGCACCCACTGCGGAGCCTGCACCCGGCGCTGCCCCGTGAACGCCATCTCTCTGGAGCGCCTGCGCAACCTGAAAAAGTGCAGCGAGCACACCGCCAAGCTCTTCAAGGAGTTCAAGAAGGGCAACTGCGGCAAGTGCATGGTTGGCGTCCCCTGCGAGGACAGGATCCCGGGGAGGGCGAAATAACGCCGTTCCCCGACAAAATTACGCGTAAAGGAGAGGAGCCGATCCCATGACAGACGTGCTTGCTTACACGAATTACGGAAAGATCCGCGGCGTATACTTCGACGGGGTCTACCGTTTCCTGGGCGTGCGCTACGCCAAGCCCCCCGTGGGGCCTCTGCGCTTCATGCCTCCGGAGAAGCCGGGGGTCAGCGGCCTGGTGGTGGACGCGAAGGAATACGCCCTGAAATGCTGGCAGACCGACACCCCCCGCATCGAGGTGCCGGAGGTGGCCAATTCCAAATGGAACCTCTCCAACCAGAAGATCGTCACCGGCAACATGGAGATGGGCAAGGGGCCCATGAGCGAGGACTGCCTGGCCCTGAACATCTGGACCCCCGAGCTGACGGAGGGCGCGGACCTGCCCGTCATGGTCTGGTGCCACGGAGGCGGGAACCTGGCGGGCTCGGCGGAATGCCCCCACCAGGACGGCTTCAATATGGCGAAAAAGCACGGCGTGGTCATGGTGAGCTTCAGCCACCGGCTGAGCCTCTTCGGTTACATGGATCTGAGCATGTTCGGCGGGAAATACGCCCGCAGCCGGAACCTGGGCAACCAGGATATGGTGGCCGTGCTGGAGTGGGTGCGGGACAACATCCGCTACTTCGGCGGCGACCCCGGCAACGTGACCATTTTCGGGGAATCCGGCGGCGGCGGCAAGGTCTGCCAGCTGCTGGGCATGCCCGCGGCCAGGGGGCTCTTCCACAAGGCCATCGTGCAGAGCGGCGGCTTCCAGGCCATCGACCCCGCTCTGGGGCGAAAGGACACGGAGGCTTTCCTGGCGCACCTGGGCGTCTCCGCGGCGAATCTGGAGAAGCTGGAGACCATCCCGCCCCAGGACCTCATCCGGGCCATGCGGGAGGTGAACGCCGCCCGCTCGAACGGAGACTATCTGAATTTCCCCGTCACCTTCGACGGGGACGTCATCAAATACGATCCCTTCGACGGGGGAGAGGACAGCGAATACTGCCGGGACATCCCCCTCATCATCTGCTACTGCCGGGAGGACATGGCCCTGCTGGCCCTCTTCAACCCGGAGATCTTCGACCTCACCTGGGAGACCCTGCCCGGCGCCCTCCGGGGCTACGGCTACGGGGAGGACGAGATCGGGGAGATCATCTCCGTCTACCGGGAGCTGCTGCCGGACCCCACCGCCCCGGACGTCGTCATCGCCCTCATGAACGATTCCCAGCAGCTGAAATTCGTGGAGGACGTGTCCCGCACCAAGGACGGCCGGGGCGGCGCGCCCTTCTACAACTGCATCTTCGCCTTCGACAGCCCCGATCCGGTGCAGAAGGCCTTTCACGGGATCGACGTGCCCTTCTTCTTTGACAACGCCTATCTGGCCCCCGGCATGTACACCGCCAAAACCAAGGCCGCGGCCTTCAAGGTCTCCGAAACCTGCGGCTCCGCCTGGGCGGGCTTCGCCCGCAGCGGCGACCCCACCGGCCTCCATATGCCCCGGTGGCTCCCCTACGAGCAGGGGACGCGGTACACCATGCTGATCGGGGAGGACTGCCGCCTGGTATCCAATTACCGGAGCAAGAGCCGGGAGCTCGTGTACCGTCTCCGGGGCCGGAGCCTTCCCAGCCTGGCCAGGAACGACGAGGCCGGGGAATAAGGCCGCCATGGACGACAGGAGCAGCGAGGTCACGGTCCTCTCCGTGGGCGACCTTATTCTGGACGTGCCGGAGGCGGACCGGTATTTCGACGAGAGCCGGGAGATCCTGAAGCGCGGGGACGTGGTGATCGGCCAGGTGGAGATCCCCTATACCCTCCGGCCCCAGTGGAGCGCCTGGGACAGTCACAGCGCCCCGGCCACGGATCCCGCCCGGCTGGAGGCCATGAAAAACGCGGGCTTCAACGTGGGCACCTGCGCGGGGAACCACTCCTTCGACCAGGGGCATTACGGCGTGTCGGACACCCTTGCAAAGCTGCGCGAGCTGGGCATCGCCCCCGCGGGCGAGGGTGAAAACGAGGAAGAGGCGTACGCGCCCGCGCTCATCGAGCGGAAGGGGCTGAAATTCGCCTGCTTCTCCTATACGGCAGTGGGCCCCAAAACCGTGCAGGCGACGCCGGCCAAGGCGGGCGCGGCCTTCATCCGCGTCGCCACGTCCTACGAAAACGACACCTACGAGCCCGGCGCGCTCCCCACCCACATCTATACCTCCGTCAGTCCCGCCGCCCTGCAGCGGATGCGCCGCAGCTTCCGGCAGGCGAAGGAGGCGGGAGCCCTCGTCCTGGCCAGCTTCCACATGGGCCGGATGCACAGCACGGAGCTCCAGCAGTACCAGACCGAAATCGCCCGCGCCGCCGTGGACGCGGGGGCCGAGATGGTCTTCGCCCATCATCCGCACACGCTGCTGGGCATAGAAATGTACCGGGGCAAGCCGATCTTCTACAGCGTCGGCCACTTCGTTTTCGCGACGGACGCCTTCCTGCAGCGGGGTACGGCCCTCGCCGGGCAGCGCGCCTTCCGTCCGGACCACTTTCAGGGCGTCAACACCGAGCCCCTGATCAAGCCCCGGGAGCCGATCACGGACACGATCCCCTTCTACGTGGGGGACGAAGATTCCCGCAATACGCTCATCGCCAAGGGCGTCTTCGACGGGACCGGCCTCAGGCGGGCGAGCTTCATCCCCTGCTTCATCGACGGCAGAGGCCACCCCGTGCCGGTCCGCCGCGGCGGAAAGGGCGACGAGGTGCTCGCCCACGTCCGCGCCCTCTGCGAGCACGAGGAGCTGGACACGCGCTTTTGCTGGAGCGAGGACGGGACCGAGGTCTTTCTCTCCTGACCCGGCCGAAGCGCGCCCCTTCGGCGCTCCCGGGAGGGGGAAAAATTAAACTGCGGGTTCAATGACAAAGGCCGCAAACTGCGGTATCTTATCTTCGCAAGCCGAATAAAAAAACCAAGGCAGCAGGCCGAGGCCTGCTGCCCGTTTTCGCCCTCGTCTCCGCCCGCCGGTACCAGGATCTCGTCCATGGGCACCTTCAGCAGGGCGCTGAGCGCGAAGAGATTGTCCACCGAGGGCAGGGTCCTGCCGCTCTGCCACTTGTACACGGCCTGGGGCTCCTCAAAGCCGAACCAGATCTGCACGTCCCGGACGGTCAGGCCTCTGGCCCTGCGGAGCCGGGCGATGTTCCTTCCGGTCGCCGCCATGTCGATGACCGGGAATCGAATACGCTGCATTTGCTTCACCTCCTTTCACGTATCGGGAAACAGCCGGGTATCGCAGGATAGACGATCCGGCATGCTCTGTCAAGCCGTTCCGGGAAAGTGTAAGGAAGCTGAAACATTGCGCCGGAAGAAGGAGGCCGGAGCATGCCGCTTCTTCCGCGTCCGCGGCCGCCGTACGCCGCGGTCCCCCACCCAGGCAGCCTGTGAGGAGCCGGGTCCCCGACGCTCCCCACAGGCTGACCAAACGTTGGGGAGTGATCAGCTTGAACCGTGACCGCGCGTATTACCGGTATCAGAGAAACAGGCACATCCTGCGCAAGATCGGCATCCTCCGGAGGTGGGGCAGCGACGTTATGGAGGGCTGGCTCCGGGGCTGCCCCGGACGGCTGCCCAAGGGTAAGATCCACTGCTCCTGCCCCCTCTGCCGGGTGAAATCCTATGACGAACGGCGCATGGACGACAAACGGAAGCTCCTTTCGGGGAAGCAGCAGACGGACGACTACTTCCGCGGGCCGAAGGAATGAGGCTGACGGAGGGCGGACGCTTCGGCGCCCGCCCTCCGTCGACCGGCTTATGCTCAAAACGACAAAACAAGAAAGGAGGCGATCAGCCTGACCATGCTCCTGCATTTTGCGATCCTCTTCCTGGCGAAATTCCTGGACAACGCCCTGGGTACGGCGAAGACCATCCTCATCCAGCGGGGAAGCTGCCTGCTGGCCGGGGCTGCCCTGGCGGTATCCAACTATATCGCCTACAGCATCACCAAAAGCATCGTCACGACGGACGGCAGCGCCGCCATCCTCGTGGTATCCGTCGCCAGCGGCGTGGGCTGCTGCCTGGCCATGGCCCTCAGCAAAAAGCTCAGCCGGGATCGGCTCTTCGTGAACGTGATCATGTCGGACAACCGGGAGGCCGTGCAGGCGCTGCGGGACTTCCTGGCCCAGCACCACATCACCAACGTGGCTGCGGACAGCTACACGCTGGACTGGAACACCAAGACCATCACGGTCACCGCCTACGCGGAAACGAGGGCGGAAAGCGAGCTCATCAACGGCTATCTCAGCCGGTGCCCGCAGAAATTCAAGCGGGTCGTACAGAAATAAGCGGTTCGGCTGCAGGGGGCTTCCCCCACGGTCCGAACCGCTTTTCTTTTTGCTTTTCAGCCTTGTCACAGGACCCGGTCCAGGAAGCCGAAGACCCGCTCGAGGTTGGCCTTCATGAACCAGTCCGGGGTGACGATGTGATTGAGCGCGCAGTGATTCCAGCCGTCAAATTCCTCAAAGCTCACCCGCTCTTTCCCGCAGCGCTCTGCGATCACGGCGGCCAGACGCTCCGATTCGGCGCAGGGCACCACGGCGTCGTTCTTCCCCACCTGCACCAGCGTCGGCGGAAAATCCTTCGTGATGTGGGCGATGGGGTTCAGCAGGGCGGCGATGTCCGGGAACAGATGGGGATTCGCGCCGAGATAAACGGACATCAGATTGGCGGGGATGGTGCCGGGGACGAATTCCTTGGGCGCCTTCGCTTCCTCCTCCGGCGTCGGGGCAAAGCCCAGGAGATCGTAGCACCCGCACTGGGCGACCACAGCCTTCACCGCTCCGGAGACCGAGGGCCAGAGCGGGTCCGGCCCGTCGAAGGCGGGCACGGCGGCGGTGGCGGCGGCGAACACCGCGTAATACGCGCCGGCGCTGTCGCCGCCCAGGGCGAAGCGCCCGGGATCGAGGCGATATTCCGCCGCGTGGGCCTTCAGGAAGCGGATGGCGGCCTTCACGTCGTAGAGGGCGTTGGGCGCCTTGCTCTCGAAGCCCTTCCGGTATTCCACGGAGACGACCGCATACCCGCGGTTAATCCCGTCGGCCGCCAGAAGGAACTGCACGTCCTGCTTGTCCCCCGCGATGAAGGCGCCGCCGTGGATGAATACGTAGGTCGGGAAGGGTCCCTCGCCCTCCTCCGGCAGATAGATGTCCAGCACCTGGCTGGGGGACCGGGAGGCGTAGGCCACGTCCAGCCATTTTCTTTTCACCCCGGCCACGTCCACCATGTCGGAGCCGGATGGGTCCTCCGGCTCGATCAGCGTCCAGGGGATGTCCAGACCGAAATTGCCCATGTTTCCTTCCTCCTTTTTGTTCCGTTTTTCGCTGTTTTTCAGTCTTTGGGAGGGATCTCCACGAAGCCGGCGGCGATGCGTCCCTCCAGGATGGCGTAGAGCAGGAAGCGGCGGGCGTCCAGGAAGACGGTCTCGCCGGTCTCCGGGAAGCGGAGCAGGAAGCGTTTTTCTCCGGTTTCGACGGCCTGCAGGGGAAATGCCGCCGCCGGTCCGGCGGGAGGCTTCGGCGCTTCGGACGCTTCCCCGGGACCGCCGGGAAGGACCGGCTCCGGAGAGGGTCTGAGGGTCAGCGTTCCGGCCTCGAATACGGCGGTGAGGACGCGGCCGGAGGCGAAGCTGAGGTCGGTCTCCCAGCCTTCCAGAGCTTCGGGAAGGCCGGAGGCTGCCGCCGCTTCGGCGTCCAGCGCCCGCAGGCTTTCGTCCGGGAGCTCCTCCGCCAGCAGGATCCGGTCCTCCTTCTGCACGAGGAACAGGTCGTCGTCGCATTTGACGGCAAGCTCGTCCCCGAAGCGGAGCTCCGCGCCGTCCGGAAGCCGCGCCGATCTCCCGGCCAGCTCCTCCGTGGCCGGGAGCCCGAACAGGGCGTACTTCCCGCCGTCGGTGATACAGTCGAGCAGGGTTTTTCTCACGTCGCTCCCCTCCTTCAGCGGACGTACAGCGTGCTCTTCTTCGCCAGCACGCCGCTCGCGTCGTGGTAAACGCCGAAGGCGCCGAGCGTGTTGTTGCCGTTTCCGCCCTCGCTGTTGGAGCCGAAGGAACGGCCCACGTCGTGCATGGCGTCCAGATTCATCAGGACCAGGATGCTGTTGCCGTGGCCCTGGGTCCGGGCCTTCACGGTCTCCAGCAGGTCCACGAGATACACGCGGTCCCGGATCTTGATGGGGCAGAGGAAGTCCTCGTAGAGATCCCCTGCGGAGGGCGTCCGCCCGCCCATGCCGCCCCGGCGGAGCTCCGGTCTGCCCCGGTACGCCCGGGCCAGGCCCCGGGCGGAGAAGGAAACGCGGTAGTAGTGCTCCGTGGCGTAGACGTGGGCGATGTCAAAGCGGCCGTAGTTCCAGCTGATGGAGGTCCCCACCAGGTCCGCGGTGTACCCGTGACGGACGGTGGGCACGGTGCCGTCCGCCCGCAGGATCCCGCCGAAAACGTAATCCGAGGAGGGCATCCCCGGGATCTTCGGGTTCACGTACATGTGCGCCAGGACCATGGTGACGAGATCCTGCAGAAGGTCCAGCACCAGGGTGATCCCCAGCCGGGGACGGAGGTTCGGGTCCTCGAAATTCACAAAATAGCATTTGTCCGCGGCCTTCAGGCATTCGTAGGCGTAGTCCTTCTCCTCTCCCGCCGTTCCGAAGGAGAGGGTCCTGCGGTCCTTGAAGACCAGCTTGCGGTCGTACCCGTCGTCGAACACCAGCGTGAAGCTCCTGCCGGTCAGTTCAAAGACGAGGGGCGGACGGAACACGGACAGCATTCCCGTATGCTGATTCGGCTGCATGGCGACACCTCCGGTATGCTCGATTCGCCCCGCCGAAGGCGGGGACCGACTGTATTATACCGCGAAGCGGAAGGATATTCAATCCGCGGGATCTGAAAACGGCGCGGCCCTCATCCGCCGCGTCGGGGACGGGGCCCCTTCAGGCGTCGAAATAACAAAGGATACGCTCCGTTTTCAGGTCGCTGCAGAGGCGAAGGCCGAAATCCGACACGTCCCAGACCCGCACGATCTCCTCCAGCCCGGCCCCGTCCTTCACCAGCCCGGCGAAGGCGTCCCGGCAGCCCTCCAGCCGCTCCGGATGATAGGCCAGCGTCTTCTCGTTTTCGAAAATGGCGTTGTAGAGGATCCCCGATTCCACCAGGTCCTGGAAGAAATGGCTCCCGTAGGAGAGTTCCGGATTATACCCGGCCTGGGAATCTGCGATCTCGCAGATGGCGGAAAACTCGCTGATATCGAAGAAGGAGGTGGGCACGCCCAGCTCCGGCGAGGACGTTCCGATCCTGCCCGGTACCATGAGGAGCAGCTTTTTGCCCTGCCCGCGCAGACTCTGGTTCACGGAGCTGACGGCCTGAGCTACCCGGTATTTGTCCCGATAGGGCATGCGGTAATACTTCACCGGGTCCACGTAGACGACGGCGTCCAGCCGGATCGTGCGGGAAAGGCCCATGACGGAATGCCGGCACTCGAAGACGACGGCGGCGAGGTCGACGTCCTCCGGCATCTTCGTCTCCTCCGAATCCTGAAACACCTGGAGGGGGCGGCATTGGAGGATGTTGATGACGTAATCCCCGTTTTCCGAGAGGTTTACCGTGAACTCCGTGTCCACCGGGTACCGGTATTCCTCCTGGATCGTGCGGAGGATATCCCGCAGCTGCTCCATGAGGGGCTCCTTTTCCACGAGCCCCTGGCAGGAGATGAACTCGAAGGTCCGGTTCCTCCCCCGCTCCCGGAAGGCTCGCTCCGTCACGAAATCGTGCTCCATGAGGAGCTGCCGGAGATACTGGGGCAGGAGCGGCCGGATCCCGTCCGGGGAGATCTGCTCCAGCTTTCCCGCGCTCCGGTTGATGACCTCCAGCCTCTGCTGGGAAAACTGCCTTCTTTCGGCGCTGTCCCTGGCCGACGTGACCTTCGGCCGGTCCAGGCTCACCAGCCGGGGATAGGAGCCCTCCGTGCGGTCCACCGCCGAGGTCCCCAGGCCCATGACCAGCCGCAGCATCCCCGCCGTCGGGTCCAGGCTCTCCAGGAAACGGTAGGGGCTGTAGGAATAGCCCACCCCGGCGGCGCAGGGCATATAATAGTCCCCGTAATAGGAGCCGGAGACCCGCTGCACCAGCAGGGCCATCTGCTCGTCCCTGTCCCGGAGGCCCCGCCGGCTGCGGTAGTCCAGGGCGGACTTGCTCATTGTGCTGGCGTAGACCGTGCGGATCGCGTCCTCGAATTCCCGCAGCCGCCGCTCCGGATCGCCGCTGTTCGGGCAGAAAACGGATTCGTATTTCCCCGCAAAGGCGTTCCCGAAGCCGTCCTCCAGAATGGAGCTGGAGCGGACGATGATCGGATCCTGCCCGTAGTATTCCAGCAGCTTTTCAAATTCCTCCTCCAGGTCCCGGGAAAACTTCCCGGCCCGCAGACGGTCGGCAAATTCGTCCGCCAGAGCAAAGAACTCCTCCTCCGTCCGCTGGCGGATGCGCAGGTCCCAGAAGCGGTTTTCCACGATGAAGGTGTAGAACACGTCCGAGCCGATGAAGAAGGAATCGTGGGGCTCGAAGTTCGCGAAGATATCCGGCCGCCGGTTCTCCACGATCTTCCGGGCCAGGAGCATGCCGGTCGCCTTGCCGCCGATCATCCCGGTCCCCAGCATGCGCTGCCGGATGTTCAGATAGTCCTCCGCCCGGAAGTTCTCTTTGATCATGACCCGCAGGCGTTCGTCCCGCGTCATCATGATGTCGCACATCCGGGAGCACTGCTCCGTCACGTCCATGCCGCTGCGGTACATGGCCTCCGTCAGGTTGAAGAAGCGGTCCCAGCTGTCCATGTTGCCCCGGTCCGCGCCGGAGGTCTCGTGCTCCAGCAGCTGGTAGAAGCGGCTGGCGGCGACGCCGTCCAGGATCGGCCGGAACGAGCCCGTCTCCGGCTCGTAGCGGTGGGGGAGGAACATCGTCTCGGAATAGCGGTTCCAGATCTTGTCCGGGCGGACGTAGACGCTCGTCCGGTCGGAATACACGTCCAGGAACAGCTGGGTGGTGTCCCGGATCTTGGCCACCGCCCGGAAGGAATGCTTCCCGCGGATCAGGGGGATGAAGGCCACCGTATCCAGGGAAAACAGATAGGGGCAGGTCACCTGGAAGAAGTTGCCCATCATCAGGTCCGTCGCCCAGGCCGTCTGCAGCTCCGAGAGGCAGTCGAACACGTAGAAGGCGTCCAGGCCCTCCTGCCGGATGATCTCGTGGATCGCCACCGTGAAGGTCTCGAAGCGGTGGGAGAGCTCGACACGTACGATCTTCAGCCCCTCCGTCTCCTCAAAGAGCGGCTCGTGGGAAGCGAAGCGGATGTAGATGAGCTTGCGGCCGTCCCGGATCGCCTGCTCCGCGTAGGGCTTCACGAAGAGGCGGAAATCCTCCAGGCGGTCCACCCGCCAGACCACGTTGTCCCCCAGGCGGATGTTGTCGAAGCATTCGTCCATCTCCGGGATACCGGATTTTACCCTGTCAAACGCTGCCATAGTGACCCTCCTTCATTCTGGCTGAAACGAAAAAAGGGCAGGGGAGCCTCCCGAAAGACTCCCTTGTCCTTTCGGACAGTATAGCACGCTTTTTTCCCGTTGTACACCGGTTTCTTTCTTTTTCCCCGGACAGGGCCGCCGCTTTGCTTTTTCGGCAGATTGTGCTATAATCCGACAAAAGATACGGAAGGAAGGATTAGACGCCGGATGCCTCCGGCGGAAACGGATCCCGAGGGGAGGAGAGGCCATGAGCGAAAAAGCGAAAAACGTCGTGAGTCTGTGCCTGCTCGTGCTGGCGGTGCTGGCTTCGGTGTTCCTCGTCCTGCGCCGCGCGTCGGCAAAGGGACCCGATCCGGCTCCGCTGCCCCCGATCACCCCCACGCCCCGGGTGGTGGTGGAGGAGCGGGAGGTGGAAACGGTGGTGGAAAAGGTCGTGGAGGTGGAAAAGAAGATCTCCGTGGAGGAGGTGGAAAGCGGCCTGCGGGACATGGGCCTGCTGATCACCGGGGAATACTGGTTCACCTCCGTGACGGGCGCTTCGGAGATCGCCTCCGTCTTCGGGCTGGACCTGGGCTTCACGGAATCCAGCTTCCTCGCATCCTACGACGGAGTCGTTGCTGCCGGTATCGATTTCGGCGCGATCACCCTCTCGAAAATCGACTCGATGCGGACGGTGTCGGTCCGGCTGCCGAAAGCGGAGATCCTCTACGTGGATATCGACCCGGAGAGCTTCCGGCTCATCTCGGAGAAGAACAGCATCTTCACCGATCTCTCCGCCGGGGACTTCAACAACAGTGTGGCGGCGCTGGAGAAGGGCGCCCGGGAAAAGGCCGCGGAGCGGGGCCTGCTGGAGCGCTCGGACGAAAACGCCCAACAGCTTGTGACCAATTTCATCGCGGGACTTCTGGGCTCCAACTGGCGCGTCGTATTCGAGCCGCGGGCGTAAGGAGGGTTATTCGTGGACAAGGTACGGAGAAAATGCCTGATCGCCGCCGTGCTGCTTCTTCTGGCGGTGGTCTCCTGCCTCTACGTGGGAGACTGGGCCTCGGACCCGAAGACCCATGAGGCGACCATCAGCGAGCTGGACGGGAAGGTGCAGACCGTGATGGCCCTTACCGCCGGGGCGACCGGGGCGGCGGTGGTGGTTTCGATGCTGCCCCAGGACATGGCCACCCCCGTCGCCGAGGAGCTGGCGGACATCGCCTCCTATTTCCTCATCGTGCTCTGCGCGCTGTACGCGGAGAAATATCTGGTGTCCATCCTGGGCCTGGCCTCCTTCCGCATCCTGATCCCGGCGGCCCTGGCGGTCCTGGGCGTG
This sequence comes from Oscillospiraceae bacterium, assembly GCA_017524845.1. GTDB lineage: Bacteria > Bacillota > Clostridia > Oscillospirales > Oscillospiraceae > UBA1774. The sequence continues at coordinate 61,239 of JAFXUU010000056.1, forward strand.
GGCCTGTTCTGGAAACCCGAGCGCCTGCGGCCCCTGGCGATCAAGCTGGCGGCGGTGGGTCTGGCGATCTTCCTGGTGATCCCGGCCAGCCTGAAGGTCTCCGCCGTGATCGACCGGACCCTGGAGAGCTCCATGCGGGAAACGGTGTCCGCGGCGGACGAGTTTCGCCGGGAGGGCGCGGAGGCGGAGGAGAACGGCGGACTGCTGGACGCCGTGATCGGCACCGTGCGGAAATACCGGGACGAGGCCACATCCCTTCTCAACCGCTATCTCCAGAACCTGGCGATGCTCATCGTCACCTCCTGCGTCATCCCCCTGCTGGTATTGTTTTTCTTCCTCTGGCTGCTGAAGCAGTTCACCGGAGTGGATCTGGCGGGCCGCTTCCGCCGGGCCGCCGAGGCGCGGCGGGGCCGGAAGCCCCGGCCGGAGGGAAAGGAGTGAGGACGGCGTGAAGCTGCGCTGTGAATACTGCGGCAATTACCTCAGCGAAACGGACGAAGTCTGCCCCCACTGCGGCGCGCCCAACCCGAACCTCGCCAGGGGCGCCGCCGGGGAACCGAAAACCATAGAGGAACTGCGGGCCTTTGCCGAAGCCCATCACCTTCCTCTGAAGCAGATGCGCTTTTTCCTGGGAGAAAACTGTCTGGAACCCCGAGCCTTCGGCATCTACCGGGCCGACAACGGGGACTTCATCGTCTACAAGAACAAGAGCGACGGGTCCCGCGCCGTGCGCTACCAGGGGAAGGACGAGGCCTTCGCCGTGAACGAGCTGTGGCAGAAGATGCGCAGCGAGATCATGGCCCGGAAGGGCTCCCGAGCCGCCGCGCCGGTGAGCCGGAGCCCTTCCGGAAGAAGCCGAAGGGGCCGCCGCGGGCCGGGCTTCATCATTTTCATCATCATCGCGCTGGCGATGCTGTTCACCGCCCTCCGGGACTTCAATTCCCCCAGCCGGGGCTATTACAGCTACGACGGCGGGTATTATTACTACGACAGCGACGACTGGTATTACTACGATACGGCCGATGAAGACTGGTACGCCGCCGACGTGGACAGCGACAGCCCCCTGTACTCCGATTCCGACGATTATTACCAGGGCGGCAGCTACGATTCCGGCTCGGAATACGGCGATTTCCGGGACAGCGACTGGTATTCCGACAGCGGCGGCAGCTGGGACAGCGGCAGCAGCTGGGACGACGACTGGGACTCCGGCAGCGATTGGGATACCGGCAGCGACTGGGATTCCGGCTCCACCGACTGGGACAGCGACTGGTGATCTCCAGGGTCGCCGGCATGCTTAGAGGAGACCCGGTGTATCGACAAGGCGTCGACACACCGGGTCTCCCTTCCTTTTCTTTGCCTTATCCCGCGTTCAGAAACGCCGCCAGCTCCCGCACCCCGGCGGCAGCTTCGGCGTCCTCCGCGGCGGGGAGGGTGTTCGTGTTCCGGCTGCAGACGAGGGGGAATATCTCCCTCGCGTTGAGCTGGCGCAGCAGGATCTTCGCGGTGACGAAAGCCCCGTCGGGCCTGCCGTCGCCGCCCCCCGCCAGGATCACGCCGCCCCGCTTGGGCCGCAGGCCCGGGTCCGCCCCCAGGAAAACCCGGGCGGAATAATACACCTGGAAGCGGCTGGCCACGTCCAGCAGCTTTCCCGTCAGGCCGGAAAAATAAACGGGGGAGGCGACGACCACGTTGTCGCAGTCCTCGACGTAGCGGTATATTTCCTGCATGGCGTCGTCGATCACGCAGCGCTTCTCCCTCCAGCAGGCGCGGCAGTCGACGCAGGGGGATACGTCCGCGCGGTAGCAGTCGATCGTCCGCTTTTCCCCCGCCAGCTCCCGGTCCAGGATCCGGAGCAGGGCGGCGGTGTCCCCGTTTTTCCGGGGGGATCCGTTCAGGATCAGGGTCTTCCTTTCCCGTGCGCTCTCCATGCGCCTTTCCTCCTACAGCGTCAGCTCGGTCCGGCCGATGACGTCGTCCTGGATGTCGGAGCTCAGCTGCACGAAATAGGCGCTGAAGCCGCCCACGCGGACGATCAGATCCCGGTGCTCCTCCGGACGGATCTTGGCGTCCTTCAATTCCTCGGAATCCACGATGTTGTACTGGATGTGGGTGCCTCCCGCGGCCAGGAAGGCGTTGGTGTAGTCCACCAGCTTTTCCACGTCCTCGTCGGAGGCCACGGCGCTGCGGGGGAACTTCTGGTTCAGGGCCACCACATAACTGCCCCGGCCGAAATCGCCCCGGAGGACGGAGCGGAGGACGGCGGTGGGGCCGCAGCAGTCCATGCCCCGCATGGGGGAGGCGGAAGCGTCGTTCAGCGGCTCCAGGGCCTTCCTGCCGTTGGGCAGGGCCCCCACGCCCAGCCCGGCGGCGTAGTGCCAGGAGAGGCCCTCCCGCACGGATTTGAAGGCAGGGTAGGGGCTGTGGTCCCAGGAGGTGACGGAATCGGCGGACATCTGCCCGACCTTCGCGGCCAGCTCGTCCACCTCCGGGATATCGTTGCCGAACTTGGGGGCTCCGAGGCACAGCTGCCGGATCTCCTCCCCCCGCTCCCCCTCGAAGTTCGTATCCAGGGCCCGGATCAGCTCGTCCATGGTGAGCTTCTTTTCGTCGTACACCAGCTTCTTCACGGCGATGAGGGAATCGGCGCAGTCGATGATGGCCCGGTCCGTGATGCCGTATTCGCACTGGACGTCGGGGATCATGGTGTCCCGGCCCTTGTCCATGCACTGGCGGATGGAGAAGACGGAGAGGGCGGGGAGGCGCAGATATTTGTATTGGGTGTCCCTGGCGACGTCCGCCAGCCAAAGGGTGCGCTGCATGACGAAATTGTGCTGCCGGACGTAGGCGCCGTAAAATTCGTCGAAGGTTTTGAAGTCCCGGGGGTCCCCGGTCTCCAGGCCCAGCTTCTTGCCGGTGACGGCGACGCCGTTGTGCAGCGCAAGCTGGAGCATGGCGGCGCTGTTGAAGCCCGCCGCGCCGCCCTTGTACTCGCTGCGCTGGGGCAGAGCCGGCCAGACGCAGCCCCGGCCGATCCAGGTGCGGGCCTCCTCCCGGCTCACTCCGTCCCGCACGAAGCTCTCCACCATGTGCTCGTCGTTCTCGAAGAGGGGAATGCCGCCGCCGGTGAGCCGGTTGGTCTCCACGGCCTTCTTCATGAACCAGCGGGGGCTGGCGCTCGTCCAGTTGACGATGACGGTGGGGGAGCTCAGGTGCAGCAGGCCCACCGCGTGGAGGAAGAGGTAGCTCAGCTCGTTGGCGTTCTCCACCCCGTCGGGGCCGACGCCGCCCAGGTTCATGCTGCTGATGCCGTAGGTGATCTGGTGGGTCTGCTTGTGCAGGGCGCTCTGGATCTGGAGCTGGGTCCCCCAGCGGCCGACGACCTCGGCCAGCAGCTCCAGGGCCCGCTGGGCCGTGAGCGCGCCGGATCTGATATCGTTGATGAAGAAGGGGTACAGATAGCTGTCTCCCCGACCCCAGTGGGGCTGGTTGTGCATGGGATGCTCCAGGGCCTTCATGAGCCCTGTCAGCACCATGGACTGCAGGGCCTCGTGGAAGCTGCGGGCCGGATGGGCGGGCACTCGCTCGCAGACGGCGGCGATCTGCTCCAGCTCCGCTTTTCTCGCGGGATCGGTCTCCCAGGCTGCCTTCTCCCGGGCCAGGTCCGCGTAGCGCTTCGCCAGGGCGAGGGTGGCGTCGCAGACGATGACGGCGGCCTTCCAAAAGAAGTATTTTTCGATCTCCTGGGTCTTGTTGTTCAGGAATTCGTCGATGTGGGCCTGGGCCTCGGCCCGGTAATACAGCACGCCCTTGTTCAGGATCTTGTCGAAATCGAAGGTGTTGGTGCAGTTTCCGAAGTTGCCGCTGGAGAGGTCCGGGTCCTTGAGGTGGGCGTCCACCGCGTCCCGGGGCCAGTCCCCCAGCACCTCCGCGAAGACCTTGTTCACGCAGTCCACGGGGTTGTGGTCCCTGAAGGTGCGGGCGGCCTCCCGCAGGATCTCCAGGTCCTCGGCGGAGACGGTCGCCTTGTCGTGCAGCGTCCCCTGGATGCCGTCGTCGCTCCACAGACCGTCCAGATAGTCGCCCACCACGTCGATCTCCGTATAGTTGCCCACGATACCGGGGCCGATGCGGCCCACGATGAAATCATAGTCCAGGATGTTGATGGCCACGTTCTCGGCGATCTTCTTCACCATCTTCGCCCGCCGCAGCTCCAGGTCCTCCCCCTCGGTTTCCTTCCAGGCCTCCGTGGCATATTTCTGCCGGTCGGTGAGCATGGCGTAGGGGGCGGCCTTGATGGCCTCCCGCCAACGGAGACGGCGCTCGTCCAGGACGGTTTTGTCGATCTCCCGCAGCAGCTCCTCGCTGATCGGTCTTACAGGGAACATAAGCGTTCACTCCTTTTCGGATCCCCGCCGGGATCCCGCATCCGATAGCTTTCATGTTATCAGCTTGGGCCGAAAGGGTCAAGAGGCGCGAAGGCGCTTTCCCCCTCTTGTATGGCGGCGCGATGTGTGGTAAGATAGATATTACAGACATATTACGGATCACAGCTGCGGAGCCCGCGGGGTTCCCCCGGAAGAACGGAGGCATTCTATGTATCAGTTTCGCCCGGTCAGCGACCGGATGAAGGTCATGCACGAGCGGGTGCGGGAGCGCGTCTTCCACGTGGACGCGGAGCGTTCCCTCATCGTTACGCGGGCCAGCCAAAAATACGAGAGCGTGGTGCCCTGCATCAAAAACGCCCTCATCTTCAAGGCCATGTGCGAGGAGCAGACCACCCGGGTGGAGGACCACGAGATCCTGGTGGCCAACCACACCCGGTATTTCTGCGGCACCCGGCTGGACCCCCGCTGGGGCGACGGGATCATGTACCTGAACTTCGTGGAGGACGGCACCTGGACCCTGGGGGAGGACGGGCTTTACCACAATCCCCCCTCCGACGAGCTGCGCCTCGTCATGAGCCCGGAGGACCTGGAGGGGCTGCGCAGCGTGCGGGACTACTGGAAGGGCCGCACCATCGAGGACATGGCCCAGGCCTGGCAGCCCGAGGGCTACGACGAGCTGAACCGGCTGGGCGTCCGCTCCTTCGGGGAGAACATGCCCATCGCCATGATGCCCGCCGGGCACTCCACCCCCGGCTACAAAAAGCTCCTGAGCACCGGCTACGCCGCCCTGAAGCAGCAGGCCCGGGACTGGATGGACGCCCACCGCAACGACCTCATGGGGGAGGACGTGGAGAAATACATGTTCTACAAGTCCGCCGAGATCGTCTGCGAGGGGGCCATCACCCTCCTGAAGCGCTACGGGCAGACCTGCTATGAGGCGGCCGAAGCCTGCGCCGACCCCGCCCGGCAGGCGGAGCTCCGGAAGATGGGGGACAACCTGCTCTGGATCTCGGAAAACCCGGCGCAGACCTTCTGGCAGGCCTGTCAGGCTACGCTGCTCTACGAGATGATGATCGCCATGTCCGGCCTCACGGACATCGGCTCCTTCGGCCGCTTCGACCAGTACACCTGGCCCTATCTGAAGGCCGATCTGGAGGCCGGGCGCATCACCATGGACCAGGCCCAGGAGATCACCGACTGCTTCTTCATGAAGATCAACAGCTTCTACAACGGCGGCGTCGGCCCCCTCACCGTGATCATCGGCATCGGCAACACCTATCTGCACACCACCGTGGGCGGCGTAGACCCGGACACCGGGGAGGACGCCACGAACCCCGTCACCTACATGACCCTGGAGACCCTGGGCCGCCTGAGCCTCCACGATCCCACCATCTCCCTGCGCATCAACAAGAACACCCCGGATAAGCTCTGGGAGTGCGCCATCGAGGTGAACCGCCTGGTGGGGGGGCTGCCCCTCTTCCAGAACGACGAGGTCATCATCCCCCACGCCATGGAGGAGCTGGGCTTCACCCTGCGCGACGCCAGGGACTACGCCCTCATCGGCTGCCAGGAGATCACCGGCTCCGGCAACGACTACGCCGGGGGCAACGGCACCACCCCGCCGGAGGCCTACACCCAGTACAGCACCATCCTGGACATGGCCCTCAACGACGGCCTCAACCCCATGAACGGCGCCCAGTGCAGCATCCACACCGGCTATCTCTATGAGATGCAGTCCCTGGACGAGGTGAAGGAGGCCTGGAAGAAGCTGGCCCGCTACGTGCTGAAGGCCCAGGTCTCCATCGAGAACTACGTGGAATACCTTTTCATGTACCACGACCAGCACCCCATCCTCTCCATCACCATGGAGGGCTGCATGGAGAGCGGGAGGGATGTGGTCTGCGGCGGGGCGAAGTACAATTCCTACGGCTCCACCGCCGTGGGCCTCGCCACGGTGGCCGATTCCCTGACCACGATCCGGTATATGTGCTTCGACAAAAAGCTCATCACCACCCGGGAGCTCTACGACGCCTATATGGCCAACTGGGAGGGCTACGAGCCCCTGCGCCAGCGCATCCTCCGGGAGGTCCCCCATTACGGCAACGACGATCCCTATGCCGACGAGCAGATGAAGTGGGTGGTGGAGACCTACCGGGAGCTCTGCCGGGAATGCTACAGCAAGCGCTGCCGCATCTTCAAGGGCGGGATGTACTCCGCGGCCAGCCACGTCGCCCAGGGCTACACCACCTGGGCCACCCCAGACGGGCGTCTGGCCGGGACCCCCATCGCCGACGCGGCCTCTCCCGCCCAGGGACGGGACTGCTGCGGCCCCACAAGCGTCCTCTCCTCCGCCCTGAGCTTCGAACATGGCAAATTCATGAACGGTCTGGCCCTGAACATCCGCATCCACCCCTCCGCCCTGAACAGCCCCGAGGGGATCGAAAAGCTGCGCACCATGACCCAGACCTATATGGATATGGGGGGCATGGAGGTGCAGTACAACATCGTCTCCTCCGAGACCCTGCGGGCCGCCCAGGCCAGACCGGAGGACTACCGGGACCTGGTGGTGCGCATTGCGGGCTACAGCGCCTATTTCAACGAGCTCTCCCGGGACTGCCAGAACGATCTGATCTCCCGCACGGAGAACAGCCTGTAATCCAGCGCCGGAGTGCCCGCATTCTGCGGACGCTCCGGTTTTCCGCATACCGTCTGAACAAGGCGCAGAGCGCCGCAATTTTTGAAAGGAGAGAACGCAATGATCCTGGAAAAAAGAATCGTCATCGACCTGAACGACCACGACAGCAGCTGGCTCATCCCATTCGTCGCCAAGGACAAGGACGGGCGCGTCGGGGAATACCAGTCCACCATCCTCATGGCGGAGGGCCCCCACAGAGAGTACTCCGTCACCGACTCCATCATGTGCGCCAAGCGCCCGGAGATGACGCCGGACGAGGCCTCCGCCTTCAGCCACGCCCACAAGGACGGCTTCGAGACCTTCTTCGTGGACAGCGGCTGGATGTATCTCTACGTGGACGGCCGCAAATGCAAGGTCGTGCCCGGGGACATCATCCAGCTCCAGGCCGGGCAGCAGCACGCCATGGCCTTCATGGAGGACGTAAAGTACCGCGGCTTCTTCCATGACCTCTGTTCTCTGGATATGGCGGAGATCGCCCAGCATCTGAAGGACAAGATGCCCGAAGCCGCCGACGACCCGGAGTTCCAGAAGGTGCGCATGGAGGTGGGCGGCATGGACATGATCATGCGGGAGCGCCCGGTCTACAAAGAGGTGCCCTCCTCCGAGGTGCTGGCGGTGAAGAATCCCGACCGGCCCTATGCCTCCTATGAGTTCCCCGGCTGCACCGTGAAGGTCATCACCACCCGCTGGGAGAACGCGGGCGTCAACGAAATGATCTGCGCCCAGATGAAAAAGGGCTTCACCGCCCAGTGGAATCCCTATCCCCGGGAGCGGGAGCTCTACTACGTGCGCCACGGCCTGGTGGAATTCACCGTCTACGGGGAAAAGCACCTGGCCAAAGAGGGCTGCATCGTGAATATCCCCCGCTTCGCGCCCCACTGCCTGAAGGCGCTGGAGGATTCCGAGGTCTACGACATGGGCGGCAAGCCCAACTGGTTCGCCTTCCTGCAGGATCTGGAGTACATCCGCACCTACGCCCCCGAGCGGCTGAAGGATCCCGAGGAACTGACCAATCTCCGCAAGAAATTCGGCGTGGAGGTCTGCGCCATCGGCTTCGAGGGCTGACAATCCGGCATACCCCGGGCGCCCGCCATCCGGCGGGCGCCCATTCTTTCCTGCCCGCCGGGAATTGCGGCGGCGCCGCCGCCGTGGTATGATGGAGGAAACGACACAAGGGAGGACCGCGAATATGCCGGGCGCCTATCTTCCCCGCTTCCCCCATCTCTGCGCTCCCCTGCAGCTGGGGCCTCTCACCCTGCGCAGCCGCATGTGCTCCGCCCCCATGGGCTTCCCGGACCTGATGGAGGACGGCTGCCTCACCGAGGGGGCCATCGCCTTCTATGAAAACCGGGCCAGGGGCGGGGCCGCCGTCGTCACCGTCAGCGAGGCCTGCGTGGACTACGTCCACGGCAAGGGCCACGGGCGGCTCATCAACCTGGACAATCCCGGGGTGCTGGCCGGTCTCACCAACGCCGCCCGGGCCATCCGCCGCCACGGCGCCGCAGCCTCCGTCGAGCTGAACCACGCGGGGATGCTCTCCGCCTTCGACGCGCCCGCCGGGGCCGCCGGGGACGGGAACCTGCGCTGGGGGCCGGTGGATACCGTGACGGAAAACGGCACTGCGGTGAAGGGCATGGACCGGGCCCTGCTCCGGGACGCCGTCGACCGCTTCGCCCGGGGCGCGGCCCTGGTGAAGAAGGCCGGCTTCGATATGCTCATGCTCCACGCGGGGCACGGCTGGCTGCTGCACCAGTTCCTCTCCCCCCTCACCAACACCCGCCGGGACGAATACGGGGGCAGCCTCCCCAACCGCGCGCGGCTGACCCTGGAGGTGCTGGACGCCGTCCGGGCGGCGGTGGGGCCTGACTTCCCCATCGAGCTGCGCTTCTCCGCCATGGAGTTGGCGGCGGGAGGGGTCACCCTGGCGGAGGCGATCGAATTTGCGAAGCTGGTCGAGAGCCGGGTGCAGCTTCTGCACGTTTCCGCCGGCGGGGCGGCGGATTTCGGCGTCACTCATCCCGGCGTCTTCTCCGAGCCCGGCTGCAACGTGAAGTACGCCGCCGAGATCAAAAAGCACGTTCGCGTCCCCGTGGCAGCGGTGGGAGCCCTGGGCGATCCGGCGCAGATGGAGGCGATCCTGGCCTCCGGGCAGGCGGACCTCGTCTGCATGGCCCAGGCCCTTCTGGCGGACCCGGAGCTGCCCAAAAAGGTGGAGCAGAACCGCACGGACGAGATCGTACCCTGCCTGCGCTGCCTCACCTGCCACGCCGAGCGCATGCTCACCCAGACCCGCATCTGCGCCCTGAATCCGGACATCGGCCGGGAACTCGAGGCGAAGTTCACGCCCCCCGCCCGCCGGAGCCGGCGGGTGCTGGTGGCCGGGGGCGGGCCGGGGGGCCTGCAGGCGGCTCTCACCGCAGCCCGGCGGGGCCATCGGGTGCTGCTCTGCGAGAAGGGACCCCGGCTCGGGGGCCTGATGCTGGCGGAGGAAGGCGTCCCCTTCAAGGCTGCCCACGTCCGCTGGACGGAGACCATGGCCCGGCTTCTGGAGCGCGCCGGGGCGGAAATACGGCTGAACACCCCCGTCACCCCGGCCCTCGTCGCCGAGCTGCGGCCCGACGCGCTGCTCCTGGCCATCGGCGGGGAACCCGTCCTGCCTCCCATCCCCGGCATCGACGGCCCCAACGTTATCCCGCGGCGGAGGCCGCCGCGCGGCTGGGGGAGATCGGTCCCCGGGCCGCCGTCCTGGGGGGCGGGCTCAGCGGCTGCGAAACGGCCCTGTTCCTGGCCGGGACGGGGCGCGCCGTCGTCCTGGCGGGGCGGCGGCGGGAGCTGGCCGCAGACGCGAATCCCCGGTACCGGCCGGAGCTGCTGGAAAAGCTGGCGGCTTCCGTCACGGCATACCCCGGCCTGGAGGCCGCGGCCGTCACGGCGGAGGGGCTGCTATGCCGGGACGGAGAAGGGCGGGTGGTTCTCCTGGCGGCGGATACCGTGATCTGCGCCGCCGGGGTCCGTCCTTTGGAGACGGAGACGGACGCCCTCCGCCGCAGCGCCCCCATCGTGGAGATCATCGGAGACTGCGGCCGCCCCGGGAATATCCGGGAGGCCGTCTTCCGGGGCCATCACGCGGCCCTGGATCTGTAAATCAAACCGACGAACAGGAAGGATGTGCAGGATATGAGCAATATAAACCCTCGCTGGGGCAGCTGGGCCGCGCCGCCGGAGCCCCTGGACCCTGCGGACTTTGAAGAAACGCGGGAGACGGAGGTGCTGGTGATCGGCGCCGGGATCGCCGGACTGAGCTGCGCCTACAGCGCCGCGGAGAGCGGCTGCGCCGTGACGGTGATGGAAAAGCTCCCTTCCTACCATGGCTTTGCCCACAACGTGGGCGTGGTGAACTCGAAGTTCATGCGCTCCCTGGGCATCGTCAACGACCCGGACGAGGTAGCCCGGGAGTGGATCAAGCGCTGCGGTAACCGCTGTGACGAGCGGCTGGTGCGCCTCTTCGTGGATAAAAGCGAGGAAGCCATGGATTGGGCCCTGGATCTGGTGGAAAAGCCGGAATACGGCGGCGTGCGCATCAACCTCCAGGGGGCTGCCTATCAGGGGGAGACCTATAAGGAGCTCTACTCCGCCCACGTGTTTTACGACGGGCCCGTGGCCCGCTCCGGGAAGTTCGGCGGCCTCAACGAGCTTATGGAGCCCATGTACCGGGAATCCCTGAAGCTGGGGACGGACTACCTCTTCAATACCACCATGCTCCAGCTCCTCAAGGAGGACGGGCGGGTCGTCGGCGCCGCGGGGCGCACGAAGGAGGGAAAGCTGGTGGCCGTCCGGGCCTCCCGGGGCGTGCTCATCGCCACCGGCGGCATCGGCGGCAACGACGAGATGTGCGAGGATCTCTGCCCCATCGCCAACCGGGTGGCCGTGAAGGCCAACGTCCCCAAGGGCATCGACCTGGGGGAGGGCCACCGGGCCGCCCTTTGGGCCGGAGCCGCCTTTGAGGATGCGCCCTTCCCCACCATGATGCATCCCCAGGCCATCCGCCATTCCAACTACTGCTTCCTCTTCGTCACACCCAAGGGTAAGCGCTTCATGAACGAGGACAGCTATCTCCAGGGCCGGAGCCTGGGCATCGTGAAGACCGGCTACAAATGGTGCTGGACGGTCTTCGATTCCGATTGGGCCCGGAAGGTGCCAGAGACTCTGAAATACGGCGGAGGCATCTACTGGGGGGAGAGCTTCGACTACGTGGGCGGCAAGCCCTTCGACGAGACGGACGTGGCCCGGAAGATCGAGGCCAGCCTGGCTAACGGTTCCTCCGTCATGGCGGACACGCCCCGGGAGCTGGCGGAAAAAATGGGTGTGGACCCGGACACGTTCGAAAAGACCTTCAACGACTACAACGAATTCTGCCGCAAGGGCCACGACGACGAGTTCGGCAAGCGGCCGGAGCTGCTCATCCCGCTGGATAAGCCTCCCTTTATCGCGAGGAAATTCGGCGCGGCCCTCCTCTCCGTCTGCGGCGGCGTGAAGGTGGACGAGCGCTTCCGCGCCCTGGACGAGCACAATGAGCCCGTGCCCGGCCTCTACGTGCTGGGCAACGCCATGGCCGGGCGCTACGGGGTGGACTACCCCATGCTCCTGCCGGGCAACAGCACCGGCTCCGGTCTCACCTACGGCTACCTCCTGGGCCGGGCCTTCGGCCGGGAAAAAACAGAAGAGAAGCTCTGAGAAACGTGAAAAGCACCCCGGGACCGATAGGCCGGTCCCGGGGCGCAGTCTGTTTTTTTCAGTTTTTCTCCAGAAGCTCCCTGAAATGGAATTCGTCCGCGCCCCGGGCCACCATGGCGGGGCACAGATGGTTGTGGATCGGACCGAAGCCGCAGCCGCGGCAGCTCCGGCATTTCTCGTAGGGCTTCCCCTCCAGGATCGCCTCGGTGAAGGCGGGGTCCGCCAGGAGGCCGCAGGCCAGGTCCACGGTGTCGATCAGGTCGTTTTCCAGGAGATAGCGCACCTGCTCCGGCGTGCGGATGCCGTTGACCAGGGACACGGGGACAACGCCCCGGAACTTTTCGTGCATGCGCACCCCCAGGGAGGCGATTTTGTTGTAGGGAAGGCTCTCATCGTGGGGGACGTCCTCCAGCCCCGCGACGCCGCTGGACACCTGGAGATAGTCGCAGCCGGCCTTCACGTAGTACCCGGCGATCTCTGTGGCCTCCTCCACGGTGGGGTCGCAGCCGGAGACCCGGGCGGAGATGATAAACTCCTCCCCGCAGGCCTCCCGCACGGCCCGGATGATCTCGCAGCCGAAGCGGGCCTTCCCCTCGGGGGAGCCGCCGTATTCGTCCCCCCGTTTGTTCACGGCGGAGGCGAAATCGTTGATGAGATAGCTGTGGCAGGCGTGGAGCTGCACCCCGTCGTAGCCCGCCTTTTTGGCCCGGACGGCGGCGTCCCGGAAGAGGCCGACAATGCGCCGGATGTCCTCCTTCGTGAGCTCGATCGCCTCCGTCTGCTTTCCCCAGGTCTCCCAGACCACCCTGCTGGGCGAGGTGAGCGGCCCGCAGGCGGGATGGGTGCCCAGGCCGCCGAAGTGCAGCTGGGGGACGACGAGAGCGCCATACGCATGGCAGCCCGCGGCGATGGCGGCGTGTCCGGGGATCTGCTCGTCGCACCACAGGCCCAGCTGGGAGGGGGCCAGCCGCCCCTCCGGGGCGACGCAGGTGGCCTCCACGCAGATGAAGCTGCAGCCGTGCTGCGCCCGCTCGGCGTAATGGACGGCGAAATCCTCCGTAGGGATCCCGTCCTCCCCGGCGATGAACTTCACCGTGGGGGCCATGGTGACGCGGTTCTTCGCCGTGCGCTTCCCGATGCGGATGGGCATATCGGCAGTGATCATATCTTTCGCTCCTTTCCAAGCAGGCCCTGCTCCCGCATCAGCCGGAAGAGCTGCTCCCTGTGGGCGTCCTCCATGGGCGTGAGGGGCATGCGCAGGTAGTTCTCGCACCAGCCCATGGCGGACATGGCGGCCTTGGCGGGGATGGGGTTCACCTCGCTGAAGAGGGCGTGGATCAGGGGCAGATACCGGAACTGCAGCGCTGCCGCCCCGGCGACGTCCCCCCGGAAGAAGAGGCGGCACATGCGGGCCGTCTCCGCCGGCATCAGGTTGGACAGCACGGAGATGACCCCCTTACCTCCCAGGGAGAGGATGGGGAGGATCTGATCGTCGTTGCCGGAATAGAGATCCAGCTTACCGTCCACCAGGGCGGCGGTGCTGACGATCTTCGAAATGTCGCCGTTCGCCTCCTTGATGCCCGCGATGTTGCCGTGGTCCGCCAGGCGGGCATAGGTTTCCGGCTCGATATTCACCCCGGTGCGGCTGGGGACGTTGTAGAGGATGAGGGGCTTCGTCACCGCGTCGGCGATCATGCTGTACATTTTCACCAGCCCGTTCTGCGTGGCCTTGATATAATAGGGCGTCACCACCAGGAGGGCGTCGGCCCCCACCTCGCAGGCATATTTGCTCATGCTGATGGAAACGCTCGTTTCGTTGGAGCCGGTGCCCGCCACCATGGGCACCCGGCCCGCGATGCGCTCGGCGCTGTAGCGCAGGACCTCCTTATGCTCCGGAATGGAGAGGGTCTTGCCCTCCCCGGTGCTGCCCGCGATGACCAGCGCGTCGATTCCCTGCTCGATCTGCCAGTCGATCAGTCTGCCCAGGGCCTCATAGTCCACGCCCGCAGCCGTGGTGGGCGTGATCAGCGCCGTGGCCGCGCCGGTAAAGATCGGTTTTCTTGCCATGATGCATCCTCCCTGCGCAGGTTCTTTCCGTCCCTGGGGACGCCCTGCGCGCTCCGATTCCCATTATACCCCAGTCCGCCGGGGATTTCCACCCCTCCCGCCGTCAGGCCCGGAGGCGGGGCGGCTTCCAGCCCTCCTTGGCCTTCAGGCCCTCCTCCGTGACAGGCTTGATCCACTTCCCCCCGAAGAGGTGGACCTGCATCAGCACATAGCGGATGGGCTCGTCCACGTAGCAGCAGAGGAAGATCAGCAGCGTCGGCCCGTGCCGCACCATACCGGTGAGCCACACCAGGGGCAGCACCAGGACCCACATGAACACGATCTCCAGCACCGTGCCGTAGGAGGCGTCCCCGGCGGCGCGGAAGGTGTCGTTCTGGGTCCAGTTGCCCATGCGGATGAAGCCGGCTGCGGCGTAGATGCCCACGAAGCCGAAGGCGATGCGGAAGCTCTCCCCCTCCAGGCCCATGAGGCGCAGGATGGGGGAATGGAGGGCCACGATGCACAGCCCCACCAGCCCGATGAAGCATTGGCAGAGATACACCAGCCGCCAGGCCCGGGTATAGGCGAGGTCCAGCTTCCCCGCGCCCACCTCCTTCCCCACCAGGATGGAGGCCGCGTTGGAGAAGCCCGCGAAGAAGCCGATGATGAGCCCCTCCAGGGTGCGGAAGACAGCGAGGGCGGCGATGGCCTCCTCGGGCTGACGGCCCAGGACGACGTTGATCACCATGTTGCCCACGCCGATGAGGAGCTCGTTCATAATGATGGGGAAGCACTTGCGGAAGTATTCCTTCAGCAGCGGAGCGTCCCAGCGGAAATGCCGCCGGACCGCCAGGAGATAAGGGTGGCCCCCGGCCTTCGCCAGGAGCACCACGACACAGATGCTCACGCCCTGGGCGATCACCGTGGCCAGGGCCGCGCCCCGCACCCCCATGGCCGGGAGGCCCAGGCGGCCGAAGATCAGCACATAGTTCAGGCTCACGTTCACCAGCACGGAGACGATGGACCCGTAGAGGGGGATGCGCACCCGCTCCGTGCAGCGCAGGAGGGTGGCCATGGCCATGGAGAGCACCATGAGGGGATAGTTGAAGCCCACGATGCGCAGGTATTTCACCCCCGTCTCCTGCAGGGCCGCCTTGTCTGTGTACAGGCGCATGACCGCGCCGGGGAACACCGTCGCCAGCACGAAAAAGGCGAGGGCCACGGTCATCATGCAGGAGAGGGTCAGTCCGTAGGCACGGTTGATTCCGTCGTCGTCCTTCGCGCCCCAGTATTGGGAGATGAAGAGCATCCCGCCCCCGATGAAGCCCCAGTAGCAGCTGAACATCAGGGAGGAGAACTGGGCGCAGAGACCCACGGCTCCCAGCTCCGTCTGTCCCAGGGATGCGATCATGACGGTGTCCACCATGGAGCCCGTGGTGGTGAGCAGATTCTGCAGGGCCACCGGGATGGCGATCACGGCCACCCGGCGGAGGAAATCCCGCCAATCGAAGCCTTTAGTGCGCATAAAGCCTCCTGTGTCCTGATTTGCCGGAATGACGGGCATCGCCGCTGCGCGGCGTTGTCCGCAGATTCCGGTTCCGGCAAAGCGTCCGGACGCTCCTCTGATTTGCGTTTTGGCTGCGTCTGCGGGCGGGGGAGCTGGACCCCTCCACCGCCTTCGGGGCTTCCCCTCCCCTTTCAGGGCAGCCGGCATCCGCCGTCCCGTGCAGGGCGGATGCCTGAGGGGTTCCTCCGTCGTCAGGGAGCATTCACTGCCGCCTGCTGCTCATTGCTTTCTGGTCACGCCCTCGCCGTATACGGTGGTCCAGTCGTCCCGCATGGAGACGGGGATCCAGCCGTATTCTCCGCAGAGGGAGCGCATCTGCTCCGCCTTGGCGCTGCTGCCGTTCTCCCTGATAAGATCGTCGCAGCAGAGCATGAAGGCCAGGCTCCGGCAGGGGTTGGCGCTGGTCACGTATTCCGCCATGCTGCTGTCCCCCGTGCTGTTGCCGAAGGAGAGCACCGGCTGCTGGCCGATCTCCTGGGCGATCACGGCGACCTTGTTCATTTTCAGGTTCTTGACGACGAACTCACCCCCCAGAATCAGCTCGTCCCCCTCGGAGAAGACGTAGTCCAGGCCGTCGGTATCCTGCTGATTGCTGGAAACGAGGGTCTCGTCGGAGCCGATGATCTGCCGCCGGGGGATATGGAGCAGGCTGTCCTCCAGGAGGCCCCGGACGATGAGCCGGTCGGTGCCGCTGACGACGTAGACCGCGAAGCCGCTGGCCTGTAGGTATTCCACCACCTGCACCATGGGGCGGTAGAAAGCTTCGCCCCGGGTCATGCCCTCGTAGCCGGGGGCGGGCCGGTCCCGGAAGGCCCGGACGTAAGCCTCGAATTCCGCCACGGTCATCCCCGCGAAGGCGGAGGCCACGGCCCTGCCGTGGTCCAGCTCCAGGCCCGCGGGGGCGACGCTCGTGGCGATGTATTCGTCGATCTTATCCGCCGTCTCCCGCTCGAAGTCCGAGGCAAGGTCCCGGTAATCCGGGTCCTCCTTCACCCGCCAGCGTAGCAGGCAGTAATCGAAATAGACCGGATCCGTTTCACAGAACAGGGTCCCGTCCAGGTCGAACACGGCAATGCGGTCCTCCGGGGGGATGTAATCGGGCCCCGCCGGGTCGGTGACGGCCTCCACGAAGGAGACCAGGGCGGTTTTTGCTTCCCCCTCCCGCCACAGGGAGAGAGGGCCGGGCCGCACGAGCCCATCGAAGCGCCGCAGGAGGACCGCCGCCTCAGCGCGGGTGAGCTGTCCCCGAGGGTCGAAGCTTCCCTCCGCCGCTTCCTCCAGCAGCCCGGCGGACAGGGCCCAGGCCACGGCGGGGAGGGCTTCCGCCCCGATGTCCCCGGCGTCGGCAAAGGAGCGGGCCTCCGCCGCCCCGCCGGCACCCGCCGCCGGACGTCCGGCGCAGCGCCAGAGGAGGAGCGCCGTTTCCTCCCGGCTGAGAGCCTCATCCGGCGCGAAGGCGCCGCCGGGCTCCGTCAGCCCCGAGGCCGCGGCCCAACGGGCCGCAGCACCGTACCAGGCGTCCGCAGGCACGTCCTCATAGGCCGCCTCCGCCGCAGGCGCGCCGGAGAGCCGCCAGAGCACCGTGACGAGCTGGGCGCGGGTGAGAGCCAGGTCGGGGCTGAAGACCGCGGCTCCCGTGCCGTTCATGAGACCCCGGTCATAGACGTATTTCACCGCCTCGGCCTGACCTTCGTCGGCGGGAAGGTCCTTGAAGGGGACGCCGCTGAAATAGGCTGCCGTGCGGTCGGCCACGTTCCGGCGCAGGTTCGTGAAGAAGAACATGTAGTCGTAAACGTGATACGCGCCTTCGGGGAAAACGTCCAGCGCCGGGGGATAGTCCTCCGGAAGGACGTCGGTGGTCACCAGCTGGCCCCGATCGCCGACGTAGGCACCGCAGAGGCCTGGGACCGGCTCCGCGCCCGTGCCCATGACGGCCCCCAGGTTCAGGCTCCGGTCCGCCGGGGTCCCGTCGGTCCGCCAGTTCAGGGGGTTTATGGCGTACACGGTCACGCCCTCGGGGATGATGATGGTGCCCGTCACGCCCTCAGCCTCACAGTCGAAACTGACGACGACGCCGGTATCCGTCTCTCCCCGGGCGGGAACGATCTGGGGGCAGCGGGCCGTGAGCTCCTCCGTGAAGCCCCAGCCGACGGCGTAGACCGCCACCAGCCTCTGCCGCAGGGCCGCCGCCTCCGCGCCCTCGCCGTAGTATTCCTCCAGGAGCTTCAGGCACATCTGGGAGCCCTGGGAGAAGCCCGCCAGGATGATGGGGCGGCCGCCGTTCTCATGGTCGAGATACCAGCGGAAGGCGGCGGAAACGTCCAGATAGGCGTTGGCCTCCGCCCGCGCCCGCTCCGGCTCGGAGAGGGCATAGGCGTTGATGGACATCTGCCGGTAGTAGGGGGAGAAGAGCCGCCCCGTGTCGGCGTAGATGCCCTCCTCCATGTCCAGGGCGCTGATGAAGCGGCCCTTGAGCTTGTCGTTCAGGTCCAGGGCGTTAGAGTAGCTCCGGGTGTCCACGGTGGGGCAGATCAGGAACACGTCCACGCGCCGGTCCTCCCCCAGGCCGAAGTAGGCCCAGTTGGCGGCGTCGTCGTAGTCCAGGGGCTGCGTCAGAAGCTCCACGCCCTCCTCGCCCTCGGCAAGGGCCGGAAGGGCGAGGGAGCAGAGCAACAGCAGGACCAGCAGCAGCGATACGGTCTTTTTCACGGGAGAGTCACCCTTTCTTCGTTATCGGACTTCACCCCAATGCTCCCGCAGCCAGCGGACGGCGAGAGGGAACCATTGGGCGAAGCTGGCGTTCACCAGCGCGGGATCGCCGCCGGCAGTCAGGGCCGTGCCCAGGGAAAGGGCGTGGCCCCCATGCCGGAAGATGTGCAGCTCGTATTCGACCCCCGCGGCCTCCAGGGCCCGGACGAAGGCCAGGGGATGCGCCGGGGGGACCACCGGATCGTCCCGGGTGGAAAATAGGAAGGTGGGCGGCGTCCGCCCGTCCGTCCGCTCCGGGATGTCCGGGCATTCCAGGGCCCGCCGTTCGCTGTGGAGGATGCCGGGGTAGCCCAGCAGCAGGAGGTCCGGGCGCTCCGGTCCGTGGGTCGCCGCGGCGGCGGCCAGGTGGCCCCCCGCGGAGAAGCCCAGCAGGGCAAGACGGCCCTTCTGAAGCCCCAGCGCCTCCCCCCGTTCCCGCAGCGTCCGAAGGGCTTCGGCGCAGTCCGCCATCGGGTCGGCCATGACGGCGTCCGGCTTTTTGTCCAGGGTGGTATAGTCCAGCACGAAGGCGGCGTACCCCTCCGCGAGAAAGGCAAGGGCCACGGGCTCCCCCTCTCGCCGGGCGCAGACGCGGAAGCCGCCCCCGGGGGCGATGAGGATCGCCGGCACCGCCGGGCCGCCGGGCTCCGGGAGATATCCCCGGAGGGACGCGAACGCCCCCAGGGGGATCTGAATGAGCTTCATGGAAAGCGCCTCCTCTGTACAGCTTCCACTATACAGGGGAGGCGCTTTTTTTGCAATCGGAATTTGGGCTGGGGGCGGGTGCCGCTTATTCGCCGTAGAACTCCGTGTAGATGCCCCGGACGGCTGTCTCGTAGTCCGCCGCGTCGATGCCCAGGATGATGTTCAGCTCGCTGGAGCCCTGGTCGATCATGCGGATGTTGACCCCCGCGGCGGTGACCGCCCCCAGGATGCGGGCGGCGATGCCCTTGTTGGCCACCATGCCGTGTCCTACCACGGCGATAAGGGCCAGGTCCTCCTCCAGTTGCACCCGGTCGGGCTTCAGCTGCTCCCGCAGCGCCGCCAGGATCTCCTCCCGGTGGGGGGCGAAGGCGGCCTCGGAGACCACCACGGACATGGTGTCGATGCCGGTGGGGCAGTGCTCAAAGGGGACGCCGTTCTGCGCAAAGATGTTCAGCAGGCGGGCCGCGAAGCCGATCTCGCTGTTCATCAGGCTCTTCTCCACCAGCACGGCCGCGAAGCCCTTCCGCCCGGCCACGCCGGTGACGGGGACCGTCTCCGTCCCCTCCGGCAGGGCCGCCACGATCAGGGTGCCGGGGTCCTGGGGCCGGTTGGTGTTGCGGATGTTGATGGGGATGCCCGCCCGGCGCACGGGGAACACCGCGTCCTCGTGGAGCACGGAGGCCCCCATGTAGGAAAGCTCCCGCAGCTCCCGGTAGGTGATGTACTGAATGGGGCGGGCGTTGCGCACGATGCGGGGGTCCGTGAAGAGGACGCCGGACACGTCCGTCCAGTTCTCGTAGAGATCCGCACCGGCGGCCCGGGCGGCCAGAGATCCGCTCACGTCGGAGCCGCCCCGGGAGAAGGTGTGGATCGCGCCGGTCGCATCGGCGCCGTAGAAGCCGGGGATCACAGCCCGGTCCAGCCCGGCCAGGGCCCGGGACAGGAGGTCCTGGGTCGTCTCCGCGTCGAAGGCGCCCTCCGGGGTGAAGCGCACGCAGTCCGCCGCATCCAGGAAGGGCCAGCCCAGCCAGGCTGCCAGCAGCTTCGAATTGAGATACTCCCCGCGGCTGGCCATGTAGTCCCGCCGGGGTCCCGCGCGCAGCTGACCTTCCACGGCCGCCAGCTCTCCCTCCAGATCGAAGGCGACGCCCAGCTCCCTTGCAATGTCGGAAAAGCGGGCGCGGATCCGGTCCAGCACCGGGGCGAAATCCTCCCCGGCGGCGGCCGCGTCGTAACAGCGGTAGAGCAGGTCGGTGACCTTGGTGTCCCCGCTGTCCCGCTTGCCCGGAGCGGAGGCCACCACGAAGCGGCGGGCGGGGTCGGCGGCCAGGATGGCCCCTACCTTGCGGAACTGGGCGGCGCTGGCCAGGCTGCTGCCCCCGAATTTGGCGACGATCGTTTTCATTTTTCTTTCCCCTTTGAACGGCGCTGCCGCGCCTGCATAAAAATCCAAGATTTTGCAAATATACCACGTCCGGGAGCGCTTGTCAACGGCGGCAGGGGTCGGTGCGGGGGCGAAAAAGATCGGCGGGGAAAATTTCCACGCCGGATTGTAATAATCCCCCGGCTGTTGTATACTTCTATTTTAGGGTAATGTGGGAAGATGTTTGAAGTCGAGAGGTCGCGCCATGGTCGTGGAAGTGCAGGGTATCCCCGTCAACTACATAGTCTGCGGCGAGGGGCCGGAAACGGCGGTGATCCTCCAGGGCTGGGGAACGAAGCTGGGCCTTTACAGAGACCTGGCGGAGCACCTGGGGAGGACCATGCGCGTCTTTCTGCCGGAGCTCCCCGGCTTCGGGGAGACGCCGGAGCCGCCGGAGGCCTGGGACGCGGAGGACTACGCCGCCTTCGTCCTGAAGCTGCTGGAGGCCTTGGACGTGGAAAAGACCCACCTGATCGGCCACTCCAACGGGGGGCGCATCATGCTGGTGCTGGCTTCGGAGAAACGAAAGGCGGACTTCGGCAAGCTGGTGTTTATGGACGCGGCGGGGGTCGTCCCCAGGCCCACGGCAAAGAAGAAGCTCCGCACCTTCACCTACAAGCTGGGAAAACTCTTCCTTTCCCCCTTCCCCGCCGCCCTGGAGCGCTTCCGGCAAAAGCGGGGCTCGGCGGATTACCGGGCCGCCTCCCCCGTCATGCGCGCCACCCTGGTGAAGCTGGTGAACCGGGACCTGACGGCCCTCATGCCGAGCATCCCCAACCCCAGCCTCCTGATCTGGGGGGAGAAGGACGCCGACACGCCCCTGTGGATGGGCCGGGTCTTCGAGGAGAAGATCCCCGACGCGGGGCTGGTGACCGTGCCCGGCGCGGGGCACTACGCCTATCTGGAGCAGCCCGGCTTCGTGTTCCGGGTGCTGGATTCCTTTTTTGGAGCGAACTGATATGACCGTCGCCTTCGCCGTTCTGACCGTATGTTATCTTCTCTGCGCTTTCTTCCTCTTCCGGAAGCACGTCCACATCTTCCAGCTGGACGGCTACAAGCACGAGGTACAGAAGAAGTGGATCCGGGAAAACCTGGAGGACATCCTGCTGCGCAGCGTCTGGGCCCTGGGGGCCGTGCTTCTGCTGCGGGAGCTGGGGAAATGGGGCGCTTATCTCAGCGCCGTCCTCTTCCTCATCGTGGCCGCCCTGAACCTGCCCAAAAAGGCCAAAAAGGCCCTGGTCTTCACCGCCAGGGTGCGCCGCCTGGCCGTCACCTTCCTCATCCTCTGCTGCATCCCGCCCCTGCTGGGCTTTCTCGCCCCGGAGGGGGAGGCCTTCGGCGCTCTGCTCATGTCCTTCGCCCTGGTCTTCGCCCCCTGGCTGCTCCTGGGGGCAGATACCATCAACCGCCCCGTGGAGAAGGCGGTGAGCGATTGGTATATCCGGGACGCCCGGCGCATCCTGGCCCAGGATCCGGAGCTGAAGATCATCGGGGTCACGGGAAGCTACGGGAAGACCAGCGTCAAGTTTTTCCTTGAAAAGCTGCTGAGCGTCCAATATAATGTTTTGGTTACGCCCCTCAACTACAACACCACCCTGGGGGTGGTGCGCACCGTGCGCGAGAATCTGCGGCCTGTCCACGAGGTCTTCGTCTGTGAGATGGGGGCCCGGAATGTGGGGGACATCCGGGAGATCTGCGAGCTGGTGCATCCGCAGATGGGGATCATCACCGCCATCGGCCCCCAGCACCTGGAGAGCTTCAAAAGCCTGGCGAACGTGGTGAAGACCAAGTTCGAGCTGGCCGACGCCCTCCCGCCCAACGGGGTGTTTTTCGGCAATATGGATTCCGAGGAGATCCGCAACCGCAAGGTCTCCGTCCCCACCGTGGGCTACGGTACACTCCGGGGGGACTACCGGGCGGAGGACATCCGCTGCGACGAGCACGGCCTCCGCTTCACCGTGCGGGGCGTGGAATTTCAGACGAAGCTGCTGGGCAGGCACAACGTGCAGAACCTCACCGGGGCCATCGCCGTGGCAAATACCCTGGGCATCCCCTTGGAGAAGCTGAAGCTGCCCGTGCGGCAGCTGGAGGCGGTGGAGCACCGGCAGCAGCTCCTGGGGAGCGGCGACCGCCTCGTCATCGACGACGCGTACAATTCCAATCCCGCCGGGGCTCTGGCAGCCCTGGAGACTCTGGCCATGTTCGAAGGCCTGCGCATTCTGGTGACGCCGGGCATGGTGGAGCTGGGTGAAAAGCAGCGGGAGCTGAACACCGAGCTGGGCCGCCAGGCGGCGACGCGCTGCGACCGGGCCGTGCTGGTGGGGAAGAAGCAGGCCGGGCCCCTTCGGGAGGGGTTGCTGGCAGCGGGCTTCCCGGAGGAGCACATCCGGGTGGCCGATACGGTGGAGGAGGCCGTCGCCATCGCCGACGCCTTCCCGGCGGAGGGCCGGAGGATCATTCTGCTGGAGAACGATTTACCGGACAACTACACGTAACAAGCAATAAGTAATAGCTGACCGTCGGCGCGGGGCGTCCGGCGGAAATCTGGAGGTCGGTACAGCCCATGAAAATAACCGTCGGTCTGTTTTTTGGCGGCGCCAGCGTGGAGCATGAGGTGAGCGTCATTTCCGCGCTGCAGGCGCTGCGCGCCTTCGACCGGGACAAATATACCGTGCTGCCCGTCTACATCACCCGGGACCACGCCTTTTACACCGGAGAGGCGGCGGGGCGGATCGAGGAATACCGGGACGTCCCGGCCCTGCTGAAAAAGTGCACCCGCGTCCTGCCCGCCCGGGAAGGGGACAGGGTGGGCCTCCTGCCCTACGGGCGCTTCGGCCTGAAATCGAAGCCCCTGGCGCTGCTCGACCTGGCCTTTCCCGTGGTCCACGGCACCAACGTGGAGGACGGGGCCCTGCAGGGCTATTTCCGCACCCTGGGCCTGCCCTTCGCCGGACCGGACGTGGAGGGCAGCGCCGTGGGCATGGACAAATACGCCCAGAAGCTGCTCTATGCCGCCGCGGGTCTCCCCGTGCTCCCCGCTCTGCGTCTCCGCGCCGGGGACGACCGGGCCGAGCAGCTGGCGCGGATCTCCGCGAAGCTGCCCTTCCCCCTCATCGTGAAGCCCCTGGACCTGGGCTCCAGCGTGGGCATCCGGCTGGTAAAATCGGAAAGCGAGCTGCCCGAGGCCCTGGACGAAGCCTTTTCCTTCTCCCCCCGGGCCCTGGCGGAAAAGGCCGTGCGGCCCCTGCGGGAGCTGAACTGCGCTGTGCTGGGGGACGCGGAGGAGGCCGAGGCCAGCGAGGTGGAGGAGCCCGTCATGGGTGACGAGATCCTCTCCTACCGGGACAAATACGAGGGAGGCGCCAAGGGCGGCAAGGCCTCCGGCGGCAAGGGCATGAGCGGCCTCAGCCGCCTGCTCCCCGCGCCCATCTCCCCGGAACTGCGGGAGGAGGTGCGTTCCCTGGCCGTGCGGGCCTTCCGGGCCCTGGATCTCAGCGGCGTGGCCCGCATCGATTTCCTGCTCAACGGCGAGACCGGCGAGCTTTTCATCAACGAGGCGAACACCATTCCCGGCTCCCTTTCCTTCTACCTCTGGGAGCCTTTGGGGCTTGGCTACACGGCCCTGCTGGACCGGCTGGTCTCCCTGGCCCTGAAGCGGGAGCGGCAGCGGGGCGGCTTCAGAAACGCCGTGGACACCGGTATCCTGAAGGGCTTTTCCGGCGGCGCCAAGGGGACGAAGGGATAGCTTCGCTGTTTTTTGCTTTCAGTCACGGAGAAAAGCGCGAGGGGACTCCCTCAGTCGGCTTCGCCGACAGCTCCCTCAAAGAGGGAGCCAACAGGAAGGATGATTACGAATGATCGAATTTGAAGAATATAAGGTAAAGCTCAACGCCCTCAAGCCCACCCTGGAGACCCTGCGGGACGGCATGAAGCTGGACGCCGCCCAGGAGGAGATCCGAGAGCTGGAGGCAAGGACCTCCGCCGACGGCTTCTGGAACGACGCGGCCGCCGCCACCAAGGTGCAGCAGCAGATGAAGCGCCTGCAGGACAAGTGCGAGACCTACGACCGGCTCGTAAAGCAGTGGGACGACCTTTACACCCTCTGCGACATGGCCCTGGAGGAGAACGACGACAGCCTCCTCCCGGAGCTCACGGAGGACTACGACAAGTTCGCCGCCCGGCTGGAGCAGGTGCGCCTGAGCACGCTTCTCACCGGGGAATACGACGCCAACAACGCCATCCTCACCCTCCACCCCGGGGCGGGGGGCACCGAGGCCCAGGACTGGGCCAGCATGCTCTACCGCATGTACACCCGCTGGGCAGAGCGCCACGGCTTCAAGTATACCCTGCTGGACTGGCAGGACGGGGACGAGGCGGGCATCAAATCCGCCTCCATCAAGATCGAGGGCGAGAACGCATACGGCTACCTCAAGAGCGAGCACGGGGTGCACCGCCTGGTGCGCATTTCCCCCTTCGACGCCTCCGGCCGCCGGCAGACCAGCTTCGCCGCCGTGGAGGTCATGCCGGAGATCACGGACACGAGCGAGATCGAGCTCCGGGACGAGGACATCAAGATGGACGTGTTCCGCTCCTCCGGCGCGGGGGGGCAGAAGGTCAACAAGACCTCCTCCGCCGTCCGCCTCACCCATATCCCCACGGGTATCGTGGTCTCCTCCCAGGTGGAGCGGAGCCACTTCCAGAACCTGGAGAACTGCAAGGAGATGCTGCGGGCGAAGCTGGCGGAGATCAAGGAACGGGAGCATCTGGAAAAGATCAGCGACATCAAGGGCGTTCAGATGAAGATCGACTTCGGCAGCGCCATCCGCTCCTACGTTTTTATGCCCTACACCCTGGCCAAGGACAACCGGACCGGCTTTGAAAACGGCAACATCGGCAGCGTGATGGACGGGGACATCGACGGCTTCATCAACGCCTTTCTGAGCCAGCGGGCGTGATCGGCGCCGGCCCCCCGGCCGCCGTGTTCATGCCCCGGGGTCTCCGTCCGTTCACGTGATTGTTCGGTTTATGTAATTTGATCGGGGCTCAGCCCCGGGAGGAGGAGCGGCGGAAGCCCGCCGCGGTCACCCATGAAATATGAGATCGGGTTCGACAACGAAAAGTATCTTCAGCTCCAGTCCCAGCACATTCGGGAGCGGATCGGCCAGTTCGGCGGCAAGCTCTACCTGGAGTTCGGCGGCAAGCTCTTCGACGACAACCACGCCTCCCGGGTGCTCCCCGGCTTCCAGCCGGACAGCAAGGTGAAGATGCTCCTCACCATGAAGGACCAGGCGGAGATCGTCATGGTCATCAACGCCGGGGACATCGAGAAGAACAAGGTGCGGGGGGACCTGGGCATCACCTACGACCTGGATCTGCTGCGCCTGATCGACGCCTTCCGGGGCATCGGCCTTTATGTGGGCAGCGTAGTCATTACCCAGTTTGACCTGCACGCCGCAGCGGGGGAAGCCTTCCAGAAGCGGCTGGAGGGACTGGGCCTCCGGGTCTGGCGGCATTACGCCATCCCCAACTACCCTTACGACGTGGAGAAGATCGCCTCGGAGGAGGGCTTCGGCCGCAACGACTTCGTGGAAACGGAGCGGCCCCTGGTGGTGGTCACGGCCCCCGGCCCCGGCAGCGGCAAAATGGCCACCTGTCTCAGCCAGCTCTACCACGAGCATAAGCGGGGCGTGGACGCAGGCTACGCCAAGTTCGAGACCTTCCCCATCTGGAACCTCCCCCTGAAGCACCCGGTGAACCTGGCCTACGAGGCGGCCACCACGGACCTGGACGACGTGAACATGATCGACCCCTTCCACCTGGACGCCTACGGGATCACCACGGTGAACTACAACCGGGACGTCGAGATCTACCCGCTGATGAAAACCATCTTCGAAAACATCTTTGGCTCCTGTCCCTACAAATCCCCCACGGACATGGGGGTGAACATGGCCGGCTACTGCATCATCGACGACGACGCGGTGATCCACGCGGCCAACAAGGAGATCGTCCGCCGCTGGTTCGACGCGGCCTGCGCCTACCGCAAGGGCTCGCTGGACAAAACCGTGGTGCTGAAGAACGAGAGCATCATGAAGCAGGCGGGGCTGAGCCCGGATAACCGGAAGGTGGCCGGGGCCGCCCGGGAAAAGGCGGAGGCCACGGGAGAGCCCGCCGCCGCCATGGAGCTCTGCGACGGGCGGGTCCTCACCGGGAAGACCTCGAAGCTCCTGGGGGCTTCCAGCGCCCTGCTCCTCAACGCCCTGAAAGCCCTGGCGGGGATCCCCGACGAGCGGCACCTCATCAGCCCGGACGTGATCCAGCCCATCCAGCGGCTGAAGGTGGATCTGCTGGGGGGCTCCAACCCCCGCCTCCACGCCGACGAGGTGCTCATCGCCCTCTCCGTCT
The DNA here is from genome assembly GCA_017524845.1 of Oscillospiraceae bacterium. Classification (GTDB taxonomy): domain Bacteria; phylum Bacillota; class Clostridia; order Oscillospirales; family Oscillospiraceae; genus UBA1774. The sequence continues at coordinate 87,944 of JAFXUU010000056.1, forward strand.
GCGCGGTGACGGACCCGGTGGCTGCGGCCGCCATGGCCCAGCTGCCCAACCTGAAAAATACGGAAGTCCACTCCACCGTGCTTTTGAGCCAGGTGGACGAGAATACCTACAAGAAGCTGGGGGCGCATCTCACCTGCGACCCGGTCTACCAGTCGAAAAAGCTCTACCATAAGGGGGTAAGATGATGGACGAGCTGAACTACACCATGCTCTGCGATTTCTACGAGCTCACCATGGGCAACGGCTATTTCAAAACCGGACTCCACAAAAAGATCTGCTATTTCGACGTCTTCTTCCGCAAGGTGCCCGACGGGGGCGGCTTCGCCATCGCCGCGGGCCTGGACCAGATCATCGACTATATCCAGAACCTGCACTTCGACAAGCGGGACGTCGAATATCTCCGCAGTAAGGGCTGCTTCGACGAGCAGTTCCTCCGCTGGCTGAAATACTTCCGCTTCACCGGAGACATCTGGGCCGTGCCGGAGGGCACCCCCGTCTTCCCCGGGGAGCCGGTCATCACCGTCCGCGCCCCGGCGGTGGAGGCCCAGCTGGTGGAGACCTATCTCCTGCTGCAGTTCAACCATCAGTCCCTCATCGCCACCAAGGCCAACCGGGTGGTGCGGGCGGCCCAGGGGCGGCCCGTGCTGGAGTTCGGCTCCCGCCGGGCCCAGGGGGGCGACGCGGCCATTCTCGGCGCCCGGGCCACCTATATCGGCGGCTGCGCCGGTACGGCCTGCACCATCACCGACCAACTCTACGGCGTGCCCGCCGGGGGCACCATGGCCCACAGCTGGGTGCAGATGTTCGATAGTGAGTATGAGGCCTTCAAGGCCTACTGCGAGATCTACCCCACCAACGCCACCCTTCTGGTGGACACCTACAACACCCTGAAGTCCGGCGTCCCCAACGCCATCCGCTGCTTCAAGGAAATCCTGGTGCCCAAGGGGATCACGAATTTCGCCATCCGTCTGGATTCCGGCGATATCTCCTACCTCAGCAAGCAGGCCCGGAAGATGCTGGATGAGGCGGGGCTCCAGTGCTGCAGGATCACCGCCTCCAACGCCCTGGACGAGGAGCTCATCCAGGACCTCATCTCCCAGGGCGCCTGCGTGGACACCTTCGGCGTGGGCGAACGGCTGATCACCGCCCGGAGCGAGCCCGTGTTCGGCGCGGTGTACAAGCTGGCCGCCGTGGAGACCGAGGCAGGGGATATCCTCCCCCGGATCAAGATCAGCGAGAATACGGCCAAGATCACCACCCCCCATTTCAAGAAGGTCTATCGCCTCTTCGACCGGGCCACCGGCAAGGCCCTGGCGGACCAGATCTGTGTGTGGGACGAGACCGTGGACGACACCCAGCCCCTCACCATTTTCGACCAGGACGCCGTGTGGAAGACGAAGAAGCTGGAAAACTTCCGGGCCCAGGAACTGCTGGTGCCCATCTTCCAGGCGGGCAAGCTGGTGTACCGTCGCCCCTCTCTGAAGGAGATCCGGGAATATTGCGCCGCCCAGGTGGACCTCCTCTGGGACGAAGTGAAGCGCTTCCACAATCCGCACACCTACTACGTGGACCTCTCCGAAAAGCTCTGGCTGGTGAAACGGGAGCTCCTGCGCCTGACCGCGGAGGAAGGCTGAGGGGACACGGGCGCGCTGCAAAACCCCTGTCATTCCGAGCCAGTACGCACACTGGCGTGGGAATCCGTCTATAAACGTTGAGAAAACGGATCGCACGGCCCCTTGCGGGGCCTCGACAATGACGGAAGCGGCTATTTTGCAGCGCGCCCATCGTTTTCTCGCCGCGGCGGGACGGGGAAACCCCCTCGTTCATCCGTCTTGCGTGAGGAGGCGGATGTCGGCTCCCCTTTCAGGGGAGCCGACCTTGCGCCGCAGCTTTGGAAAGGGTATACTGAGCTGAGAAAAAAAGGGGGGAGCCGGATATGGGCGACAGATACCGGGAGATCACCAATCCCGTGCTGTGCTTTCTGGCCGCGGTCCTCTGCGGGATCGCCGCGGTCTCCCAGTTTCGGGGGCGTTCCCTCATCGCCGGGCTGGTGTTCCTCGTCCTGGGGGCCGGACTGGTGTGGCTGGGCGTCGCGCTGGTGAAGAAATATCGGGCGCGGCGGCGCGCCGACAAGCAGGAGCGGGATGGGGACTGAGGCCCCCGTCGGCGGCGGGTCTGCGGTCTGCCTGGAGGCGCATTCTGAATTACGGAGGGAACAGCATGATCGATCTGGAATACTGGAAGGAAAAAGCGCTGGAATGCGGCTTCTCCCATGTGGGGGAGCTGGACGTGGACACCATCGAGCTTCGGAAGGAGGCCCGGGACGCCTGCGCGGAGAACAAGTGCCACAATTACGGGAAGAACTGGTCCTGTCCGCCCGGCTGCGGCACCCTGGAGGAATGCGACGCGAAGATCCGGAAATACAAACGCGGCCTGCTGGTGCAGACCACGGGGGAGATCGACTCTTTGGATTTCGACGGCTTCATGGAGCTGGGGAAGAATCACGGGGAGGCCTTCCGGAAATTCGCTGCCCTGGTACGCGCGGAGATCCCCGGGGCCATGGTGATGGGAGCGTCCGCCTGCGCGGGCTGCGCCAAGTGCACCTATCCCGACGCACCCTGCCGCTTCCCGGAAAAGCTCTCCCACCCCATGGAGGGGCTGGGCATGATCGTGAGCGACGTCTGCAAGGCAAACGGCGTGAAATACTACTACGGTCCCGGTACGCTGACCTATACCGGCTGCGTGCTCACGGACTGACCCTCGCACGAAGCGTTTTCGCATCATATGATCGGAGGCAGCGCGGTTTCGCGCTGCCTCCGTGTGTCGACACTTTGTCGACACACTGAGGGCAAAATCAGAAAATGTTTCTGATTTTGCAAGGATATAACGTGCAGGGGGATTCCCGTCCCCCTGCACACATCCCCCATGCGTATTGAAACCTTAAATCAAGGGCTTGTCTACAGTCTGAGGCAGCGCGGTTCCGCGCTGCCTCAGTGTGTCGCCCAGCGGCGGAGGCGGGAAAGGGAGCCGCGTCCGCCGTCGGGCCGGTCCCCGCGTTTCCGCTGGGACCGTATGCAATCAGGTCTTTTCCTGCCGCCCCACCCGGGCCAGCGGGTGGACCTCGACGCTTTCCGAATAACGCACGACGTCGATCCGGCAGCCGGGGCCGACGACCACCCGCCGCCCGGAGACCAGGGGGCAGGCGGTGGATTCCAGCTCTACCTCGTCCGCCTCGATGCTCTCCCTGACGGTAAGGACACTGCGCTCGCCGCCGCTCCAGGGAAAGCCGAAGCCGAAAAGGTGGCCCTCCGGCCGCGATTTGATCCGAACGGAACCGCCCCCGATGGCGCCGACGCTGCTGCCCACAACCGGGGAGATTTCCGCGGTTTCCGCGTTCAGCAGGCCCTCGCAGACGAGTCTGCCGCTGCCGCGGAAGCTCTCCGCCTCGATGTCGCCGCCTACCTCCAGGCTGCCGGAGGCTCTGATGTCGCCGCCGGAGAGCTTTTTCTCCACGTGAGCGCTGCCGGAGAGCTGCAGCTCCCTGTCCCCACAGAGCGTACCGCAGTGCAGGCTGCCGCCGACCACGGCGCTGTCCGCACGGATCGTGCCGTTCAGATGGGTGCTCCCGGAGCTGCGGAATTCTCCCCGGCAGTCCAGCTCGCCCTCCCCCGTGAGGGAACCGGCGCAGGTGAATTTGCTGCAGCGGACGCTGCCATCGATCCTCGCGCTGCCGCTGATCCGGACTTCTTCATATTCGCCGGTCCCCAGCACCCCGGAACCGGAAAACTTCATATCCATGCCTCTGCCTCCTTGACTTTTCCCGTGACCAGCCCGGTCACGTCCAGCTTCGTTTCGCCCCGGCTGAGAACGATGCTCTTCACGTCCTCCATTTGGAAGCGCCTGTCCCCGTAGGCCGTGCCGACCGTCAGTACCCAGCTTTCCTTTTCCTCTCCCCGCAGCCTCCGGGCCAGCTCGTCCAGCTCCAGCTCGTTTTTGCCGTTGAGGATCAGCTCTACCCGCTCGGTGATGAGCCCTTCAGGGAAAAAGGTCTCCTGCCCCGTGACGGTGGCCTTTCGTATGAACCAATCCTCCGGGATCAGGCCCTTCCGTTTCCATCGGTACAGGGCCCCGTAGGACATGCCGTAGCGCTCCAGCAGCTCCTTCTTTGAAATCAGCTTTTCGTCCGACAGGGGGATCCCCTCCTTTCTTCGTAACAGTGTTATCTTTGAGGAGAGCATAACATAACTATGTTACGTTGTCAAGAGGGATCTTGAGACTTTTTTCCCGAAGGTCGTCGGCGCGGGGACCGCAGCAAAAGCAGACTGTCAAAAAACTGAAAAAACAGCGTTTCGACAAGCATGGGGGAATTGTGAAGGGGGGACGGGAATTCCCCTTCACGTTCAATCCTGGCAAAATCAGAAAACATTTCTGATTTTGCCTGTCAGCGTGTCGACACTTTGTCGACACGCTGACAGGCGCTGCCGCAAATGCGGCAGCGCCTGTTTTCATTGCTTGGGTTTGCCGGTCGTTCCGGCGGCGGGGCTCAGCCGAGCCAGGTCATGAAGCGATCGAAGATCGCCGCTGCCTGGGCGCGGGTGGCGGTCCCGGTGGGATCCAGCGCGCCGGTCTTGTCGCCCTGGATCAGCCCGACCTCCACGGCCCAGTTCATGGCCTCGGCGGCCCAGGAGGACACGCTGCCGATGTCGTTGAAGCCGGTCAGCGTTCCGGTGGGGCCTTCCGTCAGCCCCATATAGCGGGCGTAACGGTAGAGGATGGTAACGAACTGCTCGCGGGTGATGTCGTTGTTGGGGGCAAATTCCTTCTCGCTGACGCCCAGGACGATGCCGTTGGAGGCGGCCCAGGCGACGGCGGGAGCATACCAGGCGTTCGCAGCCACGTCGTCGAACTTGATGCTCGCGCCGTCGGGTTCACCGGCCAGCCGGTAAAGGATGGTGATGAACTGGGCGCGGGTGACCTCGGTCAGCGGGCTGAAGGTGCCGTCGTCCATGCCCTTCATCAGCCCGGCCTCGTAGACCGCGCAGACATTGGCGTAGTACCAGGCAGTCTCCGGCACGTCGCTGAAGGGAAGCTCGGCCTCCTCGGCGGGTTCCTCGTCGGCAGGCGTCTCCTCGGCGGGCTCTTCGTCCTCGTCGTCGGGCTCCTCATCGAAGGGTTCGTCGTCGTCGGGAATGGGCACTTCCTGCTCGTCGGTGTAGCTTTCGCCGTTGAACTCAACGGTGGCGGTGTAAACGGTCTTGGCGTCTTCCTCGTCGGTAGCTGCCACAAAGCGGGAGGTGACTTCCGCCTCCACTTCTTCCGTCAGCTCTTCATTTTCCACGGCGGTAAAGACGGCGGTGGCGCTGCTGTAGTCGTCGGCCCAGATCCACTCGGGCTCGCCCCAGGTGTAATCCTTGACGGTGACGTAGCCGAAGGCCTCGCCCTTGGTGCTCTTCACCACGACGATGTACTCCCCGGCCTCGTCGAAGGAGATGTCGAAGTAGCCCTCGTCGGTCTTGAGGCTGATCTCAGCCAGGTCGTCCAGGCAGGTACCCACGTAGACGTCGCCGTTCACGCCCTCAGGCGCGTAGTTGTAGGAGGAGTCCATGGCGAAGGTCATGGCGGCCATGGTGATGGTCGTGCCCACGAGGGTCTCGGTCTTGGCGGGGTTCATGAAGCTGGTGCTCAGCCAGGTGCTGTCGTAGGCCAGGGCGTAGTACACGGTGCCGGGTACTGCTTCGGCATTGCCGTCCACCCAGCTCTTCTCGCTGGCCCGGTCAAAGATCCAGCTGCCGTGCTCGGGGGTGTGGCCCCACACCTTGGTGAGATACCAGCCGCCGTAGCCGCTGTCCGCCACGGTCACGCCCTCGGTGCCGCCCTCATACTCCAGCTCGTGGACTTTCACAAAGGCGTCGCCGATGGTCATGCCCTCGGTGTAGGGGATGGGATACAGGGCAATGGGCTTTCCAGAGGTGCCCACTGCTGTTTCCTGCTCGTCCTGGATGGTCACATACACATAGTTCGGATCCAGCTCCACTTCCTCGGCCACAGGCTTGATGATCTTTTCATATTTCGCGGTGACCAGGAGGTTGCGGGTGATGGGCGTCGCAAAATCGAACTCGACCTCGGCGCCGGTGTCATAGCAGTACCAGCCGATGAAGTCGTAGCCGTCGATCTCCGGCGCCGCAACTTCCGTGACGGTGCTGCCGTCCTCCACGTACTGGGAGGCGATGAAGGGATACTGGTCGACGCCAGTGCGGAACTTCACCAGCCAGGGGCTGACCACGCCCATCTTCTCGCCGTCGATGGTGTAGTACACGTAGCTGATGCTGCCGTCCCCCGCGATGGTGGCCACCAGGCCCTTGGGCAGAGTGGCGGCGCTGCCGGCGCTGGGGCCGGTGTACTCGGTATCAGCGGTGCAGCCGGCGGCCAGATAGGTGAAGTTCAGGGTGCGGGTGTCACCCTCGGGGTTGATACGGATCTCGTCCCCGGGGTACTTGGGCGCATAGTAGTTGTCGTCAAAGTCGCTGTGGTTGTGGCCCCAGAGGACGACCACGTTGCTGCGGGTATTCAGCGCGTCGATCACTTCGTTGGCGTGCTTCATGTAGCGCTCTTCGCCCCGGCCGTACCAGTAGTGGATGGGGAAGTGGGTCAGGATGAAGATCGGGATGTCGGTGGGGGCGGTCTCCAGGTACGCCTTCAGCTCGGCAATGTCGAACTCGTTGTAGTCGTACTTGAAGCTCTTGGCGATCTCGCCTGCGCCGAAGCAGTAGATGATGTACTTGTCGGTCACCAGGCCTTCGCCCACCTGCATCATCCTGCCGGCGGCGTCATAGTTGGCGTACTCATTGGCATAGTCGCCGCCGGCGGAGGGGAACCATTCGTGGTTGCCCTGGGTGTAGATGGCGTCGCCTACCTTGCCCGCGTCGATCTGGGTGTCCACGTAGTCCATGACCGCCCCGGTCCAGGTCCAGAAATCGTCGGCGTTGGAGGCGTAGGCGGAGCCCATGTCGCCGCAGAAGCCCATGGCGTCGATGTAGCCTACGTCTTCCTCGGCCTTTTCCAGCCAGGTCTGCAGGTTCATGTTCTGGCCGTCGTAGTGGATATCGGAGGAGAAGGCCACGATGATGTCACCGTCCGCGTTCGCCACGGCGTC
>JAFXUU010000057.1 GCA_017524845.1 Oscillospiraceae bacterium
GCCACTCGGGAACACCCCCGTATTCACTTGTGCCCCAAGGAAGGGCTGGAGCTGGTGGACGGACTTGAACCCCCGACCTGCTGATTACAAATCAGCTGCTCTACCGACTGAGCTACACCAGCATGACGGCGAACACCAGCAACGAGAATAATAGCAGAATCCCGGGCGCTTGTCAACAAAAATTTGCGTCGGCCGCTCCTTTTTTCGCCTGCCGCTCCGAGTTCACCGAAAATTCACGCTTGCTCCGTTGCAAGTGTGAAAAAGGGTGGTATAATAGGAACACAGTCAAGATTTTCCTTCTGCCACAGCGAACGCTGTGGCAGAAGATACGTAAAGAGGTGTTTCATCATGGCAAAGAAACAATTCAAGGCGGAATCCAAGCGGCTGCTGGGCCTGATGATCGACTCCATCTATACCCACAAGGAGATCTTCCTCCGGGAGCTGATCTCCAACGCCAGCGACGCCATCGACAAGCTGTGCTACCAGTCTCTGACGGAGGGCAACGTGGGCCTGGACCGGAGCGACTTCTTCATCCGCGTCGCGGCCGACGGGGAGGCCCGCACCCTCACCGTTTCCGACAACGGCATGGGCATGACCGACGAGGAGCTGGACTCCAACCTGGGCGTCATCGCCCGCTCCGGCTCCCTGGACTTCAAGGAAAACATGGACAGGGAGGCCGCCGGGGAGGAGATCGACGTGATCGGCCAGTTCGGCGTGGGCTTCTACTCCGCCTTCATGGTGGCGGAGAAGGTGACGGTGATCTCCAAAAAGTACGGCACGGAGCAGGCCTACCGCTGGGAGAGCAGCGGCGCCGACGGTTACACCATCAAGCCCTGCGAGAAGGACGGCCACGGCACCGACATCATCCTCTCCCTCAAGGCGGACACGGAGGAGGAGAAATACTCCGAGTTCCTGGGGGAATGGCGGCTGAAGGATCTCATCAAAAAATACTCCGACTACGTCCGCTACCCCATCAAAATCGGGGACGAGACGGTCAACAGCATGGTGCCCATCTGGCAGCGCAGCAAATCGGAGGCCAGCGACGAGGACTGCGTGAAGTTCTATAAAGAGAAATTCTACGACACGGAGGATCCCCTGAAGGTGATCCGGGTCAGCGCGGAGGGCAGCGTGAGCTACAAGGCCCTGCTGTTCATCCCCGGGAAGGCCCCCTACAACTACTATTCCCGGGACTACGAGGCCGGTCTGCAGCTCTATTCCAGCGGCGTCCTCATCATGGACAAGTGCACCGATCTGCTGCCGGAATGCTTCCGCTTCGTGCGGGGCGTGGTGGACTCCCCCGACCTGAGCCTGAATATCTCCCGGGAGCTGCTGCAGCACGACCGGCAGCTGAAGGTGATCGCCGCCAACCTGGAGAAGAAGGTCAAGAGCGAGCTGAAAAAGCTGATGACCGATTCGCCGGAGCAGTACGACGTCTTCTACAAGGCCTTCGGCCTGCAGCTGAAATACGGTATCCTCGGCGACTACGGCATGAAGCGGGAGCTGCTGCAGGACCTGCTCATGTTCTATTCCTCCAGGGAGCAGAAGCCCGTGAGCCTCGCCGACTACGTTTCCGCCATGCCGGAGGAGCAGAAATATATCTACTATGCCTGCGGCGACACCGTGGCCCGGCTGGACAAGCTGCCCCAGGCGGAGCCCATCCGGGAAAAGGGCTGGGCCATCCTCTACCTCACCGACGAGGTGGACGAGTTTGTGATGAACATGCTGGGTGCCTACCAGGAAAAGGAGCTGAAGAACGTCAATTCCTCCGACCTGGGCCTGGGGGACGAGGGGGACAAGGAAAAGCTGGCTGAGCAGGAGAAGGCGAACGAAGCCATGCTGGACTTCATCAGGGAAAAGCTGGATGGGGCCGTCAGCGCCGTCAAGCTCTCCGGCAATCTGAAGAGCGCCCCCGCCTGCCTGGGCACCCAGGGGGAGATCACCCTGGAGATGGAGAAATACTTTGCCTCCATCCCCGGCTCCGGCGACAAGATCAAGGCCGAACGGGTGCTGGAGCTGAATCCCTCCCATCCGGTCTTCGAAAGCCTGGTGCGGGCCTATACCGGCGACCCGGAGAAGGCCGCGAAATACGCGAAGCTGCTGTACTGTCAGGCCCTGCTCTACGCCGGGGTCACCATCCCCGATCCCGCGGAATTCGCCGGTCTCATTTCCGAGCTGATGGTATGAATCAAATCGCTGCCGGGGCTGCCGCAGACGCGGCAGCCCCGGTTGTTCTTATCCCGTCACAGGCAGGTCCAGGGTGATGCGCCCGCCCTCCGGGGGCGTCCAAATGAGGCGGAGGCCGTCCAGGTCCAGGGTCTCCAGGTCCAGGCCCTCTGCGGGCATCACGCCGGCGCCTTGGACCCCCAGGATCTCGAAGTCGCCGTAGCGGTAATCCTCGTTCATAATGAAATAGCGCGCGCCGTTGTGGACCCCTCCCTGGCTGCCCAGGCCGCCATTCAGGGCGACTTCCCCGCCGTTTTTCAAGCCCTTGATCTCAAAGCAGCGGAGGGTCTCCCCGTGCATATCGTAGGGCTCCCCGTCCAGCCGCTCCGCTTCGAGCCAGGCCCGCAGCCTTACGATCCCCGGCTCCTCCGCCAGATACAGATGAATGGCGGTCAGGCGACAGATACCGTTGTCCGCGCTGTAACCGGTATCATCCGGCGTTACGCCCCCAAAGAGGCCTTCGCAAACCGAAGTCCGGAAGGTTTCCCACTCATCCGCAGCCGCGGTCTGCCGGGGCGCAGGCTCCTTGGGCTCGATCTGGGGCAGCTTTGCCAGCTTCTTCATGTCCAGCGGGAGGGTGATCGAGGCGTCCCCGTCCCCGACGGTAAGCTCCGCGGCCTTCCCGGCGCACTCCACGACCAGTCCCAGCAGTCCGTCCGCCATGTTGGTGGAAAGCGCGGCCACCGGGACGGGATCTCCTTTTTTGTCCCTGGCGTCGAAGGTGATCCAGCCGCCCTCCTGGACGAGGGAGAGGACCTCCATGCTCCGCTCCGCCGTGATCTCCAGCAGCAGCTCCGTGGTGCGGCCGTCGGTCCAGACGCCCTCCAGCGCGAGGCCGATCTCCCCGGAAGCGGCCGCGATCGCCGGATAGACGGGCGTGTGCGCTCCGAAGGTCCTGCTGCGCAGGTATTCCAGCGGCAGCATCCCCTCGACCCACTCGCCCCGGGGGACCGGCGCCTCTCCCGGGGACAGACGGTATTCTACGCCGTCGAAGAGGACGGCTTTCACCCTGCCGATATCCAAAAGCTCCGGGAAGGAGCCGGTGTAGGCGACCCGGCCCGTGGACGCGCTTTCGACCTGCCGGTAGAGCGCGCCGGTGATATCCTCCCGGCTCCCGTCCCGGAACAGAAGCTCGACCTTATACCTTACGCCGCCGTCCCGCACGGAATCGGGCAGGGCGGCGTTTTCCGGCGTCATGCCCGTGAGCACCGGCCAGCTGACCACGCGGATGGAAAGGGGGGAAAGGACGATGGACACAAAGAGTTCCTCTCCCGAGGGAGATACGCCCCGCTCCCCCAGCTTCACAGGGCAGGGATCCAGGACCGCTTCCGCCGTCAGGGAGCCGCCGTCCAGCCGCTCGCCGGTCTCCCGGTCCCGCAGGCCCAGCAGCCGGACGGAGACACGCGTCAGGTCCGCACCCCCCAGGCTGGTCCAGAGATAGCAGGCCCTGCTCTCCCCTTCGGCCCGGTACAGCCTTCCGGAGCTGGACCGGTTCAGCACGGGCAGCCCCCGGGAATCCAGAGGCGTGATCTCCGCGTCCGGGCTCCATCCGCCGATGCTTCCCCCGTCCAGCCGCTCCACGGAGAAAAGCATCAGGGCACAGGTCCCGTCGGTCACCGCCTCGTGGAGGGTGAGGCGCAGGGTATCGTTTTCGGCCACGGCCTCCACATGGGTCACATAGTCCGCGATCAGGTCATATTTTCCCGGGAACAGGCTTTCCAGCAGCCCGCTCTCCGAGGCGGCCAGGGCGGCCAGGGCCAGGAGGGCCAGCACCGCCGCGGCGATCAGGGCGATCCGCAGGGCACGACGGGGCTTCCTGCGCGCCGGGGCTTCCAGCGCGGGCCAGAACAGCTCCTCGTCAACTTCTCCCAGAGCTCCCATCAATTCCAGTGCCGTCACGGTTCTATCCCCTCCTTTCTGAGATGCTCCGCCAGGGCTGCGCGGAGCTTCCCCAGCCTTCGGTGCAGGGTGCTCACGCTCATTCCCTCCGCCTTTGCCAGGCTTTCCAGGGTCTCCACGGCCCAGTAGCGCCGCAGGAACAGCCGTCTGTCCCCCTCCGGCAGGCTCCGGAGAAAGGCGTTCAGCGCCTGCAGCAGGGCCTGACGCTCCAGCTCTCCCTCCAGGCTCTCCCCGGAGACGCAGCCCTCCAGCTCCTCCAGGGCCAGGGCCGTTTCCCCGCCGCCGCGCTTTTCCGCCCGGGAGGCGCGCCAGCGGTCCAGGGCCAGATTCCGGGTGATCCGGGCCAGGAAGGCCCCCAGCAGGGCGGGACGACGGGGCGGGATCACGTTCCAGCTGCGCAGCCAGGTGTCGCTGACGCACTCCTCGCTGTCCTCGACGCTCTCCAGCACCCGCAGGGCCACGCTGCGGCAGAGGGCGCCGTATTTCTTCTCCGATTCTTCGATGGCCCGCTCGTCCCGGGTCCAATAGAGCTCCACGATCTCCCTGTCCTCCACGGCCGCACCTCCTTTCACCCCATATGACGGAAAACGGCGGGGCTTTTTCCGCCGCGACGGCGTTTTTCCCGAAAAACCGGCGCGCCGGGACTGAGCTCCGGCGCGCCGACGGTCGGTATTCGATTTCAGGGGACGGGGACGAAGCGGGGCATGCCGAAGGTGACGGCGGCATACTTCCCGGAGGAGAGCTTGTCCCAATAGTAGCGGTATTTCTCCTGCTGCTCCGGGGTGAACATATGGCTGTCGTTGCCCAGCTCGCACACGTCGAAGGGCCCGGCATACCGCTTCCACGCCGGCCTCCCCTCTCCGTTGGGGTCGCCCGAAGCGCAGAAGGTCTGCCAGTAGCCCTGGATGAGCTCCATGAAATCGTAGTCCGCGCCCACCCAGTGGTAGTCGAAGAAGGGGTTGCGCTCGCCCTTGTCCACCCGGCCGAAGACGTAGGGCATTTCGGCGCAGTGGGGGCTGCCTGCGGCGTGGCCCCGGGGCGTTTCGTTCTCCTTGGTCATGAGCCAGACGAAGGCCCGGTGGCCGAATTTCGCGCAGAGCTCCCCGATTTTCACGCTGCCCATGAGCATCATATCCGAGCTGATGGTGGCGATCTGCTTGGCGGCCATGACCCCGTCCGCGGCGGGATACCACCTCTTCATGTCCTCCAGCCGGTCCGGGAAGGACTCGGCCAGGTACTTCTCATATTCCTCCACGGTGAATTTCTCCGGGTCGGCGGAGGGGAACTCCTGGGCGCAGGAGCCGATCATCACGTCGAAATCGTTGAACTCCCCGGCCTCCATGATCTCCGCGTAGGGCTTCGGGAGGAATTCCCCGTCGATGCAGAAGCTGAAGCCGCCCATCATGCCGGGGCTCCACTTGGAATATTCGTCGAAGAGCTCCCAGGCGTCCTTCTGCCGCAGCTCGGCGATGCTCCCGCAGCCGATGTGCTTCATGAATTCCACGCCCTTTTCCTCGTAGACGCTGCGGGGCTGGGGCTGCATGAAGCCGTAGTAGATGGGGCCGGACTCGATGCTGAGGCGCCGGATGAGCCCCTTCATCAAGGGGGAGGCCTGCAGGGCCCCGCAGGCCGCCGCGCCGCCGCTCTGCCCGGCCACGGTGATCCGCTCCGGGTCCCCGCCGAAGGCGGCGATGTTGTTTTTCACCCACTCGCAGGCCTTGCGGATATCGTAGAGGGCATAGTTGCCGGAGGTGCCGCCGGCCTCCGCCGTCAGCTCCGGATGGGCAAAGAAGCCGAAGAAGCCCAGGCGGTAGTTGATGGTGACCACGATCACGTCCCGCCGGGAGGCGAAGCCCGTGCCGTCGCACACCACCTCGCAGCCGCTGCCGGCCACCATGCCGCCCCCGTGTACCCAGATGAACACGGGCAGCCTGTCCCCGGCCGTCTTCGCCGGGGTCCACACGTTGAGATAGAGGCAGTCCTCCTCATACTGGGAGGGGGCCAGCATCTGGGGAACGCCGTGGACGTTGGCGGGCATCTCCGGCATCTCCATCACCTGCTGTATGGCGGCGGCGGAATACTGCACCGCCTTGCGCACCCCGCGCCAGCGGCCGGGATCCCGCGGCCGGCGGAAGCGCAGATCTCCCACCGGGGGCGCGGCGTAGGGGATGCCCTTGAAGATCTTGAGCTTTCCCTCCGTATAGCCCTGGAGCCAGCCCTGCCGGACGAGCACCTTCGCACTGTCAAAACCGGACATACGCTTCATTCTCTCCTTTCGGGGCGGCCTCGGACGCCCGCTTTTTTGCCGTCATTATAAGCCCTCTGCCCCTCCCCCGTCAACACACGGGGAGGGATCCCGCCCCCGTATTCCGCCTTGTCACATGCCCAGGTAGGCGCGCTTGACGTAGTCGTTTTCCAGCAGCTCGCTGCAGGGCCCCTCCAGGGTGATGCGCCCGTTTTCCAGCACGTAGGCCCGGTCGGCGATCTCCATGGACTGCTTCACGTTCTGCTCCACCAGGAGCACCGTCATTCCCCGGTCCCGGAGGGTCTTCACCATGCCCATGGCCTCCTTGGCCATCAGGGGACTCAGGCCGTAGCTGAGCTCGTCGTAGAGGCAGAGGCTGGGACCGGACATCATGCCCCGGCCCATGGCCAGCATCTGCCGCTCGCCGCCGGAGAGGGTGCGCGCCAGCTGGGTGCGCCGCTCCCGCAGCTTGGGGAACAGCTCGAATATCTTTTCCATGGTCTGCTTCCGGTTCCCCCACATGCTGCGGGGATAGGCCCCCAGCTCCAGGTTTTCCTGTATGCTCATGTCCGGGAAGAGGCCGCCGTTTTCCGGCAGATAGGAGATGCCCTTTTCCAGCAGCTTCTCCGTGCTCATGCCCACCAGCTCCTCGCCCCGGAACAGGATGTGGCCGGAGGCGGGCTTCACGGTGCCGGTGACGGCGTTGAGCAGGGTGGTCTTCCCCGCGCCGTTCGCGCCGAGCAGGGCCACCAGCTCCCCTTCCTCGATGCGGAGGTTCACGTCCCACAGGACCTGGACGTTGCCGTAAAAGCAGTTCAGGTCTTTGATTTCCAGCATAGACATAGCGTTATTCCCCCAGATAGACTTCGATGACCACCGGGCTGGCGGCGATCTCCTCCGGCGTGCCCTCGGCGATCTTCTGCCCGTGGTGGAGCACCAGGATGCGGTCGCACATGCTCATGATGGCCTTCATCACATGCTCGATCATGACGATGGTGACGCCGCTGTCCCGGATGCGGGACACCAGCTCCATGGCTTCGCCCACCTCCGTGGGGTTGAGACCGGCCATCATCTCGTCCAGCATCAGCAGGTCCGGCCGCGTGGCCAGGGCCCGGGCGACCTCCACCCGCTTCTGGAAGGCCAGGGTGATGTTCTTCATGGATTTGCCCGCCTGCTCCCGCAGGCCGACGAAGTCCAGCACCCCGTCGGTGATCCTTTCCGCCTCCGCCTCGCTGATGCGCTTCTTGCCGAACTCCGCCCCCATCAGCACGTTCTGATACACGGTGAGGTCCGGGAAATTCTTGGCGGTCTGGAAGGTCCTCCCCAGGCCCATGCGGCAGATCTCATAGGGCTGACGCCCGCTGATCCGCTCTCCCTTGTAGGTGATGGCGCCGGCATCCAGCCTGATGGCGCCGGAGACCAGGTTGAAGAGGGTGGTTTTCCCCGCGCCGTTGGGACCGATGAGGCCCAGGATCTCCCCTTTTTCCACGTCGAAATCCACGCTGTCCACGGCCTTCCGGCCGCCGAACCACTTGGTGACGCCGCTTCCCTCAAGGATTTTCATCCCGCTTTGCCTCCTTCCGTTTCCGCACCCGGGCGGCGATATCCTGGACGACGCCCAGGATGCCCCTGGGCATGAAGAGGATGGCCGCGATCATGATGACGCCCATGGCCAGCATGTAGATGTAGGGGAATTTCGTGGTGAGCAGCTCCTGCAGGTAGGCGAAGACCGCCGCGCCGATCATGGGACCCAGCAGGTTCTGGGAGCCGCCGAAGATGACCATCAGCACCGGCAGGAAGCTGTAGTTGGCGTTGAAGGCGATGCCGGGATCGATATAGGTCCAGCGGGTGGCCATGGCCGCGCCCGCCGCGCCCATGGCGAAGGAGCTGACGGCGAAGGACAGGATCTTCACGCGGGTGGAATTGATGCCGATGTGCTGCGCCGCGTCCTCCCCCTCGGCGATGCAGGTCAGGGCCTTGCCGAAGCGGCTGCGCCTGATGACGATGATGGCGATCAGCAGCAGGATCAGCAGCACGTACAGGGCGTAGAAGACCGCGTTGAAGGAATAGGACACCACGAAGCGGCCCCGGGTGCCGTTGAGATGGATCTCCAGATAGAGGATCAGCGTTTCCAGCAGCTTCACGACGCCCAGGGTGAAGATCGTGAAATAGACGCCCCGCAGCCGCAGGGTGATGAGGCCGATGAGGACGGCCAGGACGCAGGCCGCGAGACCGCCCAGCAGCATCAGCACCGGCATGGGCAGGCCCTCCCCCAGGATGGCGGAGGTGTAGACGCCCAGGCCGAAGAAGGCCGCCGTGGCCAGGGAGATGTAGCCCGTGGCGCCGGAAAACATGTTCCAGCAGAGGGAGAGGATGACGTACATGATGACGCTGCCCAGCATGATGGTGGTATAGGGCTTGGTCATGCCCGGCAGGAAGGCCAGGAGGATCAGCGCCAGGATCACGATCCCGGGCACGATCGCCTTTTTGGGAGCTGCCCTGTATTCACGGATGAGCTTTTTCATCACGACTTCCCTCCCATCAGGCCGCTGGGCTTCACCAGCAGCAGCACGATAATGATGAGATAGTAGGCCACCAGGGAGAGGCTGGGATCGATGTAGTTCACAAGAGTGCCTATAAAGCCCAGGATGAAGCCGCCCAGCAGACTGCCGACCACGCTGCCCATACCGCCCAGGACCACCACGATGATGGCGATGATGGTGTAGCTCATGCCCATGGCGGTGTTGAACTGGTTGATGATGGAGATCAGGCTGCCGGCGCAGCCGGCCAGCAGCGCGCCGATGCCGAAGCTGATGGCGCCCACCCGGTGGACCCTGACGCCCATAAGGGCGGCGGCCCCGGGATCCTGGGAGACGGCGCGGATGGCCTTGCCCATGCGGGTCGTCTGGAGGAAGAGGTAGAACAGGACGCTGATCGCCACAGCCAGGCAGAGCACCACCAGCCGGTTCAGGGCGATGGCGGTGCCGAGGACGTTCACGCTGCGCTGCAGGAAGGCGTAGACCTGCTGCTGGCTGCCCCAGA
Organism: Oscillospiraceae bacterium; assembly: GCA_017524845.1. Lineage (GTDB taxonomy): Bacteria > Bacillota > Clostridia > Oscillospirales > Oscillospiraceae > UBA1774. The sequence goes on from JAFXUU010000057.1 coordinate 9,410, forward strand.
TCTGAAGGGCCACGTTCTGCAGCACGAACATGAGACCGAAGGAAACCAGCATGGAATTGGACTCAAACACGCCGGAGGACCCGGACACGTCGCTGAGCTTCTTGTATATGGTGCGGTGGAGGACGAAGCCCACCAGGAACAGCACCGGCATCACCAGCACCATGGCCAGCAGGGGGTTGACGTTCAGCTTCACCAGCATGAAGGTCAGGAACGCCCCCACCATGATGAATTCGCCGTGAGAAACGTTCAGGATCCGGGCGACGCCGTACTGTATGCTCATGCCCATGGCAATGATGGCATACACCCCGCCCATGATGAGCCCGCTGCTCACAACGTTGAGGATCGTTACCCACATATTATTATCAATCCCTCATTCCGATAGTTTCAGGGAGGCGTCCCGGAGCTTGCTTCCGGAACGCCTCCTCAGTGCGCCGGCATTCTGTCGACCCACTGAGGAGCGAGATCAGAAGAGCTTTCTGATTTTGCGGCGATTTGACGTGAGGGGGGATTCCCGTCCCCCCTCACAAATCCCCCAGGCGTTTCGATACGCCGGTTTTGTCTTTATTTGCCGTCTGAAGCGGCTTTCCGCCGCTGCGGTCGGATCCTTCTGTGTCTGCTCAGCTCTTGGGCCAGGCGGGCTTGGGAACGATGGGATCGGACGTGGCCTTTTCGCTGCGGTCGATGACCTCGAACACGCCGTCCTGCCACTGGCCGACGTTGCCCATGAAGCAGTCGCCGGCGATGAGGTTGTTCTCAAACCAGGTGTCGCCCAGAACGGTGGTGAAGTGGTTGTTCGCCAGATAGTCCCGGACCTTGGCGTTGTCCAGGGTGCCGGTCTTCTCGATGGCCTCCTGCAGGCACTGCAGGCCGGCGTAGTAGTGGACGAGGCCCCAGTAGTCGTAGTAAACGTTGGGATCGTCCTTCCAGAACTCCTTGAAGTGCTCGAAGTACTCGGCGCAGGCCGGGCTGCTCTTGGTGTTCCAGGCGCCCCAGGACATGATGCCCTGGACCGTTTCCTTGCCGTAGAGGTCCAGCGTGCTGCTGAAGCCGCCGCCGGAGCCCATGAACCACACCTTGGGGTTGTACTCCAGGGCGATGGACTGGTTCAGCGCCAGGAAGCCCTGATCGGGATAGGTGAGGCAGAGGAAGGCGTCGGCGCCGCTGTTCTGCGCGTCCTGGATGATGCTGGTCATATCCTGGATGTCGGCGGGGACGCTCTTCACGCCCTTGATGTCGCAGCCGACGCTGACCAGGGCCGGGATCACGGCCTGGGAATACTCGGTGCCGTGGAGGTCCTCGATGTAGACCACGTAGGCGGAGGTGATGCCCTGCTCCTCAAAGATCGCCGCCAGGGCGGGAGCCTGGGTATCGGAGAAGTTCAGGCTGGAGAAGAAATAGGGGTACTTGGCGATGGACTCCTTCAGGGAGGCGCTGCCGCCCTCGGCGCCCACCAGCACCTTGCCGTACTTGTTGGCGATGGGGGCCGCGGCGTAGAGGAAGGCGGTGGAGACCGGCGGGATGATGAAGTCCACCTGATCCTCCACGATGGCCTTCTCCAGGTTCCGGGTCATGGTGCTCAGCTCGGAGGTGTCGTCGTACACCTTCAGCTCGATCTTCATCTTCTTTCCGTACTCTTCGACGTAGAGACCGCCGGCAGCGTTCACGTCCTCCACCCACATCTTGTAGATGGGGCCGTAGGCGCTCTGCTCAAAGAACGCGTAGACGCCGGTCATGCTGCGGGAGCCGCCGAAAACGATGGTATCCTTGTTCTTGTCGATCTTGTAGCCGCTGCTGCTGCCGGAGTCCTCCTTCTTGGCGCAGGCGAACAGGGTCATTGCCAGCAGAAGCGCCAGAACGAGCGCCAGGATCCTCTTTGCTTTCATGGTGTACCTCCTCAAAATGTTGTTTTGCCTCGAATCAGGGA
>JAFXUU010000007.1 GCA_017524845.1 Oscillospiraceae bacterium
CCACCTACGAGGCCGGTGCGGAGCTTCCCGCGGTCCAGGGCAACGTCACCTACACCGCCGTCTTCCAGCAGAGCGTCAACACCTACACCGTAACCTGGAGCATCGACGGTACGACCTCCACCGAGGATTACGAGTACGGCCAGACTCCTTCCCACGACGATCCCACGAAGCAGGGCGACGCCCAGTATTCCTACACCTTCACCGGGTGGAGCAACGGCACTACCACCTACGAGGCCGGTGCGGAGCTTCCCGCGGTCCAGGGCGACGTCACCTACACCGCCGTCTTCCAGCAGAGCGTCAACACCTACACCGTAACCTGGAGCATCGATGGTACGACCTCCACCGAGGATTACGAGTACGGCCAGACTCCTTCCCACGACGATCCCGAGAAGCAGGGCGACGCCCAGTATTCCTACACCTTCACCGGGTGGAGCAACGGCACTACCACCTACGAGGCCGGTGCGGAGCTTCCCGCGGTCCAGGGCAACGTCACCTACACCGCCGTCTTCCAGCAGAGCGTCAACACCTACACCGTAACCTGGAAGAATGGAGACGGTCAGACTCTCGAAACCGACGAAAACGTCCCCTATGGTACTGTCCCTTCCTTTGAGGGCAACGGCAAAAATCCCATCCTGGAAGCCGAACAGTACACCTACGCCTTCAGCGGCTGGAGCAACGGCACCACTACCTACGAGGCCGGTGCGGAGCTTCCCCAGGTCCAGGGCAACGTAACCTACACAGCACAGTTTGATGTCACCGGGTACCTGGTGACCGTGACCGTACCGGAGGGCGTGGCCATAACGGTCGACGGGGACGAGATCCTTGCCTCGAACGCTTACTTCAAGGATCCGGGTTCGACGGTCACCGTCTCCTACCGGATCGCCGACGAAGAAGTCTGCATCGCCGGACCGAGCACCGTACTTACCGTCGGCGGGTCTGAGCTGACAGGCAACTCCTTCACCCTGGAGGATTACACCACGATCACAGTAGAGAACGTCTATGAAGTGATCGATGGGTTCGTGGATACCGAGGAATATGATAAGTACTACGCCGTCACCGCAACCGCTTCCGCCACGGGCGGCGTCACGCTGAGCGGCGAGCTCTATATCACTTCCAGCGGCTGCCTGATGCCCGATATGAACGGTTGGATCACCAATGAAGGCACCATCATCTGCAACGGCAGCATCGATGTGATGGAGTCGGGCAGCATGGAGAATACCGGCACCATCGAAATGGGCAGCGACAGTTCTCTCATAGTCCGCATCAACGGCGGCTTCACCAACAGCGGCGACTTTACCAGCGCCGGCACCGTTCTCGTTGAAACGGACGGTCTGCTCACCAACCAGGAAGGTGCGGATTTCACGATCGAAGCGGGCGGTGAAATCACCGTTGATGAAGGCGGCACCCTCAACAACTACGGTACCATCGACAACAACGGCACTTACAACAATTACGGGAACCTGGGCAATTACAGCCCGAATACACTTAATAACTACGGGCTGTTCATCAACTACGGCAGACTCGACAACGGCGGCAACGACGGCAATGCCGACTATAACGGCGTGATCCGCAACTATGCCGACGCGAAGCTGATGAACTACAATCAGATTTACTGCCTTAACGACGGCAGCACGATCGTCAATGACGGCTTCTTCCTGATGACGAGCGTATTCGATTCCATCTTCGATACCGGCAGCAATACGGAGCCCATCAGCGGCAGCGGTATAGTCGCTGTCGACGGCGGTTTCTTCGACGAAGTCAGCCTCACCGCTCCCTATTGGTATTTGACCGATGGGTTGGACTCTTATTACAATATGATAGTTGCCGGGACGGGGGTAACGCCGAATTACGATAACGAAACTCCCTGGTCAACCAAAGCCGATCGGATCCTCTCCGTAACGGTGGAGGACAGCATCACCGGCATTGGCAGTGCCGCCTTCAGCAACTGCACCGCCCTTGAAACCGTCAGCTTAGGCAGCGGCCTGAATAGCATTGGATATAATGCTTTCGACATGTGCACCGCTCTGAAGAGCATCGAGATTCCCGGTTCCGTAACGGAGCTCGGCAGCGGAGTCTTTGGGAACTGCACGAGTCTCGTGAACGTAACCTTGGGCAGCGGCATAAAAGACATTCCAGCGCAAGCCTTCGTGGAATGCTCCTCTCTGGAGAGCATCACGATCCCCGACACAGTGATCTACATCAGCAGCGGCGCTTTCAACTCATGTACCGCACTGACGAGCATCGAGATTCCCGATTCCGTGACAGACCTCGGTGAGGAAGTCTTTATGGGCTGCGCGAATCTTGTGAGCGCACAGTTGGGCAGCGGCTTTGAAACCCTTCCCCGGTACGCCTTCCAGGGATGCACTTCCCTGGAGAGCATCACGATCCCCGACAACGTGACCTCCATCAACGGCAATGCCTTTGCCGGCTGCGAAAACCTGAAATCCGTGACCATCGGAACCGGCACAGATACCATCTACGGCGGCGCTTTCAGCGAATGCGCCGCACTGGAGAGAATCACCATTCCTGCCGGTGTGACCTGGATCGACGACCAGGCTTTCAAAAGCTGCACGAACCTGGTGTACGCCATCTTCCAGGGTGCTCCCCCGACGACCTGGGGCGATGGCGTCTTCGACGAATGCAGTTCTGACTTCCACATCGTCTATCCGGTGGAGAAAAGGACCGATTGGGAGGAGAACACGAATTACTCCTGGGACAACCACCAGTATTCCGGCTATGCCTCCCAGGCGGGTTTCAGCGTCGAATTCGTTTTGGATACAGACCCGAACGTCAGCGTTGAGGATTACATGGCAATACGCGTGACGGCTTATTCCTACGTCAATGTGGAGGATCCCGAAGACGGCAGCGGCGAATACATCTTTGCCGGATGGTATACAGATGACTCTTTATACACGGAATACGCCTTCCTGATCGACAGTATGCCGGTCACTGACAATCTCGTCCTCTACGCAAAGTGGAGAAAGAAGCTTTAACGACCGGACGCAGGGATACGCCATGAGAATTCCGCCTCTTGTCAAACGGATCGCCGACACGCTGCTGGCTGCCGCCAATCGGCGCCGAAGCCTTCGATCAATGCGACAGCGACTTATATAACAACATTCCCCAGGCTTACGCCCACGACTGGCGCACTCTTAACGATGACGCCAATGATACCTATGCCGGTCAAGCATACGTGCTTTACGACGACGCTCCCATTCTGCCCAGCGCCGGGTCAGACCTCTGATGCTGACGCCGGACGCGTCGGACAAGTAAGAAAGGAAGACGAAAAATGAAACGTTTGATCCCGTTCGTGCTCCTGATCGCCATCCTGCTCAGCACCGCGGCTATGGCCGCGGGCGAAGCGCCCGATTTTGAGGAGGGCATGATCTCCGGCATCGCCGCCGACGGCGACGCCTACTATGCCGCCGATACCTACAACAAGGTCATCTGGCGCGTGGACGCCTCCGGTACCCGCGTATACGCCGGCGACCGGACCTATACGGACATCCGCGGCATCGTCATCGCCGACTATTACGACGGCGAGCTTGCAAAGGCCCGGTTCATGGAGCCCTGGGCCATCTCCCCCTTCGTGGGCGGCTGGGCCGTCACGGACGCCAGCGCCAACGTCGTGCGCTATTTCGGCGATAAGACAGTGGAAACGGCGGCCGGCAGCGGCGAGGCCGGCCTGGTGGACGGCTTCTGCCTCAACGCCGAGTTCTCCCATCCCACCGGTCTCGCCACGGACGACAGCGGCTGCCTCTACATCGCCGACACGGGCAACGGCGCGATCCGCTACCTGAACACCTCCGGGGACGTCAGCACCGTACTCCGGGGCCTCTCCGAGCCCACGGGCCTCTGCTGGTTTGGCGGCTCCCTCTACATCGCCGAAACGGGCCGGAGCCGCATCCTGCGCCTGACGAACGGCAATCTGGAGGTCCTGGCCGGAGACGGCGGTCAGCCGGACGAATACGGCGTTTACGGCTGCGGCTATTCCGACGGACCCGCCGCCGAAGCCCTCTTCGAGCATCCCCAGGGGATCGCCGTGGCTGAGGACGGCACGGTGTACGTCGCCGATACGGGCAACGCCGCCATCCGCCGCCTGAAGGACGGACGGGTCAGCACGCTGGTCAGGTCCTCCTCCACCCTTCCCCAGCTTACCGCGCCCCGCAGCCTGCTCCTTAAGGGGACGACCCTGGTGGCCGCGGATTCCCTTACCGGCGCGATCCTGGAATTCGATACCCGGCTCCACAGCTTTGCCGATGTCAGCGACGCAGACTGGTTCGCCCCCTCTGTGAAGGAGGCGCTGATCCGCGGCATCATCGCGGGTGAGGGCGAGCGTTTCGATCCCCAGGCGCCCATGACCCGGGCTGACTTCGTGACCATGCTGGCCAACCTGCAGCTCTGCCTGGAGGGCGACACCGTCATCGACGGCGGCTTCGCTTTCACGGATATCACGGACGAGACTCCCTACGCGGCGGTGGCCCGCTGGTCCGGTGACTTCGGCATCATCACCGGTACGGACACCGGCGCCTTTGCGGGCGACGAGCCCATCGAGCGGCAGCAGCTGGTGACGATCCTGCACCGCTTTGTCACCATCAGCGGGCTGGATACCTCCGGCAGCGCAGACCTTGCCGCCTTCAGCGACGGTGCGAGCACCTCCGCCTATGCCCGTACCTCCATGGGCTGGGCCGTAGAGCACCACATCGTCAACGGCTTCCCGGACGGCACCCTGGCCCCCAGGGCCGGAGCGACCCGCGCCCAGGCGGTGAAGATCATCGTCTACTTCATGGACATGTACGGCTTCTGATGCACATCGACAAACAGGGCCTGACCGGCGATGCCGGTCAGGCCCTGTTCCATTGGCTCTTTTTGGCTCTTTACTTTTTGGGGAGATCCCCACCGTCGTAAATGTACTTCCCGTCCCGATAGACGACCTTGCCGTACTGTCCGTTGGGATAGAAGGGCTCGAAGTTGATGGGCGCGCCCAGGCGCTTGACGACCACCGGGCCGTGCCACAGGCCGGCGGGCACGCGCACCACCGTGGGCTCCGTGATGGTATAGGTCTCCAGATGCTCCGGATCGGGACCCAGGGAGATCTCGATCTCCGCGTCGAACTCAAAGAAGTGGGAGATGTCCGCGCCGGTGAAGAACAGGTATTCCTCCACGGCATGGTGCATGTGGGCTTCGCCGATGGTGCACTCCTTCTGCACGATGTTGTAGAGGTACCACAGGCGGCTCTCCTCCATCTCGTCCGTGCCGCGGAAACCGCCGCGGGGGCTCACGAATCGGCTGTCGGTGTGCACGTCGGGCTTGTAGGGGTAGACGTATTTGTCGTATTTCCCGGTACGGGGCTTCTTTGCCATCTCATAGTAGGCCGCCAGCATGTTCTGCTGGGGAGGCGCGGCCTCCTTCTTCTCCGTCTCGTCCTTGGCCTCAAAGTCCTTCATGGCCTTGGAGAAGCACTTGCCGCAGTAGATGCACTCCTTGGAACGGTCCATCACACAGCGGCGGATGCCGGCCCCGTCGTAGGTGAACTCCTCCCTGCCCTGCTCGTTGACCCGGCGGTTGATCTTGGACCAGTCGCCGTCCAGATACACGGCGGAGAACACGATGGGCTTCTCCGGATTGATCTTCCGGAAGTTCACGGGACAGTGGTAGAGTTTCGGCGGAACGCGGATGATCGTGGGCTGGGTGATGGTGAACATCTCCAGATTCTCCGGGTCCTCTCCCAGCCAGACGTCGATCTCCGCGTCGAACTCAAAGAAATTCGCCATGTCCGCGTTGGTGAACACCAGGTATTCGTCGGCGCAGTGGTGGGTGTGGGGAACCTCCATGGGCAGGGGCTTGTTGACGGCGGTCCAGTCCATATAGACGCGGGCCTTCTCCATCATCGTCGTTCCCCGGAAGAATCCCCGGGGCGCGACGAAGCCGTACCAGGAGTGGAATTCCTGCGGGATCTTGAAGATCAGATCATCGTATTTTCCCATGCTGTATGCTCCTTTCGGTCTTTTTGATTTCTCTGCTCTCAGTATAGCAGAGGCAGGGCGCAAATACAATAGCGCCCGAAGGCAAAGTCCTTCGGGCGTGTCTTTAAGTCATGACTCCGGGGCCGGTTCCGTGTGGAGGGCACCCGTGGGACAGGCGCGGAGACAGTTCCCGCAGCGAATGCATTTGCGGATATCGTAATCCAGGCCGCCATAGGTGTGGTTCACCGTCAGCGCACCCCGGACGCAGGAGGAGGTGCAGCCATGGCAGTGGATGCAGTAATCCTCATTCCACGCCATCACCGTTCTCTGTCTGCTCACGCTTGTCCCTCCTTTCCAACTTAAAGAATAACTGCCTTCGCGGACTGATCTGCGCCGTCCTTCGCCTCGGCTGACACAAATCATTCTCGCAATTCCTTGTCCGGGATTCGTATTACTGCGTCAGCCGCCCACGGGGGGCCAGGAGATTCGTTTCCTTCGTCCAGGCCGCCAATGTCCCGGCGTCCCACTCTTCGGTGTCCGCTTCCTGCCATCCAGCCTTCTCCGGAAGGTAAAACAGCTTTGCTTCCGGCATGAGGGGGCGGTAACCCAGGGCAGAAGGCGCGTCTCCGTAAAAGACCACCCGCCGCAGGGCCGTGCAGCCGACGAAGGCGAGGCTCCCCATCTCCGAGAGGCTTCCGGGGAACTCCACCCGCTGCAGCCAGGGGTTCCAGGCGAAGGCGCGGTTCACCACCGTTTCCACCGAGGCAGGTACCCGGTATTCCCCGCCTGTCTTCCGGGCCGGGTAGCAGATAAGCGTCTTCATGCTTCCGCTGAACAGCACCCCGTCCCTGGCCGTGTAATACCAGCCTTCCGTCTCTACCGAACGAAGGGCGTAGCAGTCGGATAGGGCGGTGAAATGAAAGCTGTACACGCTGGAAGGGATGCGCACCTCCTCCAGCTGCGAATAAGAAAAGGCGCAGACGCCCACCTTCTCCGTCCCGGCGGGGATCTCATACCGGGTCCCGGGTCTTGCGGGGGGATAGAAGACGAGCTCCGCGCCGCAGAAGAGCACGCCGTCGTCGTCCCGGTAGCGGGGATTCGCCCCGTCGACCCGGACGGCGGACATGCCGCGGCAGCCGTAGAACACGTCCTCCCCGAGCTCCAGAACGCCGGACGGGAGCTCCAGCTCCGGCAGGGCGCTGCAGGAATAGAAGCCCATATCCCCGATGCTGACCAGCGACGCCGGAAGGGACGCGCTGCGCAGCTCCGTGAGGTAGAAAAAGGCGCAGTAGCTCAGGGCGGTCACGCCCTCCTCCACAACGAGGGAGCGGATCTCCTCCCGATAAGGGTACCAGGGAGCGGCGCCCATGTCGTACCAGTCCATGCTCCCCTGGCCGGACAGGGTCAAAGTCCCTTCCGCCAGAGTCCAGGTGAGGGCCTCCCCGCAGACGCCCGAAGCGTCGGCTGCCCGGACCGGAAGGAGGCTGGCCAGGAGCAGGAGCGCCATCGTCAATGTCAGCTTCTTCATTCGCAAAATCGGAGGGGCGCCCGCAAAGCACCGCTCTGCAGGCGCCCCGTCGTTCCTTGTATGTCAGCTCAGGGCGATGCGGCTGTATTTGTAGATCGCCTGGGTGAAGCGGGGATCGGCGAAGAAGGTACTCACCATGAAGGGCTTTTCCGCAAACGTAGGCGCATATTTGTCCACAAATTCTTTTGCCGTCTTTTCAATGACTTCGTCAGAGGCGTCTCTGGGTACGGAGGGCGGAGCGATGGAAAACATGATCTTGTCGCCGTATTTCTCGCGGAGCATTTCCACGTCGTTCATCGTCTGGGGCTGCCACATATCCACGCCCGCGTAGACCATGGCGGGCACGAGCAGCTCGTTCTTGCCGCAGGAATGCTGCTGGAACCACATTCCCTTTTCATGGCAATAGTCGGCGATCTGCTTGAGATAGGGGGCCACCATCTCCATGCACACGTCCAGGGAGAAGAAGGGGGCGCGCTGGGAACCCCAGTCGTCGTGGAACAGCACGCCGTCCAGATTCAGGATATCCAGATAATGGTCGATCAGGGACTTGTACATGTCGACGAGCTTGGAAAACAGGGCGTGGACCGCGTCCTTCTGATCGTCGTCGATCAGGGCCAGAGCGGCGCCTTCAAAATCCATGAAGCTGATGAGCCGCTCGAAGATCCCATTCTGGAAGGTAACGTAAAAGCTGCGGGTGGTCTCATTCATGCAGGAATTGAGCTCTCTGCACTCCTCCCAGTTCAGCGCGTCGATGTCCGGGAACTTGATGATCTCCGGCCAGTCGTTCACGTCCTCCAGGATCGGGTTGCCGGGCTGCACCATGCTGCCGCCCACGGTGGGCACGTAGACCCATTCCACGCCGAAGAGATCCTTGCCGCCCTTATCCTCGTCGTTGTAGGGCGGGCCCATGTCCATAACCTCCGCCCGGGCCACATGGTCGAGGTTCGTCCTGGACTCGATGTTCAGGAAATCGGAGGAGGAGGGAAACCAGAGCGGCTTCTCCCGCTTCACGCAGAGGGCCACGTTCTCCTTGGGGGTGATGGGCGTGTTGTACTTGGGTGTCTTGAAGGTGAATCGGCCGCCGAAGGACTTGGTATTGATATGCTCGCCAATGACCTTCAGCTCATCATCGGAATAAGGGATCATATGCTTACCTCCTGCTCTTATTCATTTTCAATATCATACTATACCGCTCACTGCTTTTCAACTGTTTTCTGCTTTCCCGGGAAATACGCGGACACTTGCGCTTTCTGCCCCCGGCGGCTATAATGAATTCACGCGATCACCATAATAACGGAACCTCGAAGCCGAAAGGAGAGCGAAGGCTATGACGGACGAAAAGAGCATGGTATATCGGGCGCTGGTGGACACCTCCATGATCAACGAGCGGCGGGACGTTCACATCGCGGGTTTGCTGCGGATCATGGAGACCATGCTGGAGGAGCATCTTCTGGATATCGCCATGGACAACCCCCGCCTGGTGCGGGAGCAAAACTGCAGCTGGCTTTTCCTCTCCCTCTGCACAGAGGTGCAGGACGACGTTGCGCCGGGCGAGGTGCTGCTGGGGCGCACCTGGTATTCCGGCCGGAAGGGCCCCCTGTTCCGCCGGGAGCTGGAGCTCTGCCATGAAGACGGGAGCCGGGCCGTCGCCGCCTCCTTTTTCTCCGGGCTCATCGATCTGGGCGCCCGGAAGATCATCCGGGACCGGGCCTTTCTCGAGCGTTATACCCTGCCGGTGGGAGAGATCCTGCTGCAGGCGGACAGCCGCATGACGGCGGATCCCCAGGGATACCGGGAGACGGGGCGGCAGCAGGTGCGCCCCAGCTGGCTGGACGCTCTGGGGCACGTGAACAACGCCCGCTACGGGGACATGATCTACGATCAGCTCTGCGGAGAGAACACCCTTCCCCCGGGGGCCCTGCGGCGGCTGGAGCTGTATTTCGTGGGCGAGCTCCGCTGCTTTGAGGAGGTCTCCCTGCTGCGGAAGGACGAGGAGGGCTTTTCCTCCGTTCTCGGTCTCCACGGAGCCACCGGGGAGCCTACCTTCTGCTCCCGGGTCTTTCTGGACCGGTAAATAATCAGATCCGGCGCTTCCCCGATCCCGGGGATCGCCGGATCCGTTTCTGTCTTTCAGATTGGGCGGGTCGCCTCCCGGAGCCAGGCAGCCTCTTCCTCCGTCAGCAGCGGTGCCACCTTCTCAATGACCTCCCGGTGGAAATCGTTGAGGCGCTGCTTTTCACGGTCGTCCATCTGCGCGGGATCGATGGCGTCCAGGTCGAAGGGCACGAGGGTCAGGTTCTCGAAGTACATAAACTGGCCGTATTCGTTCTTCTCGCCCCTGCGGCAGAGGATCTCGTTCTCCAGGCGGACGCCGTACTTCCCCTCCAGATAGATCCCCGGCTCGTCGGAGGTGATCATCCCCTCCTCCAGCACGGCGTGCTCGGTTCGGTCGGGGGAGCGGCGCCAGCGGAAGCCGTTGGGGCCCTCGTGGACGTTCAGCACGTGGCCGATGCCGAGGCCCGTGCCGTGCTTGTAATCCGCGCCGACCTCCCAGAAGGGCTCCCGGGCCAGGATATCCAGATTCATGCCGCTGCAGCCGTAAAGGAAGCGGGCATAGAGCAGATTGAGGTTCGCACGCGCCACGCGGGTAAAGTCCGCCTTCATCTCCGCCGTCACCGGTCCGAGGGCGATGGTGCGGGTGATATCCGTGGTCCCCTCCAGATAGTGGCGGCCGGAATCCACCAGCAGCAGACCCTCCGGCCGGAGGGGCGCGTCCGACTCCGGTGTGGCCCCGTAATGGATGATGGCCCCGTGGGGCCCGTAGCCGCAGATGGTACCGAAGCTCAGGTCCAGAAAGCCCGGCTGCTGCGCCGCCAGCGCCGCCAGGTGGTCGGATACGGAGATCTCCGTCATGGGGATTTTCCCCACGTTCTTCTTCAGCCAGTATATGAATCTGCACATCACCGCGGCGTCCTTCAGGTGGGCGCTGCGGGTGGCGGCCAGCTCCGTTTCGTTCTTCACGGCCTTCATCAGGGCGCTGGGATTCGCCCGATCCAGCAGGATCGCCCCCGCGGGCAGGGAGGTGCATAGCCGGTAATTGACGCTGCCGGCGTCCATCATCACCTTTTCCCCGGGACGGATGCCGCTCATGTAAGCGTAGATATCATCGTAGGGCCGGATCGCCACCCCGGTTTCCGCCAGCTCCCGCGCCAGATCCTCCGGTACGGCGTCATTCCGAACGAACCAGACGCAGTCCTCCTTTGTCAGGGCCAGGTAGCTGAGCACCACGGGAACGAAGGCGATGTCGCTGCCCCGCACGTTCAGGAGCCAGGCAATGTCATAGAGCGATGTGAGAACGTGCCGGTCGGCTCCGGCCTTTTCCATCTCCCGGCGCACGTCCGCCAGCTTCTCCCCCACGGTCCTGCCCGCGTATTCCACGCCGTAGCGCCATACCTTTCCGGAGGGCAGGGACGGCCGGTCCTCCCAGATGAGCCCCACCAGGTCCTCGTCCACGGCGAGGCGGCCTTTTTTCCCTTCGGCCAGCTCGCGGAAGGCGCGCCCCTCCGTTCCGCTCACAGTGCGTCCGTCGAAGCCGAGGCAGCCGCCCTCCGGCAGCTTTTCGGCGGCGAAGTCCCGCAGCTCGGGCACGCCTTCTTCCCCCATGCGGTAGAGGGTGACGCCGGAACCCGCCAGCTGGGCCTCCGCCTGGATGAAATACCGTCCGTCCGTCCACAGCCCGGCCTCCGAGGCCGTGATCACCGCCGTACCTGCGGAGCCGGTGAAGCCGGTCGCGTACTGCCGGGCCTTGAAGTGCTCGCCCACGTATTCGGAACCGTGGTAATCCGCCGTAGGGACCACGTAAACGTCGATGCCCCTGGTCTTCATCTCCTGCCGGAGACGTGCAAGTCTTTCCGGAACCGTGCTCATGTATTCCACTCCCATTCCATATATTCGAGGCGGTCCGCCCCGGAAGAAGCCCGCGGACAAGGAGGGATACCCCTTGACAAGGCGGGCTTCGGCGGTTACAATAGGCTTAATTTCAAAGGGGTGCTGCTTGCGGCTGAGACGGAGCCTTCGCTCCGAACCCTGGAACCTGATCCGGATAATGCCGGCGTAGGAATGCGGCCTTAAGGCCAGGCGTTTTCGCGTCCGCATGTCCGGGCGCGATTTTCTTTTCGGAGGTACGTATGAAAGAGCATCAAAAGCTGCTTACCGTGGTAGAGGGAGCCGTCTGCATCGCTATGGCCTACGCGCTCAGCTTCATCAAGTTCAAGATCTGGCCGGAGGGCGGCTCCATCGACGTGGTGATGGTCCCCCTGCTGGTCTACGCCTGGCGGCGCGGCGCGGGCTGGGGCGTGGCCGCCGGCCTCGTTTTCGGCACCATCAAGTGCTTCTTCGCCGGGGGCTTCGCCTGGGGCTGGCAGTCCATCCTGCTGGACTATTCCATCGCCTACGCCGCCGTGGGTCTCGGCGGCCTCGTGCGGAAGCACAGATTCGGCCTTCCCCTGGGGGCCGTCGCAGGCAGCGTCTGCCGCTTTATCATCCACTTCATCAGCGGCGTCACGATCTACAAGATCCTGGAGCCGGAGGTCTTCGCCGGAACGACTTACTCCAACCCCGCCCTGTATTCCGCCGTGTACAACGGCAGCTATATGCTGGTCAATCTGGTCCTCGCCGTGGTGATCTGCTTCCTTCTCCAGAAGCCCCTGGAAAAGCTGCCGAAGGCGTGAGCCGCCCGAAACAGAAAACGCAGCCGGGAGACCCGGCTGCGTTTTTCCGTTTATTCACTCCGTCGCAGGATTGCAGAGCAGCCAGATATAGGCATAATCCTCCAGGCCCCGGGCATAGATGCTCTCGTCGTAGAGCTCCATATCGTACAGGTCGAAAGCCTTTCCGCCCTCCGGCGCCATATGCAGGGTCATATAGCCCTGGCTGTCCTTCAGCAGCTGCCAGGTGCCCGTCCCCAGGGATTCCTCCAGCGCAGCGTCCTTGAAATGACGGTAGCTCCCGTCTTCCGCCAGGAGATAATAGCTCATATCGTAGGTGTCCAGCCATGCGTAGGCGCAGAGCTGTCCAGCGTATTCTGCGCCTGCGTCTGCCGCGTCTGCGCTCATATGGGGCACGTAGGGCGTCGGAGTATCGAAATTGCCGGGGGTCGTCACGCCGGAGCCGCGCTTCGTGCAGGCGGCGAGACACAGGACTGACACAATCACCGTCAGCCAGACTGCTGCTCTTTTCATGCTTGCTTCCTTCTTGACAAATGCGTTCCTTTTCTATAGTCTGAACGTGTCACTGAATTATAATATCCCATTTTCCCCGTTTTGTCCATACTTTATTTCCCATATAAGGTCAAAAAAGCCGGGAGGATCGGCATTTCGGCATATCCGAAGCCCGGGGTGAGGATGACTGCGATGGAGCTTGCTTTTTACTGGGAACTTGCGGCCCCGTATTCCGAAGGCTGTGATGAGCTTCTCGCTGCCTGCGGAGAGAAGCGCGCCGCGCGGCTGAGGCGGCTGGGCAAAGAGCGTCTGGCCGCTTCCCTTTCTGCGCAGCTGCTTTGCCGGACGGCCTGGTGCACCGTGAGCGGGCTGGAGCCCTCCGCCTTTCTTCTGGAGGAGGACGGGCGGGGAAAGCCCTTCGTCCCCGGCAGCTCCGTCTTCGTATCCCTCAGTCATTCCGGCTCCTACGCCGCCGCTGCCGCCGCCGCGGTCCCCGTGGGGATCGACCTTCAGGCACTCCGCCCCGTCTCCCCCCGTCTGCTGACCCGCCGCTTCAACGGCGAGGAGCGCGCCTGGATCGGGGCCGCTCCCGCAGAGAACACCGCGCGGGCCATTCGCCTGTGGACCATGCAGGAGGCCTGGGCAAAGCTCCGCGGCGTCGGGATCTTTGCCGGCGAGCAATTCCACGCCGCCTTCCGGGGCGACGATCTTCTGCCGGAGGGGGACGGCGTCCGTTTCCACTTCCCCCAGGGACCGGAGGGCTGTCTTCTCACCCTATGTCTGTCCCGTTTCACAGGAGAAACCGACACCGACGGAAGCTTTACGCGTTGTTTACATTTGGGACGAACTGCGGCGGAATAGGCCCCCGCGCTCCCTCAATAGGCTTAATGGGCGAGGGGCGATCCCGCCCCGCGGAAAGGAGCGCACTATGCTTGGTCCCATGCTTTCACTGCTGCTGAACGCCGCTTTCCTCAGCCTCCGCCTGGAAGGGGGAAGCGGTTCCTTCCCCCGGCCCCTGAGCGCCGCGGAGGAAAAGCGCTGCCTGGCCCTGGCCGCCCAGGGGGACGAGGAGGCCCGCGCCGTCCTCATCGAGCACAATCTGCGGCTGGTGGCGCACATTATAAAGAAGGGAGAAAGCAAAGGGAAGCCTTTTCCCGGCGGCATCGCAGCTCCGCTGTCTTCCCGCCCCGGAAGCGCAGGGAAAGATGCAGCTCCCGCCCCGCGCTGTCCGGCAGGATCGTGACCCGCTCCAGAAGAGCGGCCGCCACGTCTGTATGGACGTTTTTTTCAAAGGACAGTTCCCTTTCCAATTCCTTCCGCAGCCGCTCCGTCCCGCCGGACGGAGCGCTTTCCTTTTCTTCCGCCCGCCGGGCTTCCCGCGCCTGTTCCGCGGCGGAAAGGCGCTCCGCCAGGGCTTCGTGCCTCCGGCGGAACTCCTCCGGCGTCAGCGCCCCTTCCAGCCGCAGCTCCAGGAGCCTTTCCCGTCTGGCGTGCAGAGCCTTCAGCTCCCGCTCCTCCGCCCGGGCCGCCTCCCCCGTTTCCGCGGCGGCGGACAGGATCCGAAGCGCCAAAGCGATCAGCGCATCCCGGTCGCAGCAGCGGCGAAGGAGCTCCGTCACAGCGGCGTTCAGCTCCAGGCTGCGGACAGAGGGCAGTCCGCAGCCGGCGCGTCCCTTCTCCCGGTAGACCCGGCAGCTCCAGCTTTCCGTCTCACCCCCGGCGCTTATCAGCCGCCGCCGGTGACAGCATTCCCCGTGCACGCCGCAAATGACCTTCCCGCTGTACGGGTAGCGGCCCGGCGGCGGTTCCGCGCTCCCCTTCCGGGACCGCAGGCGGTAGATGGCGTTCGCCCGGTCCCACAGCTCCTCCGAAACGACGGCGGGCACGTCCGGAGAAGGATAGCACACCCACGCTTCCTCGGGGATCGATTCCTTTTTCTTCGTTCGGTAATCCGCAGACCGGCTCTTCCCACCGCAGTACCAGCCCTTGTATTTCGGGTTTTTCAGAATGCTCCGCAGGGTGGACTGACTGAGGGGACCGCCGTCCCTCCCCCGGAAGCCCTCGTCGTACAGACGGCGGGAGAGCCGCCGAATCCCCAGCTCTCCCTCGGCATAAAGCTGGAAGACCCGGCGCACCAGCTCCGCCTCCCCTTCGTTGACGGACAGTACACCGTCCTTTTTCTCATAACCCCACAGCCGGTCGTTCCCCAGCACGCGGCCTTGGCGGATCGACTCCCGAAAGCCGAATTTCAGACGCTCCGACAGCTTGCGCAGCTCGTCCTGGGCGACGCCCGCCATGATCACCAGCCGAAACTCGCTGTCCCCGTCCAGGGTGTTGATCCCGTCGTTCTGAAACAGCACCCCCACCCCGCAGTCCAGGAGACGCCGGGTATAGAGGATGCTGTCCAGGGTAGAGCGGGAAAAGCGGGAGATCTCCTTCGTAACGATGAAATCAAAACAACCCGCTTCCGCGTCCCGGATCATGCGGAGGAAGCTCTCCCGCTTTCCCGCCTCCGCGCCGCTGATCCCCTCGTCCACATAGCCCTCCACGTACTGCCAGCTTTCGATCCTTCGGATGAAGTCCCGGTAATAGCGTACCTGGTTTTCCAGGCTGCTCTGCTGCTCCTCCTTGTCCGTGGATACCCGGGCGTAAAACGTCACCCGCAGTGGCAGGTCGAAAACGCTCCTTCCCCTGCGGATCGCTTCCCGCAACTCACCCAGGTCCATCCGAAGACTCCCGCAGGCGCTCTCCGTCCAGGAAATGGCCGATTTCCGGCAGACGCCTTGCCAGGGCCTCCGCCCGCTCGAAGCGCTCCCGGCTCAGACAGCCCGCTGCCCGCAGACGTCGGAAAAGCGCGCAGAGGAGCTCCCGTTCCGCTTCTTCCACAGCCGTCACCTCCGGCTTATTCTTATGATGCGGCGGAAGCTCAAATGTCGTTTCTGATTTTGCCCTCAGCATGTCGACACTTTGTCGACACGCTGAGGGCCCCCTGCCGGAGCAGGGGGCCCTCGAATTGATTACCCGGAACTCAGAAGCTGTGCTCGGCGCGGGAGATGACGTCGTTCTGCATGGCCTCGGTCATGTCCACGAAATAGGCGCTGTAGCCCGCGATGCGCACCACCAGGTTGTGATACTGGTCGGGATGCTGCTGGGCGTCCCGCAGGGTCTTGGCGTCCACCACGTTGTACTGGACCTCCATGCCGCCGTCCTCAAAGTAGGTCTTGGTCATATCCTCCAGTTTGTCAATGCCCGCGTTGCTGTTCAGAGAGGTGGGATGGATCTTCAGATTCACCGCCATGCCGTCCAGATAACGGGTGTGATCGAAGCAGCAGGAGGAGAGGAAGACGGAGGTGGGGCCGTTGGTGTCGCGGCCCTGGACGGGGCTCATGGCGTCGGCGATGGGGGTGCCGGCCTTGCGCCCGTCGGGCGTGGCCCAGGTGATCTCGCCCTGAGGCACGTGGTCCGCCGCGCCGAACATGCCGCACTTGTAGACCTTGCAGCGGGCGTAGTGGAAAGCGCGGCTGATGCCG
>JAFXUU010000058.1 GCA_017524845.1 Oscillospiraceae bacterium
GCGGGGCCTCAGCAGCGCCCTGGCCCTCACCTGCGTGTCCCTCACCGGCGTGTTCAACGCCGCGGGCCGCTTCGTCATGTCCGCCCTTTCGGATAAGCTGGGGAGGGTGGAGACGGTCGTCATCCTCTGCGTCGTCACCATCGTCTGCGCCCTGCTGCTGATGTTCATGGGCAGCTACGCCTACATCGTGGTGGTGCTGATCACGGCCTTCGCCTTCGGCGGCCCCAGCGCCATCAATCCCGCCACCACCACCGACTTCTTCGGGGCGAAATACACGGGCACCAACTACGGCGTCGCCATGCTGAGCTTGGGCTTCAGCTCCATCATCTTCAATTCCATTTCCAACGCCCTGGTGAAGTCCACCGGGAAATACGCCATGACCTTCGTCATGGGCGCGATCACCGCCGCCATCACCATTGCCCTCCAGCTGGTGATGAAGAACTACAAGAAAAAGATGAACGGCTGAGCAGGCCGGCAAGACAGCGGGCGGGACCGATCCGGTCCCGCCCGCTTTGCCTTATCAGTATTCCGCGTCCTCCACGAACTTGGCCCGGAGCTTCGCGATGCTCTCGTCGCTGACCCCGGCGTCCTTCAGATATCCCACCACGCCGCCGTATTTCTCGCTGAGGTGGCACAGGGCGGTCTCCATGGTCTCCGGCACGGAGCCGAAGAAGCCCCAGCTGAAATCGGGCCGTCCGCCCTTCTTGGGCAGGAAATCGGAACCCATCTTGTTGTATTTGGGCCGCAGGCAGCTCATGGATGCGCTGTAGTCCATCATGATGTCCGTGTCGCAGACCCCCGCGGCTCCCAGGAGCAGGGCGGCGATGGTGCCCGCCCGGTCCTTGCCGATGAAGCAGTGGAACATCACGGTGCCTTCCCAGTTGGCGCAGAGCTCAAAGACCTTTTTGGCCCAGGGCTTGCCCGTCTCCAGCATTTCCACGTAGGTGTCGCCGAAATTGAAGTCCTTGGGCAGCTCCCGGGGCGGGGGAGGAGGCGCAGCCTTCTTTTCCCCGTCGTTGGATTTGATGATGCGGTGCTCCTCGCTGATGGGGCAGTGGATGTAGGTGTGGCCCGGCACGTCCTTCATGCCGCTGGGCTGGCTCTCCACCTCGTCCACGCCCCGCAGGTCGATGGACAGGGTCACGCCGTGGTCCAGCAGGAACTTCTTGTCCTTTTCCGAGATGCCGATGGGGCAGTCCGTGCGGATAAACACGCCGTATTTCGTCACCTTGCCCGGTCCGCAGCTCCAGCCGCCCAGATCCCGGGTGTTCACCAGGGTCTCCATGGGGATTCGCTTGTAGTATACCATCTTCTTTCTTCCTTCTCTCTCTCGCAGGGCTTTCAATACCTGCGGTATTTTGCTTGCGGTGTCCCCGGCGGTCATGGAGATGTCTCCCATTTCCGCCTGGGCTGCTTCTCCCGCCCGCCCGGCCAGGAAGGCCCCGAAGCAGACGGTCTTCACCGTGGGCTCCGCCCAGCCCAGGAGCCCGGCCAGAACGCCGGTGAGCACGTCGCCGCTGCCCCCGGCGGCCATGCCGGGACAGCCCGCGTCCGTGAGCCAGGTCTCCGCTCCGTCGGTGACCAGGGTGGCGGGACCCTTCAGCAGGAGGATCGTCCCCGTCTCCTTTGCATAGGCCTCCGCGGCTGCCGCCGGGGCAGCCAGCACCTCCTCCTTCGTGAGACCGCCGAGGCGGCAGAATTCCCGGAGGTGGGGAGTGAGGATCGCCCTTGCCTTCGTCTCCCGGAGCAGACGCCGGTCCAGAGCGGCCAGGGTGTTGAGGGCGTCGGCGTCCAGCACCAGAGGGCCTTCGAAATGCCGGAGGACGTATTCCAGAATGGCGGCGTTGTCCGGCCCCATGCCCCAGCCCATGCCCATAGCCAGGACCTTCGCTCTGCCCAGCAGCCGGTCCAGGGCCTCGGGATCGAAGGCCATGAAGCCCTCCCGATCCGGCAGGGAGACGAGCGTGCTTTCCAGCAGATACGGGGTCACGGCGTCGGCGATGCACGCCGGGACCGCCAGCATCCCCACGCCGCAGCCGCTGCGCAGGGCCGCCATGCTCAGCGAGGCCAGCTTCGCCGCGCCGGTGTAGCTGCGGCAGCCCCCCAGGAGGGCGGCGTAGCCGTAGTCCCCCTTGTTGGAAAAGTGCTTTCTGGGTCCCAGCAGTTCCCGGAAATCACCGGCCTCTGCCAGACGCAGATACGTCTGCGGCGCGGGGATGCCGATATCCACGTTCACCAGCCGTCCCACACAGTCCTTCGCCATGTTGAGGCAGTGCCCCGGCTGCATCCAGCCGATGGACACGGTGAGGTCCGCCCGGACGCAGACCTCCGCCATGCCGCTGTCGCCCCCCAGCCCGCTGGGGATGTCCGCGGCGATCACACTGGCGGAAGAAGCGTTGATCTTCTCGATGACGCTGCGGGCCGGGCCCTCCGGGGCGCCGCGAAAGCCCGTGCCGAAGATGCAGTCCACGATCTCCCGGAACCCGGAAAGGTCCGTGTCTTCGGTGCACAGCCCGTCGGGGATGCCCGCGGCGAGGCAGCGGTCGTAATAGTATCTTCCGTCCTCGCTGAACTTCTCCCCCAGGCGGAAGAGGCTGCAGGGGATGCCCGCGTCCCGGAGCAGGAGAGCGAGGGCGTAGCCGTCTCCGGCGTTGTTGCCGCTGCCGCAGACGACAGCCACGGGACCCTGCCAAGGCCAGGCCTCGAAGATGCCGCGGGCTGCCCGGGACATGAGCTCCCGCCCCGGGATCCCGGCGGCGATGGTGTCCGCGTCCGCTTTCCGCATGGCGGCCACGGTGAGGAGCTTCTTCATTCCCCGCCCTCCATCCAGCGGCGGAACGCCGCCGCCGTATCCATGGCGAAATGCTCCACGAGCTCAGCCGGGAAGGCCTCGGAACGGATGTTCGGATCGCTCTCCCGCGTCTTCTCCATGAGGATCGTGCGGAACGTTTCGATCTGCGCCGGATCCCCGGGCAGGGAAGGGGGCAGGGTGCCGAGGTCCACCGCCAGCACGGCGGCGCAGACCGGTTCAGCCCAGTCGTAGCGGTGGTAAAGGGCGTAACCCGCGGCGTGAAGCTCCCTGTGGTAGCCCCGGAACCAGTCGGCCTCTCCCTCGTGGGCGGCCCGGTAATCGGCAAAAAAGCTGCCGTCCCACTTGAGGTCGGTATACAGATGCAGGAGCCAGCCCAGACAGTAGCCGTCCGAAAGATCCAGCCGGGCGCGGAGCTCGTTCAGGGCCGCGGGCCGGTCCGCTGCGTCGCGCAGGTGGATGGCGTCCTTATACGCCCGGTCGAAGGCGTGGTCCGGGGCGATGGAGCCCAGGAGAAAGCGGGCGTCGCCCTTCGGGTCCCAGTCCCGGGCGGTGAGCAGATGGATCATGGCGGCGGGTATGGTCAGGCCTCCTTTTCCGCAAGCTCGGCCAGCAGCCGGGCCTCCCGGCTCTGGCAGGTGAGCAGGATGATCTGCCGGGTCTCCCCCAGCTCCTTCAGAAGCCGGAGGGTGTCCTTCGCGCGGCGGTCGTCGAAGGCGGCCAGCACGTCGTCCAGGATGAGGGGACAGGGCTCCTCCGCCGGCAGCACCAGCTCGCAGATGGCCAGGCGCACCGCCAGATACAGCTGGCTGCGGGTGCCCTCGCTGAGATATTCCAGGGCGTGGGCGTCCAGGTCCCCGCTGCGCTGGGCGGAGAAGCGCATCTCCCGGTCGAAGTAGACCCCGGCGTAGGCGCTGTCCGTCATCCGGGCCATGAGGGCCGCGGCCCGGCGGCTGATGAGGGGACTGAACAGGGTCTGCAGCCGGGTGTTGGCCTCCCGCAGCGCGTCGGCGGCCAGCTCGATGGCGTCGTATTCTCCCTGGAGGCGCCGTACCTCGGCGGCCAGGTTTTCCTCCTCGGTAGCCAGCAGCAGGGGGTCTCCCAGCAGATCGAACACCCCTTCGCCCCGGTCCAGATCCCGGCTGACCTCCCGGAGCCGATCCTCCGTCCGGCGGAGATAGTCCTCCGCCGCGGCCTTTTCCAGCCTTGTCTCTCCCTCCAGGGCGTCCTCCGGGATGGGATCCGGCTCCTCCTCCGCCGCGGCGGAGAGACTGCTCCAAAGCTCCCGGGCGCTCCCGGCCTTGAGCCTCGCTTCCCGCAGGTCCATAAGCAGGGCTTCCGCCGCCAGGGCTTCCGCCTCCGGCTGAGCGTCCGGTCCCTTCCCCAGAGCGGCGAGGGCCTCCTTTTGGGCCTTTTCGCAGGCCTCCGTCTCCTCCCGGCAGGCGCGGAGCCGGGCTTCCGCCGCCTCCAGCGCCTGGGCCTTCAGCTCCCGCTCATGGGCCTGCGCGGCTTCCTTTTCCCGGGCAGCTTTCCGCCCGGAGGCGAAGAGAAGGCAGGCGGAGAAAAGGAGGACGAGGGCCAGGACAAAGATACCGTAAACGCAGGTGAGGGGCAGCGTGAGCAGCCCCATCCCGGCGGCGGAGCCCAGAAGCAGGCCCAGCACACCGAGGATGAAGAGAATGAGCACCGGCCCCCGCCGGGGATTTCGTTCCTTTGCCGCCGGAGGCAGGGCGTCCGCCGCTGCCCGCGCTTCGGCTTCCGCGGCGGCGGCCTCGTCCCGGTCCCGGGCGGCCTCCTCCAAACGCACGGCGGCGGCCCGCAGGGCGCGGACCTTTTCGTCGCTGAACCC
>JAFXUU010000059.1 GCA_017524845.1 Oscillospiraceae bacterium
GCCGCCCGCTGTTAGCTTCCGTGAGGGTCACGCTGTAAGTGGCTGCGGTGATGCTGGATTTCGAAAACTTCGTGGCCGTGCGGTTCTTCACGTACCACTGATAGCTGAGCCCGTCGCCCGCGGCTGCCACGGTGAAGGAAGCCCTGCTGCCCGCAGCGCCGCTGTAGTTCGCCGGCTGGGTGAGGATGGACAGCGGCGTCGCGACGGTCATGGTCACGGTGTCCGTCTGCGCGGTGTTGCCGAATGCGTCCTTCACCACGCAGTAGAGCTGCCGCCCGCTGTTAGCTTCCGTGAGGGTCACGGTGTAGGTGGCTGCGGTGATGCTGGATTTCGAAAACTTCGTGGCCGTGCGGTTCTTCACGTACCACTGATAGCTGAGCCCGTCGCCCTCCGCCTCCACGGTGAAGGTTGCCCTGCTGCCGAGAGCTCCCGCAAAATTCCGGGGCTGCCGGGTGATGCTCAGGGCCGTCTGCTGCCGCCACACCGCGTAGAGGACCGTGTCCGCATCCGCCGTGAAGCTGCCGCCGGGCAGATACTGGGCCTCCTCGGCGCCGCTGCTCTCCGCCCAGCCCAGGAAGGCATAGCCCTCGCGGGTAGGCACGGCGCTGCTCAGGGTCAGGTCGGCCTCCTCGGTCTTCGTCTGAGCCTCGGGCGCAGCTGCGCCGCCGTTGGCGTCGTAGGACACGGTATACGTCTCGGGCAGCACGATCCAGCCCACCCAGTCGCTTGCGGTCTGTCCGCTGGCATTCACCGCGATCACAGAGGAGCAGTAGTCGCCCGGGCCGGGGCAGGTCAGGCTGTAGGCGCCCTCGTCGGTGTTCAGCGATTCCAGCAGAAGGCCCTCCCGGTAGATCTCCACGGTATAATAGGAGGCTCCGACGGACTCGAAGCTCAGGGTCACGGTCTCCCGGCGGGCGTACTCATTCTTGTCGGACTCAAGGGAGCAGGGGCCGGGCGCGGGGAGGTCGCCGGCGGTGACAAAGGTCTGAACGTCGCTGAAATATCTGACCCCGTCCACCACGGCAAAGAACTTGTAATGATAGGTCGTTCCGGGAATGAGGGTGCGGTTCAGCTCGTCGTTCACGGCGACGTAGACGTAGATGGGGTCGTAGGCGGAGGTCTCGTCCCAGACGGTGGAGTCCAGCAGGATGCTGGAGGCGTCGTACAGCTCCACGCCGATCTGGGAGATCGCGCCGCCGGAGACGGAGAGCAGGGCCGTGAGGTTGGCGTCCGTTTCGCCCACGTAATATTCCCCGTACTTATGATCCTGCCCAATGTCGTGGAAGCTGACGGAGGCGGAGGAGCCGCCCGCTGCGGCGGTGAAGGAATAGTAATCGCTGTAATATGCGACCCCGCCCACCACGGCAAAGAAGCGGTAGCGGTAGACGGTGTCGGGAACCAGGGTATAATCCAACTCTTCGTTCACCCCGAACCACACGTAGATGGGATCGTAGGCGGTGTTGCTGCCGTCTGAGTTTGAGGCAAGCACGTTGTTCTCGGCGTCGCACAGCTCCATGCCGATCTCCGTCACATCCGCGTTCGTCGCGCTGCCGGTAACGGAGAGGAGGGCGGTGAGGGTGGCGTCGTTCGCCCCAACGGCATAGGCGGCGTACTTGTGGCTCAGGGCGACGTCATGGAAGCTCACGGAGGCGGCGGGCGTGCTGTCGGCGGCGGTGAAGGAATAGTAATCGCTGTAATACGCAACCCCGCCCACCACAGCAAAGAACCGGTAGCGGTACGCGGCGCCGGGGACCAGGGTATAGTGAAGCTCGTCGTTGAGGTTGATCCAGACGTAGATGGGGTCGCAGCCGGAGCTTTCCGGCCAGGAGGCGGAATCCAGGAGCATATCCTGCGAGTCATACAGCTCCATGCCGAGCGCCGTCACGTCTTCGTTCGTCGCACTGCCGGAAACGGAGAGGAGGGCGGTGAGAGTGGCGTCAGTCTCCCCCACGGAGTATACCGCATACTTGTGGGACTGGCCGGCGCTGTGGAAGTTCACCTGCACCGGTGTCGGATCGGGGGAGGTTCCGGCAGTGGTGAATAGCTGCTGTTCGCTGGAATACCGCGTCCCGTTCACCACGGCATAGTATTGATAATAGTAATTGGTTCCGGGGGACAGGGTCAGCCCCAATTCGCTCGCCACGTCGTACCACAGATAGATGGGGTCGTAGGAGGTGCTGATGGGCTCTGACCTGGAAGCCAGCTGCTGGCCGGAGGCATCACTGAAAATGATCCCTGTCTCCGTCACGCTGGAGTTGGAGGCCCCGCCGGTGACGGAAAGCAGCCCCGTCAGGGTGGCGTTCGTCTCCCCTACGGAATAGGCCGCGTACTTATGGGACTGCCCGAAGCCGTAGAAGCTCACATTCACGTCTGCGGAGATCCCGGCGGTGGTAAAGCGGCAGGCCTCGCTGTAAAAGGTGTTGCCTCGGATCACGGCGTAGCAGAGATAATAATAGGTGGTGCCGGGTCTGAGGATGCAGCCCAACTCGCTGTTCACATCGAACCACATGTAAATGGGGTCGTAGGAGGTGCTGATGGGCTCCGACTTTTCGGCCAGCTGGATCCCGGCGGCGTCCGCCAGGATTACGCCCACCCGGGACACGTCCGCATTGGAGGCGCTGCCGGTAACGGACAGCATGCCCGTCAGCATGGCGTTGGTCTCTCCCACGGAGAACTGGGCGTTTTTGTGGTCCTTGCCAAGGCCGTAGAAACGTATCTGATAGGGCGGCGCGGTGGTCTTTTTCACGTTGTCTGCGTATATATAGGCGTCCAGGGCGTTGCC
Organism: Oscillospiraceae bacterium; assembly: GCA_017524845.1. Classification (GTDB taxonomy): domain Bacteria; phylum Bacillota; class Clostridia; order Oscillospirales; family Oscillospiraceae; genus UBA1774. The sequence continues at coordinate 2,783 of JAFXUU010000059.1, forward strand.
GCTGTCGTCGCAGTCCAGTTTGTACCAGTTCCCGCTGTTTCTGCCGTTTCGCACAACGGCCACGGCGTGTACCTTCTGGCCGCTGACCAGCTTCCGAACCTCCCCGCAGTCGTTGAAGGGGCCGGGGCGGATGGATTTGGCCTCCGAGCCCTTGAGGGTCAGCCAGGTGTCGCAGTTCTCCACGGTGGTGACAAAGGCCGGGTTCCAGGCATAGCATTTCCTGCAGACGCCGTTGGAGGCGCTCGAATAGCTGGGGTCGTGCTCGCAGACGTCCAGATAGATATACCCCAGCACGGTCTCCTTGAAATTGTGGCCGCGGCCCTGACCCGGAACGGTATCGGAGATCGCATGGTCCTCAAGGCCGTTGGTCGCGGGACGGTCGATTCTTCCGCCCTCAGCCACGTACATGACGCTGCCGCTCACTTCCGTGACGTAGGCGACGTGGCCGTAATCTTCCCAGGTACCATTCACTTTGATCCAGTTATCGCAATAGACGACGATGGAATTGGGCTTTGGCTCATAGCCGGTATGGAGGCCGTCTCTCTGCGCTCCGGCGAACCATGTGATGGCGTTGCTCCATTTCGGCAGAGCGACGCCCATCCGCTCATAGGCGAGCTCCCAGGCCCGGTAAGTGCAGGGGATGGTGGGCGGATTTGTGATGTCCTGCATGGGAGGATAGGGATTGTATGCAGCGCAGGCAGGAGGAGCAAACGTGGAAAACAGCGTCAGCAGCAGACACAGAGACAAGGCGGCGACAGCGAATCTTCGCTTAACGGACACAGTATCATCTCCCGATTCGTTCTTTTCTTGCAGCAAGTGCCAGCTCAGTTTACAAGACAATGCTGATGATTTCAAGAAGCATTTTCCAATTTGACCGGATCGCGAAATACCAAAAAGTCGCCAATGCAATAGAATGAGCCGACGGGGTTTCCCTCGTCGGCCCATTTTCCATCTCAGCTATAACTCTTTGCGGATGCCGTTTACTTCGTGTAGACGATCTCCCCGGTCTCCTTCGAACGGCGATAGTGCCTGAAGAAATTGTAGGCGATGTCGCCGTAGCCCGGCCAGAGGGAGTGCTGCAGGTATTCCGTCACGTTCAGGCCGATCATGGGAACGCCCTGCTTGTTGTTGATGAGCCATTCCCCGTTGCGCCATTCCCCGTTGACGGTGGTGAGCCGGAAGGAATCGAAGGGCCGCCCAATCACGGGCCAGGCCTCGTAGTCGAAGCTCTTCACCGGGGCGATGCCGTTGAAGGCGCAATAGGTCTGCAGGAAAAAGTTGCCGCCGTCGTTCAGGTGATTGTGCTCCACGTCCCAGGCGGCGAAATCGTAGGAGGAGGTGATGAGCATGGCGGGCAGGTCCAGCTTCTCGTAGAGAGCCGCCGTGGTATCCGGTAGCTGCTGCAGAGGCATGGCCATGGGGCAGGCCGCCGCGAAGAGGTCCGGGCGGCTGGCGATGCAGTTGTAGGTGGCCATGCCGCCCATGGAATAGCCGGTGACCCACACCCGCTCGGGATCCAGGGCGGGATAGGTCTCCAGCATGTATTCCACCAGGCGGGGCAGGACCTCGCCGGCGATGAAGGTGATGCCGCTGTGCATGGGGGCCACGATGGCGAAGCCCTGTTCCCCGGCGGTGAGCAGCAGGCCGGTCTCGTCCAGGAACATCAGATGGTCGTCGCCGCCGCCGTGGTTGGCCAGCAGCAGGGGCACGCTGTGCGCGGGAGCGGTGTTGTTCAGCACCGCCTGGGGCAGCACCTCATACCAGCAGTCCAGATAGTCGCCGGGGGTGGAGAAGGGCATGGCGCTGGCGTCGCTCTTCACGTCGCTGAACCTGTCCTTGTCGTGCTTGAGGATGACCTCCAGGTCGCCCACCACGGTCCGGCCGTTCAGGATGGGGTTCCGGGCGGAGAGGGCGAAGCGGGCGATCGGCGGGGCGGACACGTAGCCCTGATAGCTGTCGGTGACCTTCGGCTCCAGGTATCTGGTCATCACGTTGGCGGAGCGCTGGAGGAAGATGAACATGCTGCGGTAGGCCTTTTCCATCCAGCCGCCGACGTCCCCCTTCTCGTCCCGGGCCGTGCGCACCTGCCGCAGGGGCAGGGCCTGATTGTAGAAATGAGAGACGCCCCCGCACAGAGAGTAGGCGTTCGTCCTGTTCGCCCTTCTGAACTTCTGTACGGCGACGCCGCAGCCGTTGACGATGAAGGCGGGGACGTACTGGCTCACCTTCACCGCGTCGCACATCTCGCCGCCGTAGGTGAAGTATCCGGCCGCCCGGCCGATCAGCTCGTCCCTGGATCCGGCCACATAGTTGTTCATGAAGGTGGCGCCCTTGCCGACGCCGAACATATAGGTCTTGCCGTAGCCGCCGCAATACTCGGCCTCCGCGGGCACGCAGCGCTTGCCGTCCACCTCCACCCAGGCCTTCTGGCTGAAGAGGGCGTTCACGAGGGTGTAGCAGTGCTGCAGGTCGCTCTCACCGTAGCCCTCCTCCTTTTCAGGCTGGATCAGGATGATGGTGCCGACGGCCTCGTCGATCAGTTTGATGAGCCCCAGCTTCTTCAGGTACGCCCGGGCTTCCCGCTTCCCCTCGAAGCGCTTGTCCGGGAACACGATGAAGGACGTGTTGTTCCGGGCGCCGGTCTCGCCGCCGTAGAGGTTCGGGGAGCGGTAGACGTACACCAGGCCCTTGGGGAAGTCCTCCAGCGCGGGGTTCAGGATCTGGGGGAAGCGCTCGTTCGAGGCGAGCTTGCTGGTGGCGGCGACGGCGTGCTTGCGCACCTCGTCCAGGGTCTCGAAGGTCGCGGGGTTGTCCTGCCGGTTCCAATAGTTCAGCATGGTCGTTCCTCCTTTACACAGATGTGCTTTTTTCTCCATACATACAGAGTAAATGCAAACGGGGAAAATGTCAATCGTCCGGGAGCCCGGTCCGCGGGAAAAAGGACTCTTGAAAGCGCCGTCCGGGACGTGCATAATATGGGAGGGAGGATACCCGGCCCCGGCGGCCGGGTGTCCGTTCCGGGTTTTCACGGAGGTGACAGGGATGCTGAAAATCGGTGTCAGAGGCTGCAGGGAGACCGTCGTCACGGAGGCAATGACGGCGAAGGCCATGGGCAGCGGCGAGCTGCCGGTCTGCGCGACGCCCGCGCTCGTCGCCCTGGCGGAGGAGACCGCGTGGAAAAGCGTAGCGGAGCTCCTGGAGCCGGGGCAGAGCACCGTGGGGACAAAGCTGGACTTCGCCCACATCGCGGCGACGCCGGTGGGCCGCCGGGTGCGCTGCGAAACGGAGCTGACGGAGCTCGACCGCCGCCGCATGGTCTTTTCGGTAGTCGTATACGACGAGGCGGGAAAGATCGCCGAGGGCGTCCACGAGCGCTTTGCGGTGGACGCCGAAAGGTTCCTGCGCAAAGCAAATGATCGATGACCGGAGGGCCGCCGGCCCACGCAGGACCCGGGGCGGCAGGTATTTCCTGCCGCCCCGGGTCCTGTACCGTTTTTATTCCGCGAAGAGCGGGGTGGAGAGATAGCGGTCGCCGGTGTCGGGCAGGAGGACCACGATGGTCTTGCCCCTGTTCTCCGGACGTTTGGCCAGCTGGATGGCCGCCCAGGTGGCTGCGCCGGAGGAAATGCCCACCAGCACGCCCTCACTGCGGCCGATCTGCCGCCCGGCGGCGAAGGCGTCTTCATTGGCCACGGGGATGATCTCGTCGTAGACCTTCGTGTTCAGCACGTCGGGCACGAAGCCGGCACCGATGCCCTGGATCTTGTGGCTGCCGGACTTGCCCTGGCTCAGCACCGGGCTGTCCGCCGGTTCCACCGCCACCACCTTCACCGCCGGGTTCTGTTCCTTCAGGTATTCGCCCACGCCGGTGATGGTGCCGCCGGTACCCACGCCCGCCACGAAGATATCCACCTTGCCGTCGGTATCCGCCCAGATCTCCGGGCCGGTGGTGGCCTTGTGCACGGCGGGGTTGGCCGGGTTCACGAACTGGCCGGGGATGAAGGCGTTGGGGATCTCCTTCGCCAGCTCCTCCGCCTTGGCGATGGCCCCCTTCATGCCCTTGGAGCCCTCGGTGAGCACCAGCTCCGCCCCGTAGGCCTTCATCAGCTGCCGCCGCTCCACGCTCATGGTCTCCGGCATGGTGATGATGATGCGGTAGCCCTTGGCGGCGACCACGGAGGCCAGGCCGATGCCGGTGTTGCCGGAGGTGGGCTCGATAAGCACGCTGTCCGGCTTCAGGAGGCCCTTCGCCTCCGCGTCCTCGATCATCGCCTTGGCGATACGGTCCTTCACGCTGCCGGCGGGATTGAAGTATTCCAGCTTGGCCACGAGCTTCGCCTCCAGGCCCAGCTCCTTTTCCAGATGCGTCAGCTCCAGCAGCGGGGTCTTTCCGATCAGCTGATCAGCAGAAGTATAGATGTTGCTCATTGTATGTTTCCTCCCATCGGTTAATTACCCATCAAACCGGTATGTTTATTACAATACGCATGATAAACCATTCTTTTGCGTTTGTCAAGAGAAATTTTCATTGAAATCATATTTTCCTTCTGGTATGATAGGTAATAGAGGTGAACCGATATGCTGATTTCGACCAAAGGGCGCTATGCCCTGCGCGTCCTGGTGGACATGGCGGAGCGTCAGGCGGAGGGCTACATCCCCCTGAAGGAGATCGCGGAGCGCCAGGAGATCTCGGAGAAATACCTGGAGAGCATCGTGAAGGAGCTGGTGAAGAACGAGGTGGTCACCGGCGTCCGGGGCAAGGGCGGCGGCTACCGTCTGCGCAAGACCCCGGAGCAGATCAACGTGGGCGAGGTGCTGCGGTATATGGAGGGCAGCCTCTCCCCGGTGGCCTGCCTGGAGGACGGCGCGGCGCCCTGCGAGCGCAGCGCCCGCTGCCGCACCCTGGAATTCTGGCATGGCCTGGACGAGGCCATCCGCAGCTATACCTCGGGCTACACCCTGGCCGACCTGGTGCAGACGGGCCAGCCCGGCAACGACTACGTCATCTGAGGACCGGCAATGACCATACAGCAGCTGCGCTATGCCGTCGCCATTGCCGAGCAGGGCTCCCTCAACCGGGCGTCGGAGATCCTGTACGTGGCCCAGCCCTCCCTGACCGGCGCCCTGCAGGAGCTGGAAAAGGAGCTGGGCGTCACCCTCTTTGCCCGCAGCGGCCGGGGCGTCACCCCCACCAACGACGGGACGGAGTTCCTCCACTACGCCAGGCAGGTGCTCCAGCAGTACGACGTGCTTCTGGAGAAATACGGGAAGGGCGGGACGCTGAAAAAGAAATTCGGCGTCTCCAGCCAGCACTATTCCTTCGCGGTCAAGAGCTTCGTGGAGCTGGTGAAGCGTTTCGGCACGGAGGAATATGAGTTCTCCATCCGGGAGACCCGCACCCGGGACGTGATCGACGACGTATTCACCGGCGTCAGCGAGCTGGGCATCCTCTATCTCAGCGAGTTCAACCGCAAGCCCCTGGAGAAGCTGCTGCGCGCCAACGGACTGGAATTCCACCGCCTGACGGCGTGCAGCGCCTACGTATATTTATGGAAGGGACACCCTCTGGCCGGACGGGAGCGCATCCGCTTCGGGGACCTGGCGGATTACCCCTGCCTCGTCTTCGAGCAGGGGGGCAGCGGCTCCTTCTATTTCGCGGAGGAGATCCTGAGCACCGCGGAATATCCCCGGCTCATCCACGCCACGGACCGGGCCACCATGCTGAACCTCATGGTGGGCCTGAACGGCTATACCCTCTGCTCCGGGGTGATCTGCGAGGAGCTCAACGGGGAGGACTACGCCGCCGTCCCCTTCGACGCGGGGGAGGATACGGCGGGCAGCCGGATGGAGATCGGCTACATTATAAAGAAGAACATGATCCTCAGCAGCATGGCGGAGCTGTACGTGCAGGAGCTGGACCGCTACCTGAAACAGTATCAGGAGGAGCATGCCTGAGCCGGTTATAGGCCCAGCCTATAACCAAGCATTGAAACGGGGTATTGGACAACCGGGGCCGATCTGTGTATGCTTGGCTCAGTCAACGATCAACAGGAAAGAGAGAGGTTACGATCATGTCAAAGTATAAGTTTGAGACTCTGCAGCTTCACGTGGGGCAGGAGCAGCCCGATCCCGCGTCCGACGCCCGGGCCGTGCCCATCTACGCCACCACCAGCTACGTTTTCCACTCCGCCCAGCACGCCGCCGACCGGTTCAGCCTGGCGGACGCGGGCAATATCTACGGGCGGCTCACCAACTCCACCCAGGGGGTGTTCGAGCAGCGCATCGCGGCCCTGGAGGGGGGCGTCGCCGGCCTGGCCGTGGCCTCCGGCGCGGCGGCCATCACCTACACCGTCCAGGCTCTGGCCACCAAGGGGGAGCACATCGTCGCCCAGAACACCATCTATGGCGGCACGGTCAAC
>JAFXUU010000060.1 GCA_017524845.1 Oscillospiraceae bacterium
CTGGATCATGAAGAATCCCTGCCGCAATTTCCACGACGCCCTGCAGTGCATCTATCTCTATCAGCTGGCCCTCTGCATGGACGGGCAGCTCCACGGCATCAGCTACGGCCGGGTGGACCAGTACCTGGGCCGCTACTACGAGCAGGATATCGCCGCCGGGACCATCACCCCGGAATACGCCCAGGAGCTGATGGACCTCTTCTATCTCAAGGTCGCCGAGTGCAACAAAATCTGGTCCGAGGGAGCCACCAAGTCCGGCCCGGGCTATACCTCCGGCCAGCTCATGACCCTGGGCGGCGTGGACCGGGACGGCAAGGACGCCACAAACGCCGTGACCTACATGATGCTCCAGGCCTCCGGCCGCCTGGTCCTCCACGATCCTCCCCAGGCCCTCCGCATCCACGAGGGTACCCCCGACGAGCTGTGGGAGGCCGCCATCGAGACCACGAAGATCGCCGGCGGCGTGCCCACCTTCGAGTCCGACAAGGTCATCATCAAGGCCCTCATGAAGCGGGGCATCCCCCTGGAGGACGCCCGGAACTACTGCCTCAACGGCTGCGTGGAGCCCTCCGTGGGCGGCTACGAATGGGCCCAGCCCGGCGGCACCGGCACCGAGAGCTATCTGAACATCGCAAACGCCTTCCTTATGGCTATCAACAACGGCTATGCCTTCACCCCCGCGGGCGAGCCCCGGCAGTTCGGCCCCGCCACCGGCTATCTCTACGATATGAAGAGCATGGACGAGGTCCTGGCCGCGGTGAAGACCTCCTTCGATTTCTTCTGCAAGTGGCAGTGCTCCTGCATCAACGCCTGGGAATCCATGAGCGCCTTCCACAATCCGCTGCCCATGCTCTCCGCCACCCTGGCCGGCTGCATGGAAAACGGGAAGGACTGCCAGGCCGGCGGCGCGAAGTACAACTCCACCGGTAACAGCTGCATCGGCCTGGGCAACGTGGCCGACAGCCTGAACATCATCGATTACTGCTGCTTCCGGGAGAAGCTCTGCACCACCCGTGAGCTCTACGACGCCCTCATGCAGGACTGGGTGGGCTACGAGGAGCTGCGCCAGAAGATCAACGGGATCGTGCCCAGATACGGAAACGGCGACAGTCAGGCGGACAAATATGTGGATTTCACCGCCTCCACCTATGCCAACGCCATCAATTCCGCCACCGGTCCCCGGGGCAACCACTTCGCCGCCGGCTGCTATCCCGTGACCGCCAACGTGCTCTTCGGCTATATGACCTGGGCCACCCCCGACGGGCGCAAGTCCGGCGAACCGCTGACCGACGGCATCTCCAACGTGCAGGGTATGGACAAGAACGGTCCCGTCAGCTTCCTGAACAGCGTGCTGAATTTCGACCAGAGCCTCTATGGCAACGGCACCCTCTGCAACATGAAGTTCCATCCCACCGCCCTGAAGGGGGCCGATGGGCTCCTGAAGCTGCGCAGCATCATGGAGACCTATTTCGACGAGGGCGGCATGGAGCTGCAGCTGAACATCGTTTCCTCCGATACCCTGCGGGACGCCCAGAAGCACCCCGAGAACTACAAGGACCTGGTCGTCCGCGTGGCGGGCTTCTCCGCCTACTTCGTGGAGGTCTTCAAGGGCTGCCAGGACGATCTGATCCGCCGCACGGAGATGAATCTCTGATCAAATCGGCCCCGCTCCGCTGCCCGCGGGTCCTTTGGGGTGGGCACAGTCCGCTCCGCGAAGGGTTTTTCGCGCGGCACATGTACCCGCGAAAATGTTCCGATTCTTTTCGCGCCTGCAGGCGCGAACTCCGCGAGGTTTTGTAAAGTCTGCGCAGGAGGGGAACGGAGGTTCCCCTCCTGCTTCTGAAAAGTGAGGCTGAAAATCATGGATGAAAACATGATCGTGGGGCGCATCTACGATATCCAGGGCTTTTCCGTGCAGGACGGGCCCGGCATCCGCACCACCGCGTTCCTGAAGGGCTGCCCCCTCCGCTGCCCCTGGTGCCACAGCCCCGAGAGCCAGGAATTCTATCCCCAGCTGAGCTGGATCAACATGCGCTGCCAGGGCACGGAGCTTTGCGGGAACCGCTGCATCCGGGCCTGTACGAAGGGCGCTCTGGAGCCGGGGGAGCAGCGGGAGGACGCGAAGACCCATGAAATGCTGCAGATGGTGCACGTCAAGCGCGATGTCTGCGACAACTGCGGCGACTGCGCCAAGGTCTGCTATCCCAAGGCCCTCTATCTCTGCGGGGAGGACTACACCGTGGAGCGGCTGGCCCGGCGCCTCCTGCAGGACCGCAAATTCTTCGAGCGCAGCGGCGGCGGCGTCACCATCTCCGGCGGCGAAGCTCTGAGCCAGGCGGATTTCACCGTGGCCATCCTGAAGCGCATGAAGGAGGAGGGCGTCCACACCGCCCTGGACACCACCGGCTTCGCGCCCTGGGAGACCGTGGCGCGGACCCTGCCCTGGACGGACCTCTATCTCTACGATCTCAAGCACATGGATTCCGAAAAGCACCGGCAGATCATCGGCGTCCCCAACGAGCGTATCCTGGACAACGCCCGCCGTCTGGCGGCGGCGGGGAAGAAGATGCAGGTGCGTATCCCCGTCATTCCCATGTTCAACAACGACGAGGAGAATTTCCGGAAGACCGCCGAATTCTGCCGGGAGCTGGGGGACGCGGTGACGGTGGTCCAGCTGCTGCCCTACCATAACCTGGGCGTCGCCAAATATCTGCGCATCAGCGACAAGCCCGTGGCCGAGGCCACGCCTCCCTCCGACGAGCAGATGCAGCGGCTGAAGGCCGTCATGGAGGAATACGGTCTTCCCGTCACGATCCACTGACGAAGGCCGGGGAAGGGGCGGCAGACCGCTCCTTCCCCGGAAAAAACAAGTTTTTCACCGTTCCGGGCTTGACAAACCTTCCGGGAGGCATTATATTAGTTCTTGCTCTGCGGACAGTTAGCTCAGCTGGTAGAGCTTCCGCTTGACGTGCGGAAGGTCAGGGGTTCGAGTCCCTTACTGTCCACCAGAACGAAAATCCTGCCGCTGCAGCGGCAGGATTTTCGTTTTCCATTATTCATTATCATGCTTCAACAGGGCTATCTCATGCATCCCCGCAGCGGCAGGGCGGGGGAGGTCAGACTGGGGGAGAGGCCTCGTCATACAGAACGGCGCCGAAGAAGGTGACGGAGCTGCCGCCGCTGAGATAGGGGATGCCTGCCTGGGCCGCCAGCTCGGAGACCAGGAAGCCGAAGCCCTCGATGGCGGGCTGCAGGTCCTCCGGGAAGCGACAGGGGGCCTCCGGCCAGGTGCAGGTCCGGCAGCGGCCGCAGCCCTCGTTGGAGAGGATCAGCCGTCTGCCCGGCAGGGAGCACAGACGCCGCCCCAGCTCCCGGGAGCAGGTCTTGAAATCCGCCATGGCGTCCCGGACGCCCTCGAAATCCATACTGTCCGACAGCGGGTACGCCTTGGAAAAGAGCAGGAGGCGCTCAAAGCCCAGCACCCGCGCCCTGCATTCCTCCGGCGTGCCCACGGCGGGCGGGCAGGCCCAGGTCGTGCCGTAGCTGCGGCAGCGGTTCTCCTCGCAGATGCGCCGCACCTCTTCATGGAAGCGAAGATCGGTGGCGGGGATTACCCCGGCCTCCTGGAAGCCCGCGAGGTAGGCTTCCTTCTGCATATGCGCAGAGGTCCCGCCCCAGGCCGCCTCCGCGGCCGCCAGGCGCTCCGCCCACCGGGCTTCCAGCGCGGCCATGGGCTCCGCCGGGCAGAAGCGGCAGACGCTGTCCGCCCCTTCCTCCCGCATGGGGCAGAAGCGCCGCGTCTTCCCGTTTTCCACCACCGTGCGGGCATGCACGGTCTCCGGGGGATGCAGAGGCAGCTCGTAGAGAAAGGCCAGGGCCAGGCAGGACTGGATCACGTATTTGTGCGCCTTCGGCGCGTCGGCCCACACCCGGGCAAGATAAGCTGTGAGCCGCTCCCGCATAGCGGCGGCGGGCGCCTCGTCCGCGTCCCCGGCAAAGGATCGGTCCTCGTCCCGCAGCCGGAGCAGCAGCGCCCGGTTGAAATCGCTGACGGGGATCTCCTTTCCTCCGTTCTCCAGAAAGGCCCATTCCTCTTCGTCGAAGGCGTCCAGGATCGCCCTTCGGAGCGCAGCCTTTTCCATTTCGCAGTCCCCCCTTCGCCGCCGCTCGTTCCGGCGGCGGTTCATGCAATTATATCACGATCGGGAGCGGAAAGCCAGCCTGACCCGTGTCCCCGGCCGGGAAAGGAACACAAAGGCGCACAGAGCGTCGGAATGAGAAAAATGAACGGGTTTTAAAGACAAATAGTGGAAGATTACCGTTGACAAATAACGCTTTTTATATAATAATCACATTATGGGTGGCATGCGGGGCAGGACCCGGGCGGCGGCACAGAGCCGACGGCAGAAAGCCGTTTCCTCCGGCGGATGAGGGGAGACCGGAGAGCGCCGCGGTCCCGTTCTGTGCTCCGATGCTGAATGAGTGAAAAAACAAAAAGGAGAAGTGTACATGGAAAAGCAGCAACGTCTCGGCTTCGGCGGACGCGGCTCCGTTCTGATGATCTATCAGATCCTGGCCTACGCCGGCTACACCGCGTTCACCAACTTTCCGCAGAACATCCTCAGCAGCTTCTACGGAGGCACCCAGCGGCTGACCTTCATGAACCTGATCGGCTCCCTGCTTGGCTACGTCATCACCTACTTCGTCATCTCCCCCCGCATCGGCAAAATGAAGAGCGTCAAGCGGGTCGGCATGTACATCGGCTTCCTCGCGCTGATCGTCTGTGCCGTCCTCTGCGTCATCCCGCCCACCAAGAGCGGCCTCTGGTGCGTGTTCTTCGTGCTGACGCTGATCACCACCCAGCTCTGGGGCTGCTTCTTCGTCACCCTGCTGATCGGCAACTGGTTCCCCCGCCGGAAGGGCACCGTCATGGGCATCGTCACCATGGCTTTCCCCATCGTCACCGGCATCTGCCTGAGCCTCTTCGCCACTCAGTTCTTCGGCATCTACGGCGCGCAGATGGGCGCTCTCATGGCCACCGGCCAGTACAGCCCTGAGGCTGCCACCGCCGCCGCCGTGGTCAAGGCCAGCGTCACCTCCTTCGCTCCCTACTGGTGCATCTCCCTCATCGGCATCATCCTCTGCGGCATCTTCCTGAAGGACTTCCCCGAGCAGTGCGGCGCCTACCGTGACAACGACCGCTCCTTCACCCCCGAGATGGCCCAGCAGATGCTGGCCGCCGAGCAGGAAGCCCGCGCCCGCAGCGTGTGGAAGCGCTCCAAGATCTGGGGCTGCAAGGACTGGTGGCTCCAGGCCATCCCCAACTCCCTGCTTCTGAGCTGCGCCATGGCCTTCATGGTGCAGATCATGCCCATCCTCCAGAGCCACAACGAGGAGCTGCAGGTTCTGGCCGTTCCCGGCTTCGTGCTGATGGCCGACGGCTACAACGCCGTGCTCTTCGGCCTGGCTATCTTCGCCTGCTTCGGCAGCTGGCTGCTGGGCGTGCTGGACACCAAGTACGGCGTGCGTACCGCCGTGTTCATCACCTCCATCATCATGCTCCTGGCGGGCATCCTGGGCCTCATCAACAATACCTGGTGCGTCGTGGCCGCCACATGGATGCTGGGCCTCTTCATGGGCGCCTCCTCCAACTTCGGCCTGAGTTCCATCGTCCGCTACTGGCGCGGCGAGGACTTCCCCTCCGTTTATTCCGGCGCGCCCCCCATCGGCACCATCATCGGCGCGGCCTTCCCCTTCATCGTGGCCGCCATCGGTACCAATTTGGGCTATGCCTACGCCTTCGGCTTCGTGGCCGTCATGGCCGTCATCTGCATCATCTGCAACCGGGCCTTCAATCCCCGGGGCATCATCGCCTACGACAACAAGCTGCGCGAGGCCGCCGGTCTGCCTCTGGACGACGAACTGGAGAAGCGCCTCGTCCGCGAGGGGCACGGCAGATAAGCTGCCTACCATCCCCTGAAAACAGTTCCATCCTCCGGAGCGTCGGCATAGCGCCGACGCTCCGGCTTTTCCTGCCGGGCGCCGGGCGGCGCCGCGGAGCCCCGGAGGATTGACTTTTTTTCCATAACTCGCTAAACTATGGTTGATCCCGGCGGCGCGGCGCCGCCCGGAAAGGAGCGAGAATATGAAGGTAAGGCTGCAGAATCTCACGAAGCGATATCCCAACCGCAACAAAAAGTCCCATGAGGACGTGGTCGCGGTGAACGATTTTACCTTTGAGATCCCGGACGGAAAGCTGATCGGACTCCTGGGGCCCTCCGGCTGCGGCAAAAGCACCACCCTCAACCTCATCTGCGGGCTGGAGAAGCCCACGGCGGGGCGCATCTTTTTCGGGGAGGACGACGTGACGGATCTGCCCCCGGAGAACCGGGGCGTGGGTCTGGTGTTTCAGAACTATGCCCTCTACCCCCACCTCACCGTGCGGCAGAACATCCTCTTTCCCCTGCAGAACCTGAAGGGGGAGGCAAGACCCTCCAAGGCCCAGATGCAGGAGAAGGTCCTGGAGGCGGCAAAGCTGGTGCAGATCGACCAGCTGCTGGACCGGAAGCCCAGCGAGCTGTCCGGCGGCCAGCAGCAGCGGGTGGCCATCGCCAGGGCCCTGGTGAAGATGCCCCGGGTGCTGCTGCTGGACGAGCCCCTCTCCAACCTGGACGCCCGGCTGCGGCTCCAGACCCGGGAGGAGATCCGGCGCATCCAGCGGGAGACGGGGATCACCACCGTGTTCGTCACCCACGATCAGGAGGAGGCCATGAGCATCTCCGATATGATCGTGGTGATGGAGGCCGGGGTGGTGCAGCAGATCGGCAAGCCCCAGGACGTATACGACAGCCCGGTGAACCTCTTCGTGGCCAAATTCCTGGGCACCCCGGCCATCAACGTGTTTCAGGGGCGCATCCGGGGCGGCGGGCTGTTCCTCGGGGAGGATCGGGTCATGGCCATGCCCGGCCAGGAGGACCGGGAGGTCTGGGTCGGCATCCGGCCGGAGGGCTTCGTCCTGCAGAAGGACGGGCCTCTGCGCTGCTCCCTCGTCGGCGTGGAGGTCATGGGCCGGGACACCAGCGTGGTGGCCTCCCATCCGGCCTTTACCGGCGCGGCCATCCGGGCCATCGTCAGTGCGGAAAACCGCGTGGACGCTGCGGCTGAAACGGTGCGCTTTTCAATAAAGCCCCGCAAGCTCTTCCTCTTCGACGTGCAGAGCGGGGAACGCATCGATTTCCGGACGGAGGGAGAGACATGAAGCGGTCGAATCTGAAGGCCTGGCTCTACCTGCTGCCGGCCATCGCCTTTCTGGGCGTCTTCATGGTCTATCCCCTCATCGACGTGTTCATCTATTCCTTCGAGGAGGGCTACAATTCCGCCTCCCAGACCGTGTTCGGCGTGGGCTGGTACAACTATTCCTACGTCCTCCACGACCCCTATTTCCTGCAGGCGGTGAAGAACACCCTCATCCTGGTGATCATCACGGTGCCGGTCTCCACGGGCTTCGCCCTGCTGATCTCCGTGGGGCTCAATTCCATCAAGCCCCTGCGGGAGCTGTATCAGACGGTGTTTTTCCTGCCCTACGTCACCAACACTCTGGCCGTGGGCCTGGTCTTCATGATCCTTTTCAAAAAGACCGCCTATACCGACGGGCTGGTGAACCTGCTCATCAACTGGTTCGGCGGCGAAAGCGTGGATTTCATCGACGGACCCTACTGGGCCAAGATGTTCATCATGTGCTTCTACACGGTGTGGGTGGTCATGCCCTTCAAGATCCTCATCCTCACCAGCGCCCTGGCCTCGGTGGACGAGACCTATTACAACGCCGCCCGGGTGGACGGCACCTCCCGTCTGCGCATCTTCACCCGCATCACCCTGCCCATGATCTCCCCCATGATCTTCTACCTCATCATCACCGGCTTTATCGGGGCCTTTAAGGCCTACAGCGACGAGGTGGCCCTCTTCGGCACCAACCTAAACGCCGCCGGGATGAACACCATCGTGGGCTACGTCTACGATATGCTCTACGGCAACAGCGGCGGCTATCCCTCCTATGCCTCGGCGGCCGCCCTGATCCTCTTTGCCATCGTGCTGACCATCACCTGCGTGAACCTCCTGGTCAGCAGGAAAAACGTGTATTACTGAGAGGAGGGGAACCATGAACAGGCAGACGGATTACGAGCGCATCGAGCGCGGCGCCGCGGCCAGAAGGCGGGCGCTCCGGACGGTGACCTATATCCTCCTGACGGTGTGGGCCCTCATCGTCCTTTTCCCCTTCTACTGGATGCTGCTTTCCTCGGTAAAGAGCTACAGCGCCTACAACGGAGAATACATCCCCCGCTTCTTCACCCTGTCCCCCACCCTGGAGAACTACCGGGAGGCCTTCACCGCGGTGCCCCTGGCCCGCTATTTCCTGAATTCCCTGATCTTCACCGTCTGCACCACCGCCATCATGCTGGCGGTGACGGTGCTGGCCGCCTTCGCCTTTTCCCGGCTGGATTTCCGGGGGAAGAACACCGTGTTCGCCCTCTTCCTCAGCCTGATGATGATCCCCAATGAGCTGGTCATCATCACGAACTTCGTCACCATCACCGACTGGCAGCTGCGCAACACCTTCTGGGGCCTTATCCTGCCCTCGGTGACCTCGGTCTTCTACATCTATCTCCTGAAGGAAAATTTCGAGCAGATCCCCGAGGAGCTGTACAAGGCCGCCAAGGTCGACGGGACCTCCGATCTGAAATACCTCTGGAAGGTCATGCTGCCCATCTGCCGCCCCACCGTCATCACCATCACCATCCTGAAGGTGATCGAGTGCTGGAATTCCTACGTGTGGCCCCGGCTCATCACCGACGACGCCAACTATTTCCTGGTGTCCAACGGCATCCAGACCATCCGGGAGAGCGGCTTCGGCCGGGAGAACATCCCCGCCATGATGGCGGCGGTGGTGGCCATCTCCGTGCCGCTGATCGTCCTGTTCCTGATCTTCCATAAGAAGATCATGGAGGGCGTTTCGAGAGGGGGGACCAAGGGATGAAGCTCCGGCGGAAAACGGCGGTCCTGCTGCTGGCGGTCCTGCTGCTGGTGCTGCCCCTGGCCGGCTGCCACGGCTCCCGGGAGCGGAGCGTCTTCGAGATCCCGGACCGCTTCGACGACAGCCGTGAGTATGAGATCAGCTTCTGGGCCAAGAACGACACCAACAAGACCCAGGTGAAGATCTATGAGCAGGCCGTGGCGGATTTTGAGGAACTGTACCCCAACATCCACGTGACCATCCGCTTCTACACGGACTACGGCAAGATCTACAACGACGTCATCACCAATATCTCCACCAACACCACCCCCAACGTCTGCATCTCCTACCCCGACCATATCGCCACCTACCTCACCGGCGAGGACGTGGTGGTGCCCCTGGACGGGCTGATGTCGGACCGGAGCTACGGGCTGGGAGGCAGCGCGGTCCGCTTCGACGCGCCCTCCAAAAGCGAGATCGTGCCCAGATTCCTGCAGGAGCTTTCCATCAACGGCCATATCTACGGAATGCCCTATATGCGCTCCACCGAGGCCGTTTACGTGAACAAGAATCTGGTGGAGGCCCTGGGCTACGCCCTGCCGGAGGAGCTGACCTGGGATTTCATCTGGGAGGTCTCCGAGGCGGCCATGGCCAAGGGCCCCGACGGGAATTATCTCGCCAACGGACAGAAGGTGATGATCCCCTTCATCGTCTATTCCACCGACAACATGATGATCCAGCTGGCCAAACAGAAGGGGAGCGGCTATTCCACCGCCGCCGGGGAGATCCTGCTGTTCAACGACGACACCAAGGAATTTCTCTATACCATCGCGGAGCACGCGGGCACCGGCGCCTTCTCCACCTTCAAGATCTCCAGCTACCCCGGCAATTTCCTGAACGCGGGCCAGTGCATCTTCGCCATGGATTCCACCGGCGGCTCCACCTGGATCGGTACCCATGCGCCCCTGATGGACATCAGCGCCGACAAGGTGGTGGATTTCGAGACGGCGGTGATGCCCATTCCCCAGCTGAACCCCGACGAGCCCTGGATGATCTCCCAGGGTCCCTCCGTCTGCATCTTCAATAAGGAAGATCCCAACGAGGTGCTGGCCTCCTGGCTCTTCGTCCAGTATCTGCTGACGGACAAGGTGCAGATCGCCTACGCCGGGACGGAGGGCTACGTTCCCGTCACCACCAAGGCGCAGAATTCCCCGGAGTATCGGGATTATCTGAACCGGGCGGGGGAGGACTACGACGAGCATTACGAGGTGAAGATCGCCGCCAGCAAGCTGCTGCTGGCCAATATCGACCACACCTTTGTCACGCCGGTGTTCAACGGCTCCTCCTCTCTCCGCAGCGCCGCGAGCCAGCTCATAGAGAACGTGGTCAAGTCCAAGCGGCGGAAGGAAACGGTGGACGAGGCCTATATGGAAAAGCTCTTTGACGACGTGGCCGCCCTCTACCGGCTGGATCAGATCACCATGTCGGAGGTCGACGGCAAGGCGGAGCTGGGCCCCCTTCCGAAGACGGCGGTGACCCTGCTGAGCTGCCTGGGCGGCGCCTGGGTGCTGATCGGCGTCTATGCGCTCTGGGCCTTCGTGATCCGAAAAAAGAAGTAATACCGTCCCGAAAGAAGGGAAAATCCCTTCCGGCGCTTGATTTACGGGATTTCTGCGCTATAATAAATGGCGTTCTGAACGCCAATAAAAAAGGAGTGCCAAAGAATGAGAAAGATTTTCGCCCTGCTTCTGGTACTGGCTGTGCTGCTGGCCTTTGCCGGATGCGGCAAAAGCGGGGGAAACGCGAGCCCCGGCAACGCTTCCACCCCGGCCCCCACCGCAGCCCCGACGCCGGAGCCCACGCCGGCTCCCGCAGATACGGCGGTCGCCATCATGAGCCATGCAGAGTATATCGCTGCCGACCTGGACAGTCCTGTCACCGTGGAGACCTACGTGCAGGACAAGCAGTCCTGGTGGGACGACAAAGCGAACCTCTACTGCCAGGGCCCCGACGGCGCATACTTCATCTATGAGACCTTCTGCAGCGAGAGCGACTTTGCCAAGCTGGTGCCCGGCACGAAGATCCGCGTCAGCGGCTTCAAGTCCGAGTGGTCCGGCCAGGTGGAGATCATCGACGGCTCTTTCGAGATCCTCGCCGGAGCGGACACCTATCTGGCTGAGCCCCTGGACGTCACCGGCCTGCTGGGGACCGATGCGCTCATCGACCATATGAACGAGTACGTGTCCTTCACCGGCATGACCGTGGAGCCCAGCACCGACGCCGACGGGAATGAGGCCGCCTTCCTCTATAAGTGGAACGGCTCCGGCCAGGACGGCGACGACCTCTACTTCAGCGTCTCCGTAAACGGCGCGATCTACAGCTTCACCGTGGAATCCTATCTCCGCGGCGCGGGCACCGAGGTCTACGAAGCCGTGAAGCAGCTGAAGGTGGGCGACGTGGTCGACATGTACGGCTACCTTTATTGGTACGAGGGCCCCAACCCCCACATCATCGGCGTTACGCCCCGGCTGGCCGAGGGCGTCATGAGCCACGCGGATTATATCGCCGCCGAGCTGGACACCCCCGTCACCGTGGAGACCTACGTGCAGGACAAGCAGTCCTGGTGGGACGACAAGGCGAACCTCTACTGCCAGAGCCCCGACGGCGCCTACTTCATCTATGAGACCTTCTGCACCGAAGAGGACTTCGCCAAGCTGGTGCCCGGCACGAAGATCCGCGTCAGCGGCTACAAGTCCGCCTGGTCCGGCGAGGTGGAGATCATCGACGGCTCCTTCGAGATCCTGGACGGCTCCTATGTAGCCAATCCCTTCGACGTCACCTCTTTCCTGGGCGTGCCCGCTCTGGAAGACTACATGAACGAATTTGTCTCCTTCACCGGCATGACCGTGGAGCCCAGCACGGACGCCGACGGGAACGAGGCCGCTTTCCTCTATAAGTGGAACGGCTCCGGCCAGGACGGGGACGACCTCTATTTCAACGTCTCCGTGAACGGCGCGACCTACAGCTTCACCGTGGAGTCCTATCTCCGCGGCGCGGGCACCGAGGTCTACGAGGCTGTGAAGCAGCTGAAGGTGGGCGACGTGGTC
>JAFXUU010000061.1 GCA_017524845.1 Oscillospiraceae bacterium
CGTCAACATTTCTGAGGATGTCATCACCATCATCGCCTGGGAAGCCATGCGCGAGGTGGATGGCTTTGGCGGCCCCGCCGCCGGTATTCCGGGGGATCTGGCGGAGCTGATCGGCCGCAGGAATGCTTCCCGCGGCGTGCGTGTCACCGCGGAAGAAAAGAGCGTGGCGGTGGATGTGTTCATCACCGTGCGTTTCGGTTATTCCGTCACCAAGGTTTCCAGGGATATCCAGGAAGCCATCGCCAAGTCCGTGCAGGACATGACCGGGGTGGCAGTGAGCGCGGTCAACGTCAGCGTCACAGGCATCGCTTTCGACAAAACGAAGCAGGCTTGAATGAACGGAAAAGCGCGTTTTCACCGGGGGTGAGAACGCGCCTTGTCCTTATATACTGAAGGAGAGAGGCCAATGACAAGAAGGACGGCGCGGGAGATCGCCATGCATCTCAGCTTCGCCACGGTGATGAATCGCATGGATATCCGGGAAATGCTGGATGCATTCTTCGAGCCGGAATACTTTGCCACCCTAGGCGCTGAGGACGAGGCTTACGCAGATTATCCGGACGAAAAGCAGCTGGCCTATATCCGCCGGCTTGCGGAAGGCGTGTCGGAGCACGCCGCCGAGCTGGACGGATATATAGAGAAATATGCGAAGAACTGGGAGTTTTCCCGCATTTCGCGGGTTGCGGCGGCCATCCTGCGCATCGCCATGTATGAGATCCTCTATCAGCCGGAGGTCCCCTACAAGGTGGCTGCAAACGAGGCGGTAGAGCTGGCCAAGACCTACGAGGGGCGGGATATCGCCGGTTTCGTCAACGGCATCCTGGCGGCCTTCATCGAGAATGAGCGCCATGAGTGACAACGTCTGGTCTGTCAGCGAGCTGACAAGGCAGATCAAGGACCTTCTGGATGGGGAGAGCAGCCTGCAGCGCGTCTACGTGCGGGGCGAGCTGAGCAATTATAAGGTCTATCCCTCCGGCCACCACTATTTCACCATCAAGGACGAGGAAGCGACGCTGAAAGCGGTCATGTTCCGCCGGGAAGCGTCGCGTCTTCGCTTCCGGCCGGAAAGCGGCATGAAGGTGATCGCCCTGGGGCGGATCACCGTATATCCCAGGGACGGGGTGTATCAGCTCTACGCTACGGAGTTGGTGCCCGACGGGGTGGGGGATCTCCACGCCGCCTTTGAGCAGCTGAAGGCCAAGCTGTCGGAGGAAGGGCTCTTTGATCGTTCCCATAAAAAGCCCCTGCCGCCCTATCCGGAGCGGATCGCCGTCATCACCTCCTCTGCCGGGGCCGCCGTAAGGGATGTGATCCGGGTGGCGACCAAGCGCTACCCCGTAGCGAAGCTTATTGTGATGCCGGTGCGGGTGCAGGGAGCGGAGGCGCCGCCGGAGATCGTTTCCGCCCTGCGCTACGCCAACCGATGGAAGGTGGCGGACCTGATCATCACAGGGCGGGGCGGCGGCTCCATCGAGGATCTGTGGGCTTTCAACGACGAGCGGGTGGCCAGGGCCATTTATGAATCGGAGATCCCCGTGATCTCCGCCGTGGGCCATGAGCCGGACGTGACCATCGCGGACTATGTGGCGGACCTGCGGGCTGCCACGCCCTCCAACGGGGCGGAGCTGGCCGTGCCGGATCAGAGTGAGCTCCACGCCGCCCTTCTCGCTGCCAGAAAGCAGATGCTCACGGCGGTGCTCTCCAGGATCGACGGCGGACGGGACAGGCTGGAGCAGCTGCGGCAGCGCCGCGTGCTGACCGACCCCGGCGCTTACGTGGCGGACCGGCGCCTGGCCTTGGACCATTCGACGGCCCTTTTGCAGGCTTCCTTCCGCAGCAGCCTGGGAGAAAAGCGGGCAAGGCTGGCCAGGGGCGCCGCCGCGCTGGACGCCATGAGCCCTCTGAAAGTCCTGGGGCGGGGCTACGCCATTGCGGAAACGTCGGAGGGAAGCATCCTCCGCAGCAGTAAGGACGCCTTCCCCGGCCAGAGGCTGCATCTGCGCCTTGCGGACGGGGGACTGAACTGCCGGGTCACGGAAGGCCCGGAGGATGAGGTGGATAAGGATGGCAAATGAAAAGAAAAAGGCCGGATTCGAGGAGAGCATGCTGCGCCTGGAGGAGATCGTCAGGCTGCTGGAAAAAGGCGACGCCCCGCTGGAGGACTCCATCAAGCTCTTCGAGGAGGGCACCAAGCTGGCCAAGCGCTGCGACGATCTCCTGAACGAGGCGGAGAAAAAGGTCGTCGTCCTCTCCAAAGGGGCCGACGGTGCGCCGGTGGAAACGGAGTTCGACGTTGGAGAATAAGGAACGGATGGCTGCGGACAAGCAGCTGGTGGAGGAAAGACTGGATATCCTCCTGCCCAGGAAAGACCGGCTGACGGAATCCATGCGCTACAGCCTTCTTGCGGGCGGGAAGCGGCTCCGGCTCATCCTGGTCCTGGAATTCTGCCGGGCCTGCGGGGGGAGCACGGAGGATGCCCTGGACGCTGCCTGCGGCATTGAGATGCTGCACACTTCCTCCCTGATCCACGACGCCCTCCCTGCCATGGACGACGACGAGCTGCGCCGCGGCAAGCCC
>JAFXUU010000062.1 GCA_017524845.1 Oscillospiraceae bacterium
CATCAGGGAGGACTCCACATGAAAAAGCTGAGGCTCGCCGTCTGCGGCTCCTTTTGCACCTTCGACGAGCTCCTGCCCCAGGCGGAACGCCTGGCGCAGGATTACGAGATCACCCCCATACTCTCCGAGGCGGCTTTCCTGACGGACACCCGCTTCGGGCTGGCCGCCGCCTTCGTAAAGGCCCTGCGGGAGCTCTGCGGCCGGGAGCCCGTCACCACCCTGGAGGCCGCCGAGGCCCTGGGGCCGGGGAAGGCCCTGGACGTGCTGGCCGTGGCCCCCTGCACCGGCAATACTCTGGCCAAGCTGGCCGCCGGCATCGCCGACACCCCCGTGACCTTCTCCTGCAAGGCCCACCTCCGCAACCTCCGGCCGGTGGTGGTGGCCGTTTCCACCAACGACGGGCTGGCCGCCGCGGCAAAGAACCTCGGCGCCCTTCTGAACCGCAAGCACTATTTCTTCGTGCCCTTCGGCCAGGACGATCCGGCGGGGAAGCCCGCCAGCCTGAAGGCGGACCTGTCCCTGCTGGGGGATACGGTGGCCGCCGCTCTGGAGGGGCGGCAGCTCCAGCCCCTGCTGCTGGGGCGGCGCTGAGCGGACGGGACGGGGTGTCCCCAAGCGGACACCCCGTCCCGTCCCGCAGAGGACAGTACGGAGCGGCCGCCGGCGGACACCCCGCGGTGATTTGCAGACGGCGAGCCTTCTGCCCCCAAACAATAACTGCATAATAAAGAGTATAATGAGGAAGGATAGTCGTTATTGTACTTATTTGACGCACTGAGTCCCCCGTCCGCTGAAAGCGGGCGGGGGGCTTGACACAGGCCGGGCGAGGTGCTATCCTGCAGGGGCATCGGAGGGCAGCGCACCGTAGTGCGGGGGATCGCGGCGTGAGCCGCAGGCCGCCTGCCGGAGGAAGATGCCGAGTGAGCTCGAGCCATTCAGGCTCGGGCGATTTTTGTTATCCGGAGGAGACAGCGATGAAAAGAGCGCAGGTGACCCTGGAGCCCCTGCAGCCGGAGGACCGGGAACGGTTCATCCTGGACAATCAGGAGGCCTTCAACTATGGGGCCATGGAGGCCGACGGGCAGATCATTTCCCGGGAGGTGATCGAGGCTTCCATCGACGGGAAGGGGGCGGAGGCCTGGCGCATCGTCCACAGGGGACGCCGACTGGGGGGCCTCGTCCTGCGGATCGACGCCGCGGCCCGGCGCGGGGAGCTGGAGCTCCTGTTCGTTGCCCCGAAGGCTCACGGCCTGGGTCTGGGTTACGGGGCCTGGCTGGCCGTGGAGGCTCTGCACCCGGAAATCGACCTTTGGGAGACCTGTACTCCCTACTTTGAGAAGCGGAACATCCACTTTTACATCAACAAATGCGGCTTCGCGGCGGTGGAGTTTTTCAACGTCCGTCACCCGGACCCCCACGATCCGGAGCCGGAAGACGCGGACGGCTCCGACGGGATGTTCCGCTTCGAAAAGCGCATCCGCTGAGACTCACTTGCCTCCTTCGCCGGTGAGCTTCAGGGAATAAGCCGGGCTCATGGACACGGAGAAATGGAGGATGGGGCGGCGGAGCTCCAGGATGCTCAGGGGCAGGTGCTTCATCCCGGCGGGCATGAAGATGATGGAGCTCTTCGTGAGGCGGTGCAGCTCCCCGTTGATGCCGATCTCGATGACGCCCCCCAGATCGTATTTGTTCTCCGGGTCGGAGCCCAGGAAGCCCACCAGCTCGTCGAAATCGTGGACGTGCTCCTCGTGGTAGGGCAGCGGGCGGAAATCCGGGGCGTTGACGTACCAGGTGGTGTTCATCTGAAAAGCCCCGGGCACCTGCTTCCCGTCCATGTAGAGGATGCGGCTCCCCCATTTCTTGTAGATTTCGTTGAAGGGGCTGTCCCCGGTGAAGGCGGGAGCCAGCTCCTGAACGATCTGGCCGCCGTACAGGCCCTCGGTATTCATGACAAAGTTATCCATGGTTTCGCTCCCTTTCCTGTTTTTTTCAGTGTATCAAATACGGGGCGCGGGGACAAGGGGTTCCGTGCGTTCCCCCTCCGTCTCGCCGCCCGCGGGCCGCCGTCACGCCCGGAGCAGTCCCTCGAGCGCCAGCGCGGCCGAATACAGGCGATATTCGTCGGCGCCGTAGAGGATGAGGGCGCGGTTCACCCCTTTCCCGTCCTTTTCCGAAGACGCGACCGTGGCGGAGGGCAGGCCGCAGAAATGCATGACGTTCGTCGGCCCGGACATGATCGCAGCGTCGAACCCGGCAAGTTCCCCGGTCACCCGCGTCACGGCCTCGGCGCGGGTCCGCAGGGCCTCCCGGTACTCCGGGCTGCCCAGGCCTCCGGGGGTCTGCTCCAGGGCTTCCCGCAGGAGGGAGATCCCGTATTTCATCATGGCGTCCGGATGCGCCTCGTAAAAGGCCAGGATCTCCGCCAGGGTCTTCCGGGAGGCGGCGGAGGTTTGCAGATACGCCTCCAGGGAGGGGCGGAATTCGTATTTCATGATCGTCGCCAGCTCGGGATACCGCGGCTGGCTGAGCTCTTCCACGGTCCCCCCGGCAGCCCGGAGCCCTTCGACGGTCCGGCGGAGGAAGTCGGCCTCGTCCGCCGGGAGCATCGCCCCGTTTGCCGTGTTGACCGCGAGCCTCAGCTTCCCGGGCGGCAGGGGCTCCGGCGCTTCGAAGCCCTCGCCCATGGCGGCGCGGAGCCTCAGCGCGTCCCCGAAGGAAGCGGCCAGCGCCCCCGCAGAGTCCAGCGTCGCCGCGATGGGGACGATCCCCTTTCGGGACAGCGCGCCTGCCGGCGGCTTCAGGCCGCAGATTCCGTTGAATTTCGCGCAGGCCGTAACGGAATGGGAGGTATCCGTTCCCACCGCCATGGGGACGATCCCCGCGGCGACGGCGACGGCGGAGCCGGTGGAGGAGCCGCCCGGATACGCACCGGGGATCGCAGGGAGCACCTGACCGCCCCGGGAGCTGTATCCGGCGGGCATGGCCGGGTCCACGTAATTGGCGAACTCCGTGAGATTCGTCTTCCCGATGACCGCGGCCCCGTTTCTCCGCAGATTCCCGACGACGGGGGCGTCCTCCGCAGCCAGGTTGTCCGCCAGGGCCAGGCTCCCGGCCGTGGTGTGCAGGCCCTTCACGTCGACGTTGTCCTTCACCAGGACCGGGACCCCGTACAGCGGCAGCGCAGGGTCCTCCGGGAAGGAATACGCCGGATCGAGCTCGGCGACGCAGTTGAGGCCCGCTTTTCCCCCCAGCGTCAGGGCTTTCGCATACGCTTCCTCCGCCCGCTTTCTTCCCATGGTAACGCTCCCTTCGTCCGTCCGTACTGCGAAAAACGGCGGCCACTTTCGTGACCGCCGTTTCCGTGTCGGCATCGTGCTATCTTCCCGGTCCGTCGCCAGACAAGTATTTTCGCCACCGACGAGCTTAACTTCCGTGTTCGGAATGGGAACGGGTGGACCCTCGCCGTCATAGACACCGACTGATTTGGATTCGCGCCGCCTGCGGCGCCTCTTTTGCCCGCCCCGGCGGAGAAGTTCCGCCAGCGGGGCTTCTCTGTCCTCAGGGCAATTTGGAATGGTGACCCGTGCGGGAATCGAACCCACGTTTGGGGCGTGAGAGGCCCCCGTCTTAACCTCTTGACCAACGGGCCGCGTCGTCGGAGCACGCTTCGTTCATTCCGTTTCCGCCGGTAGCCTTCGGCTGCCGTCGAAACCTGCATATCACTTCGCGGCTCCTCCTCTTCAAAATGAAACCGCTTCGCCGGGTTTCATTTTGAGTACGAGGGATTTCGCTGGGGATGTGCCGGGAATTTGACCGCTGTGCGGTCTGGTACACCATCAGGGACTCGAACCCTGGACACCCTGATTAAGTGTCAGGTGCTCTACCAACTGAGCTAATGGTGCGTATCGTGGCGCGCTGCGCTGGGCTTCCTTTTGGTTACGAAGGAACAAGGAAAAGGATTCCTACTGCACACTCAAAACCGAACAAAGGGGACAAGCGAGGCACGCTGTAGAGCCTGCATTCATCTCGAACCGATGAAGGTTAAGCCCTCGGGCGATTAGTACCGGTCAGCTGAACACGTTGCCGTGCGTACACCTCCGGCCTATCTACCAGATCGTCTCTCTGGGCC
>JAFXUU010000063.1 GCA_017524845.1 Oscillospiraceae bacterium
CGGGATGAAACGCTCCGCAGAAGCGGTGTGACATTCTTCGAATCCATTCATAATGCCGAGGAAGCGATCCGTTTTTGGGAAAAAGACAACCGTTTCAAAGCAATCATTCACCGCGAAAGCGGCGAGTTGATCGGTTTCATCAGCCTAGGTGACATGAATCGGTACGAGGGCTATGTGGAACTGGAATACGCAATTGCGGCGAATTATCGTAACAGAGGATATGCCACAGAAGTTGTAAATCACATGGTCGATTATGGATTCTCTGAACTGGATTTGGCAGTGATTGCGGCATGGGTCCGCTCTCACAACGCTGAAAGCGTTCGGGTTTTAGAGAAATGTGCCTTCACCTTTGAAGGCAGGCTTCGGAAGCATGCAAGAGATCAGAGCGATACGCTGTGCTATTCCCTGCTGCGAGAGGAATGGGAGGATAGACAAATAGGTGAACAAAAAACCGGCGTTTGCATTCAGCAACGCCTTTGATACGATCCAAGGTCCCAACATGTCAATAGGGGCTGTCAATAGGGACGGTTCTGTCAATAGGGACGGTTCTGATTGACACATCATTTGTTTTGTCTTTGGGGGCGTTTCGTGTTGACACACCTATGCTCGCTGAATGACGCCGCGATTGATCCCCGTCAGACGTTCGAGCTGCCGCACGGTGATCCCCGCCGCTTTCAAGGTACGAAGCGCAGCGTTTCGTTCATCCCGATCCAAGGCCTGAAGATCCGTCCCGCTGTTTAGCTTCAGCCGCTTGCGGATGATCGCGAAAGCCCATTCGTCGTCATGCCTTCGCGGCTCAAACTCCATACACTCGGTTTCATCCTCTTTGCGCATAAACGCCTCATAGGCGTCGGCGCCTCCGATCAGCTCTCGCAGAAGTTTCGTCTCAACAAAGGAATCCGGATCGTCATACCGGCTGTAGCTGCTCCACTCATAATCGGCCGCCTTGCATATCCCCGCTTTCTCCGGATTGTTCAGGATATATCGGTATACCGTGAGAAAATATCCGTCGTCTTCGATCGCCTCGCTCTGATAGCGATCCTGAAACAGATGGCCAACTCTGTCATATTTCCGATTGAAGTGTTGGGCGTAGCAAACGCCCAGCTTCTTCATCAGGAGCGGCGTTTGTCCCTTCGGGTCATAGACCAGCAGATGGACATGGTTTTCCATGAGACAATATGCGCAGACCGAAACCTCCGTCTCCTCGCTGAACCGCAGCAAAAGGGAAAGATAACACACCCGATCCGTCCGATCCTCAAAAAGGACTTGCCTGCCGATCCCCCGGACGATCAAATGCATGTATCCCGACTCACTCAGTTGCCGTGCCGCTCTCGCCATCGCCATTCCTCCCCTTTGTTTTCATCATACCCGATAAGCCAGGGTGTGTCAATCAGAACCGTCCCCTTTGACATGGTCCCCTTTGACAGGGGGAAGGCAGACCGCGCGGCGGGGACGGGGGTGAAGCGATCTGTGTATGTGTCTGCATAATGAGGCGGACCGCGCGGCGGGGACGAAGGGCGTATGGCAGGCACGGAGGCCGAAGCGCAATTGCGCCCCGGCCTCCTTTTTTTCTTATTCGATCACGTACGGCGCCGCATCCGCCGGGATGGGGCAGACGTAGCCGTGGGCGGCGGTGCGCTTCTGAAATTCCTCCCTGGCTGCCGCCAGGATCGCCGGATCGGAAAAGAGGTCCGCCGCCGCGCCGCAGAGTACCTGCGCCGCCCAGAGAAGGCCCTTGTCCCCGACGGAGGAGCCGCCGCAGCTCACGTTCTGCCAGCTGTGGCCGGGGGCTCCGGCGGGGAAGCAGACGGCGGTGAACTGCCCGGCGGGCGTGAGCCAGCTCACGTCCCCCACGTCGGTGGAGCCGGGGGTGAAGTCCTCGCCGCTGTAGAGGGGCAGGAGGAAATCGTTGAGGGGCTTCTTCCCCCCGTCGCTCAGCGTCCGCACCTTCTCCGCGACGGCGGGGTCCTTCTTCGCCCCCAGACCGGGCAAAGCGTCGGGAGCCGGGTAGGTCTTCCGCAGGGCTTCCGCGAAGGAGCGCTCCTCCGCCGTATACTTCGGCAGGGGCAGGGCTTCCATGTTGGCGTAGAGGCACTTTTCCAGGGGGAAATTGGGCAGGACGTTCGCTGTGCCGTCCACGAATACGCGGTCATATTCCGTCTCGGTCATGAGGGCGGCCCCCGCCGCGATCTTATCCACCCGGGCCTGGAGGGCCAGGGTATCCGGTACGTCCCGGCTGCGGACCATGTAGAGCACGCTTGCCGTGTGCTGCACCACGTTGGGGGATACGCCGCCTCCGTCGATGATGGCGTAGTGGATGCGCGCCTCGTCCTTCATGTGCTCCCGCAGGAACTGCACGCCGACGTTCATCAGCTCCACGGCGTCCAGGGCGCTGCGGCCGTGCTCCGGGTCTCCGGCGGCGTGAGCCGCGACGCCCTTGAACTTATACAGCACCTGGGTGCAGGAATTGTTCGTGCCGGTGGTGATCTCGTTGGTGTCGCCGGGGTGCCAGCTCAGGGCTGCGTCCAGGCTTTTCCACACTCCCTCCCGGGCAAGGAAGGCCTTGGCCGCGCCGCCCTCCTCTCCGGGGCAGCCGTAGAAGACCACCGTGCCGGGGAGGCCGGAGGTCTCCAGAAAGCGCTTCACGCCGCAGGCGGCGGCGAAGGCGGCGGCCCCCAGCATATTATGGCCGCAGCCGTGGCCCGCTCCGCCGGGGACGAGAGGCCGCGGCGCTGTTTCCCCCGGCGCCTGGCTGAGACCGGAGAGGGCGTCGAATTCCCCCAGGATGCCGATCACCGGCCTGCCGCTGCCGAAGGAGCCGGAAAAGGCGGTGGCGATGCCGCCCAGGTTTTCCGTGACGGCGAAGCCCTCGGCCTTCAGCTTCTCGATATAGCGGGCGGCGGAGCGGAATTCCTTCAGGCTCAGCTCCGCGTATTCCCAGATCTCACGGGAAAGGGCGGCGAACTCGCCGCCCCTTTTTTCGATGAATGCCTGCGCTTCTCTTTTGTGATCCATGTCAGTACAGCACCTTGCTCAAAAATTCCTTTGTCCGGGGGTTTTGCGGATGGTTCATGATCTCGTCGGGCTTGCCGCCTTCGGCGATGACGCCCCCGTCCATAAACAGGATACGGTCGGACACCTCCCGGGCGAAGCCCATCTCGTGGGTGACGATGACGCTGGTCATGCCGCTCCTCACCAGGTCCTTGATCACGTCCAGCACCTCGCCCACCATCTCCGGGTCCAGGGCGGAGGTGGGCTCGTCGAAGAGCATGACGTCCGGCTCCATGGCCAGGGCCCGCACGATGGCCAGGCGCTGCTTCTGCCCGCCGGAGAGGCGGCTGGGATGCTCATCCTTCTTTTCCAGGAGACCCACCCGGTTCAGCAGGTTCTCCGCCTGCTCCTCGGCCTCCGCCTGGCTCCGCTTGCCCAGGAGCACCGGGGCCAGGGTGATGTTCTTCATCACGCTGAGATGGGGGAAGACGTTGAAATGCTGGAAGACCATGCCCATCTTCTGGCGGTGGAGGTTGATGTCCACCTTCGTGTCGGTGATCTCCACGCCCTCGAAGATGATCTTCCCGCTCTCCGGCCGCTCCAGCAGGTTCAGGCAGCGGAGGAAGGTGCTCTTGCCGCCGCCGCTGGGACCGATGATGGAAACCACCTCTCCCCTGGCGATGTGCTCGGAGACTCCCTTGAGGACGTGCAGCGTTCCCTTTCCCTTGATGATGAAGCTCTTGTGGAGGTCGACGGTCTCGATCAGGTTCTCAGTCATTGGCCTTCAGCCTCCTCTCAAAGACGCCCAGCAGCTTGCTGAGGATGAAGGTGAGCACGAAATAGATCACGCCCACGATGGTGATGCACTCCATGGCCAGGAAGGTGTTGCCCCGGACCTTCAGGCAGGCGGTCATCAGCTCGCCCACGAAGAAGGTGGAGGCCAGGGAGGTATCCTTCACCACCATGATGAACTCATTGCCCAGAGCGGGCAGGATATTCTTGATGGCCTGGGGCAGGATGATGCGGAACATGGTCTGCCGCCCGTTGAGGCCCAGGCTCCGGGCCGCCTCCGTCTGCCCCCGGTCCACCGCCTGGATGCCGCTGCGGAAGATCTCGGACACATAGCAGCCGGAGTTGATGCACAGGGCCACCGATACGCAGAGGAAGGCCGTGACCTCAAAGGGCAGGATCTTCGGCACCAGGAAATAGCCCACATAGAGCTGCAGCAGCATGGGCGTGCCCCGGATGATCTCCACGATGGCGATGCACAGCCAGTTGATGGGCTTGAAGCGCACGGTGCGCCCCAGGTAGATCAGCAGGCCCAGGATCACGCCGAAGGCGACGGTGATAAGGCTCAGAAGCAGGGTGTAGCCGATGCCCTCCACCAGAAACACATGCCAATATTTGGACATGATCTTGACGATATTGGAAAAATAGTTCAATGCGCTTTCCTCCGGAGCTCAGATTCGCGGGGAAGGGAGCCGGATAAGTATTCCCCGGCGGGCCCTTCCGGGCCCGACGGGGAAGTGTGTACGGAACAGGGGGATCAGCCGGCCAGGTTGCCCTGATCGTCGTAACCGACCTCTTCGGAGGTGGGGATGCCGGCCAGCGCCTTGGCTTCTTCGTACCAGGGGCCGTAGAGCCCGGCGGCGTAAGCCTTGGCCAGGATCTCGTTGACCTCCTTGGTGAGCGCGTCGTTCCCCTTCTTCAGGAGGATGACGTTGTTCTCGGCCTCCTCGGAGACCTCGAACTCAAAGCCGGTGAAGGCCAGCGCATCGTTGTTGGCGATGATGGCGTCGCCGTTGCCCTTGGCCACGGCCAGCGCGTCGATATTGCCGTTGCGCAGGGCTTCCACGGCGGTGCCGATATCGCTGAACTGCTGGATGATGACGGTATCGGGCAGCTGCTCCTGGCAGAGGTTCAGCTGCAGGGAGGCGGTCTGGGCGCCGACCTTGAGGCCCGCGAAGGATTCCGCGGTGGTCAGGGTGCCTTCCTTTTCCTTCACGGTGATGATGGCCTGCTCGGTCTCGTTCTCTCCGGCGTAGTAATAATCGGAGAGGTTGTAGTTCTCCGCCAGCTCGGCGGTGACGGAGAAGCCGGAGATGGACATATCCACCGTGCCGGTCTGCACGGCGGCCTGGCAGGCGTCGAAGCTCATGGGCTTGATCACCAGGGTGCGGCCCATCTGCTCGGCGATGTATTTCGCCAGGGTCACGTCAAAGCCCACGTACTGGTCCTGCCCGCTCTTGGTGGTGTCCACAAATTCCATGGGGGCAAAGTCCGGGCTGATGGCCACGGTGAGGGTCTTCGGCTCATCCTTCTTCTCTTCCTTCTTGGCGCAGCCCGCCATGCAGCAGATACCTGCCAGCAGGAGAACGGCCAGCAGCAGGGAAACGATCTTCTTCATTGCACTCTTCCTTCTTCCTTGTTCGGCATTGCCTTCTTCATTCATTTTCCGTTTTTCGGAACAGACCCAAGTATACTCGCATAAATATTCATTGTCAAGGGAATCCGATGAATCTATTTCCATTATGGGAATATCCGCCAGCGCCGGCGGCACGGGGAGGGAAACGCTCGCCGGCGGGGCGCAGAGGCCCCGCCGGCGCCGGAACTGCTTATCTTGCCAGGGAATAGCCGCCGTCGATGGTGAGGACGGCGCCGGTCATGATGTCGCTGGCGTCGGAAGCGAGGTAGACGGCCAGGGCGCCAATCTCCATGGGCTCGCCGTAGCGGCCGTAGGGGATGTTGCGGGTGAGCATCTCCTCCACCTCCTTGGGGGCGCCGGAGGAGAGGTTGGAATGGGTGTAGCCGGGGGCGATGGCGTTGACGTTGATGTGGTAGGGACCCCACTCCCAGGCCAGGCACTTGGTGAGACGGTTCAGGCCCGCCTTGGCCACGTTGTAGGGGGTGAAGGAGGGGATGTTGCACATCTCGCCGGAGTTGGAGGTGATGTTGATGACCTTGCCCTTGCCCTTGTCCCGCATGATCTTGCCCACCAGGTAGCAGAGGCGGAAGGCGCCGTTGAGGTCCACGTCGATGCAGCGGAACCACTCGGTCAGGTCCTCGGGATACTCCAGGATGTTGCCGGAGGCGGCGACGCCGCCGTTGTTCACCAGGATATCCACGGTGCCGAAATCGGCCACCACGGCGTTGACGCTGGCCTTGCAGTTTTCATAATCGGTGATGTCGGTCTTATACCACTTGTAGGTGCCGCCCAGAGGGGCCAGCTTCTGCAGGGCTTCCTCCGCCCGGTCCTGGCGGCGGCAGAAGATGGCGATGTTCGCGCCCTGCTCCGCGAAGGCGGTGGAGATGCCGAAGCCGATGCCGGTATCGCCTCCGGTGATGATGGCGACCTTACCCTTCAGGCAGAATGCGTCTTTCATGGATTCAATAGGCATGTGTATTGCTCCTTTCGTCATATGAAATCTTATATGGGATTATCCTATCACCCTTTCGTCAAAAAGGCAATCAAATCCTGAAAATAGAGTGGAAAACGCCCGGCGCATCCGTTATAATATTGGATACGATCAGGAAGAAGGGTATCACCGCCCGACGCAAGGAGGAATCATTATGCCGGATTATGAAGGCGTCAACGGTCTGCGGGAGGAATTCAAGGTCGTCGGCCAGCACAACCTGCCGGGCGTGCTGTCCTACGCCGTGGCTACGGGTACGGCCAAGTTCGGCGGGGACTATACGAAGCCGGACATGCTGTTCGCCCGCTTTCTTCACAGCCCCTATGCCAACGCGAGGATCACCAAGCTGGACACGACCAAGGCCCGGGCCATCCCCGGGGTGGTGGATATCCTCACCTGGGAGGATCCGGACGTCGCGAATTTTGTAGGCAACGGCGAGCACTGGGGCGCCCCCCGCCCCTGGCTGGACAACGTCGCGGACATGGAGGGGGCCGAGGTGGGCTGCATCGTGGTGGCCGAGGCGGAGGATATCTGCGACGCCGCCCTGCGGGCCCTGGACATCGAATGGGAGATCCTGCCCCACGTGGTGGACATCAAGAAGGGCGCGGCCCCGGACGCCGCCGCCATTTTCCCCGGCGTCAACACCCCCACCACCTTCGGCAGCCGGGGCGGCGGCGGACCGCAGCTTCCCCCCAAGCAGGGGAACGTCTCCCACGCCGGCATGGACGAGGGGGACGCGGACAAGGCCATGGCGGAGAGCGAGTTCACCCTGGAATTCGACATGAACATCGCCTCTTACGGCTCCGTGATGCCCAACATCCCCGGCTCCCTCGGCTGGTGGGAGGACGATCCCTACCACGGGGAGGGGCAGACCCTCCACATCGAAGGCGCGGTGCGCAACCGGGAGCCCATCGCCCGGAGCTATCACATGCCCCTGGAGAAGACCGTGCAGGAGGGCCTGTTCATGGGTGGGCGCTACTGCGACTGGGGCCTCCGCCGCAGCCAGGAGATCACCCCTCTGCTGGCCAAGCGCACCGGGCGGCCCGTCCGCTGCGTGAACACCCGGGAGGAGACCTTCGACTTCCTCATGAACCAGCGCTTCTGCCACATTAAAGTGGGCTACGATCATACGGGCCTCATCACCGCCGTCATTGACAACTCCCTGGCGGACGCGGGGGTGCGGGGCTCCTCTTCCTTCGGCACCGCGGGCGACCTGACCTACGGGCCCTACACCTCCATCAAATGCACGGACATCAAGCAGCGCATGGACATCGTGGATTCCAACCGGGGCATGATGTACGTCTCCGGCCAGCACTGTCCCTTCAACTGGGACATCATCAGCATGGCCGAGTATCTCATCGCGGAGAAGCTGGGGCTGGACCCCATCGACGTGGCCAGGCGCAACCTCCACGGACCCAGGGAGAAAAACGATACGGACCCCGTGCCTTCCTTCGACGCCTGCATCGCCGAGGGCCGGAAGCTCATGGACTGGAGCTGGCATAAGGACGGGGCGAAGCGCCTGCCCGACGGGCGGCTCCACGGGGCTTCCTTCCGCTACCAGCAGTGTCCCCGCCACTCCGGCATGAGCTACTCCGTCAAGCTGGAGCTGCGGCAGGGCAAGGTCCACTTCCCCACCCAGGGTCCCCACGTGGGCATCTACGCCATGGAGTGCAACGCCATGGTGGCCGCCGAGGAGCTGGGCCTCAAATATGAGGACATCGTCGTGGACTTCGACTACCGGGAGGGCTTCACGCCCATGGGCGGCGGGTCCGACGGGACCACCGCCTCCGCCTGGGCCACCAAGGAATGCGCAAACGACCTGAAAAAGCAGATCCTGGAATCCGCCGCCCGCAAGGCCAACGCCCCCGCTGCCGCCGGCGGCATGATGATGCGCATGGGCTTCGGCGGCCCCCCGAAGGAGAATCCCCTGAAGGGCCGCACGGCCGAAGAGCTGGACATGGCGGACGGGATGGTCTGCCTGAAGGCGGATCACTCCGTGGGCCTGCCCCTGGCCGAGGCCACCGGCGAAAACCTCTTCGCCACCTTCACCGGCAGGCCGCCCCTGTCCGTGTGGAGCGTGGGTCCCGGCGCCCGGCAGCTGGACGCCATGAACACCGCCTACTGCGAGGTGGCCGTGGACGAGGAGACCGGCGAGGTGGAGATCCTCCGCTTCGGCGTGGTAGCCGATCCCGGCAAGGTGATCCGTCCCACCTCCCTGGAAAGCCAGGTGGACCAGGTGATGTACATGAGCGAGGGCTGCCAGCTGCTGGAGGATTTCATCTACGACGAGCACACCGGCGTCCGCCTGAACACGAACATGATCGATTATATGAAGCCCACCATGCTGGACGTGCCCCGGGTGGACAAGGAATTCCTGGAATCCCGGGCCAGCAACGCGGCCTACGGCGCCAGCGGCATCTCCCACAGCCTGGCCAACACTCACCTCGTCATCATGGCCATCCACAACGCCGTCGGCGTCTGGGTGGATCCCCCCGCCACGCCGGACAAGGTGCTGAAGGCTCTGGGCAAGGCGTAATACAGTAGAATACCGAAACAGGCAGAAGGACAGGGACCCGAACGGGCCCCTGTCCTCAGTTTGTTTTTCCCGGCTCTGCTGCCGTATCCCGTATCAGGGGAAGACCACCTGCATGACGTAGACGACGCCGACGGGCAGGCGGGAGCCGCCGGAGGTCTTGTAAACGTAGGTGACGGTGACGGCGGCGCCCTCGTTCAGCAGGCTTTCAATGCTGTCGAGGCTGCCTGCCCGGCCTGTGCCGGACCGATCGACGATGGTATTGCCGATCGTGATCCCGTCGGCATAAGCCGTGTACAGCTTCCCGTTGTAAAGGTCGCCGCTCCGAAGCTCGTCCGTCTGCACCCGGGTGAAGGCCGTCAGCCAGTAGACCCCGCTGCCGTCGATCTCATAGCTGTAGAAGCCCGCCCGCAGGGCGCTGCCGAGGAAGGCGCCGTCCTCCGCCCGGACGCAGACCCGGGTCTGTACGCCGTCGATCATCAGATCGCAACAGGGCGTCTCCGCGCCGTCCGCGAGCGCATAACCGGCGGGGGCAAGGCTGTATTCCCAGGCGGCTCTTCCGGCGTCGTAGGCGAAGGCTCAGGAGTCCGACGTCACCGGCGCGGGGATCGTATAGCTGAGGCCTGATGCGTCGAAGCCGCTCCAGCTCGCGCCGTTATACGCTCTCACCGTATAAGTATAAGTCGTTCCCACCGTGAAAGGACCGTAGTCGGCATAGACGGTATCGGTCACGTCTTCCAGGCCGATCCAGCCCTCGCTGCCGGTTTTGCGGTAGACGCGGTATTTCGTCGCCCCGGCGACGGCGCTCCAGGCGATCCTGATGTAGCTCGTTTTTCCGCTGATCTCCGTCAGCACCGGCGCGCTGAAAACGGCCTGAGCCGTCGCCGTCACGCCCTTCGTGTCGAAGCCGCTCCAGCTCGTGCCGTTATAGGCTTTCACCGTGTAGGTATAGGCCGTGCCCGCCGTTACCGCGGCGTCCGTGTAGCTCGTCCCTGTCACGTCCTTCAGGCCCGTCCAGCCTCCGGTGCCCGTCTTCCGGTACACCCGGTAAGTCGTCGCTCCGGAGACCGCGTTCCACGTCACGGTGATGCCGTTCGCGCCAGCAGATGCGCCCTTCAGCACCGGCGCGCCGAAGACAGCCTGAGCCGTGGCGGAGACGCCCTTCGCGTCGAAGCTGCTCCAGGCGCTGCCGTCGAAAGCCCGCACCGTGTAGGTGCAGACCGTACCCTCCGCGACGGCCGTGTCCAGGAAGCTCGTCCCCGTCACCTCCGCAAGGCCCGTCCAGCTGCCCGAGTCCGTCTTGCGGTACACCCGGTAAGTCGTCGCTCCGGAGACCGCGTTCCACGTGACCGTGATCCCGTTCGTCCCCGCAGCCGCGCCCTTCAGCACCGGCGCGCCGAAGACGGCCCTGGCCGTGGCGGAGACGCCCTTCGCGTCGAAGGAGCTCCAGGCGCCGCTGCT
This sequence comes from Oscillospiraceae bacterium, assembly GCA_017524845.1. GTDB lineage: Bacteria > Bacillota > Clostridia > Oscillospirales > Oscillospiraceae > UBA1774. The sequence continues at coordinate 10,399 of JAFXUU010000063.1, forward strand.
ATAGGCCCTTACCGTGTAGGTATAGGTCGTTCCCTCCGCGACGGCCGTGTCCGAATAGTTCGTCCCCGTCACCTCCGCAAGGCCCGTCCAGCCCCCGGAGCCCGTCTTCCGGTACACCCGGTACTTCGTCGCCCCGCTGACCGCGTTCCACCCGACCGTGATCCCGTTCGTCCCCGCAGCCGCGCCCTTCAGCACCGGCGCGCCGAAGACGGCCCTGGCCGTGGCGGAGACGCCCTTCGGGTCGAAGGAGCTCCATGCGTCGTCGTTATAGGCTTTCACCGTGTAGGTGTAGGTCGTGCCGACCGTCACAGCAGCGTCCGTATATCTCGTCAGCGTCACGTCCGCAAGACCGATCCAGCCCCCGGAGCCCGTCTTCCGGTACACCCGGTATTTCGTCGCCCCGCTGACCGCGTTCTATACGACCGTGATCCCGTTGTCACCCGCGGAAGCGCTCTTCAGCTCCGGCACGGACAGGGGTCCCGTGCTTTCGTAATGGATCTCGGCGTTATCGAAGGGATAGTCTCTGGGGATGTCCGATTCCGCATCGTGGACCTCGAATTCGACCCGCTCCCACTGGGCCCACGTCCCCACGTAGTACACGTCGGTGACGCTGCAGCCGTTAAAGGAGCCCGGGCGGACCTGCTTCACGCTGAGGGGGAAGGTGAGGCTGTGCAGGTTCGTGTTGCCATAAAAGGCAAAGTCCCAGACGGTGGTCACGCCGGAGGGGATCTCATAATGGCCTTCCGTTTTGCCTGCCGGCCGGGCCAGGAGGACCTCCATGCTTTTGAGGAACAGCGCGCCGTCCCGGCTGGCATATCCCCTGTTCCCGGCGTCGACGGCGATGCTCTTCATGCCGCTGCTGCCGCAGAAGGCCTCCGGCAGGATGTATTCCACGGAGGCGGGGATCGTGACCGACTCCAGCTTGCCGCAGTTCCAGAAAACGCAGCCGTAGATGCTGCGCAGCGTATCGGGAAGGGAGACGCTTTTCAGATTCACGCAGCCGGCGAAGGCATAGCTTCCGATGCTCTCCACGCCCTCCGAAAGCACCGCGGTTTTGATCTTTGTCCTCACCGCCGCCCACGGCTGCGTGTCCCCGCCGTCGGAGCTGACGAGATTCCCCGTACCGGAGACGGTGAGCAGACCGCTCCCCGTCAGCGTCCAGGTCAGGTTTTCTCCGCTGTACCCGCAGCTTCCGGAAGCGATGATGCTCGAATCCACCGCCAGCACGCTTCCGGGAAGCAGAGCCAGGAGGAGGACCGCCGCCAGGAACAGGCCCAGCGCCGATTTCACCGTTTTATTCATGCTGACTTCCCCTTTCTTTTTGTCTGGCTTTATTTGCTGTCATTCCGTGATGGTCCCGTGGGAGCGGCAGCAGTGCTGCCTGCCGCTCCCACGGACGCAGACGACGCATTCCCGCGCTTACTTCGCCGCAGCGGTGATGCCCTTCGCGTCGAAGCCGCTCCAGCTCGTGCCGTTATATGCCTTCACCGTATAGGTATAAACGGTGCCGGAGGTGACGTCGGCGTCTGTGTAGCTCGTTCCCGTCACGTCCTTCAGGCCCGTCCAGCCTCCGGTGCCCGTCTTCCGGTATACCCGGTAGGTCGTCGCCCCGGAGACCGCGCCCCAGGTGACTGTGATGCCGTTCGTGCCCGCTGTCGCGCTCTTCAGCGCCGGCGCGCCGAAGGGGGCGACCGTATCCATCGCCGTCGCCGTCACGCCCTTCGTGTCGAAGCCGCTCCAGCTCGTGCCGTTGAACGCTTTCACCGTGTAGGTGTAGGCCGTGCCCGCCGTTACCGCGGCGTCCGTGTAGCTCGTTCCCGTCACGTCCTTGAGGCCCGTCCAGCCTCCGGTGCCCGTCTTCCGGTACACCCGGTAAGTCGTCGCCCCGGAGACCGC
>JAFXUU010000064.1 GCA_017524845.1 Oscillospiraceae bacterium
GAAACGATGATGCTGTTGCCCGTGCTCTCCTGGTTGTTCAGCCGCTGCAGCTCGCTGGGATAGATGAGCGGCCGCACCTGGGTCTGGGTGGATACGCTTACGTCTCCGGCCTTGCTGCCCAGGCTGCTGCTGGTGCTGGTGGTCTTCACCGTCATATTGCCGCACATTTCGGAGAACATCTTGCAGGTTTCCGTATCGTTGGAGCCGATGAACATCTTTACGCCGCAGTTGCCGATGACGATGTCCGCGATCTCCTTCCCGTACACGTTGGTGAGCTGCACGAAGCTCTGCACCACCATGCTGAACCAGATCTTCCGGGACCGGCCCACGGTGATCATCTGGCCGAACTTGTCGATCTTCGGCATGTTGCCGAACTCATCCATGATGAAATAGATGTTGTGGGGCAGGGTCTGGCCGGGGAGCCCCGTGGCGACCTTGATGAGCTTCTTGTAGGTGCTGAGAATGAACAGGCTGGCCAGAAAATGGCGGGTGTCCTTTTCGTCGGGGATCTTCAGGAACAGGGCGGTTTTCTCGAAGGGGAAGTCCTCCGCCCGGATATCCGTGGCGCTGGTGAGGCCGCAGAGGCCCCGGTCGTTGAAAATGCTCATCTTGTCGAAGGTGATGGACATATAGGAGCCCAGGGTGGCCTCCGGCGCGGTGAGGACCTGGCGCGAGAGCTGGTAGGCCTGGCTGAGCTTGCCCCGCCCCTCGAAATAATCCTTCAGGACCTTGTAATTGTCGTCGCTGTTGCCCAGGGCCTTGTTGACGTTGAAGAGGTTGAATTTCTCCCTGGTCATGCCCAGCTCCGGATTTTCGCTGTCCTCCAGCATGGCCAGACAGGTCGCCGTCACGATGCTGCGGGCGCCCCGCTCCCAGAGGGGGTCCTTCTCGTTCTGGATGGGGATCAGGCCGCCCACCAGGTCCTGCAGGTCTTCAAACAGCTCATCATAGATCTTCTGCCGGGCCAGGGATACATCGTCCCGGCAATGGGTGAGGTCGGTATAGGCGTTGCCGTTCCACTCTGCCCACCGCTCGCCGGGCTTTCCGTCGCCGTTCATCCGGCGCAGATCCGGGTAGTCGCCCATGCTGTCCAGATGCATACGGATGCCCTTCCCCAGGTTCACATACTCCTGGTAGGCGTCCCATATGGGCTCCAGCGGATTCCAGCGGCTGGAGGAATAGGTGTCGCGCAGGTCCAGCACCAGGACCTTGTAGCCCCGGTCCTCCAGAAATTTGGAATGGAGGTCGAAGAGCTCGCCCTTGGGGTCCGTCATGATCATGCTGCTGCCGCAGTTGGTGGCGCCGATGAGCTGGATCATGGGATTGATGAAGGTGGTGGTCTTGCCGGAGCCGGTGGCGCCGATGACCAAAGCGTGGACGCCGGGCTTGAAGTTCCCCTCCAGCACGCCCTTCTTGTTCAGCACCGCTCTGGCGGGTACCCCGTCGTTTTTCATCTCGGGGAGAGTCTCATAGGTGAAGGGCGGAAAATACTTGTCCCGCTCCGCATCGGTGAGGAAGCGGCTGTTTTCCAGAGAGCCCTGTACGACGTCCTTATCCTCGCCCTTCCCCCCCAGCAGCCCCCGCCCCAAGCCGCCGGAGCTGCGGAAGCCGCCGTTGATGGCAAAGATGGCGGCAAACATGGCGGCGATCACGAAGGTGATGAGCCATGTGCTGGGCTCGATGAGCAGGCGCGGCCGGAAGCGCCAGGCCTCCCCCGCGATGGACGAGCCCAGGTTCTCCATCACGAAGCGCAGCACGACGCCCAGGACCAGGGAGCCGAGAACGATCCCGGCCATGTAGAGCGGCAGCGCAGTCTTGCCCAGCCCCTTGAGCTTTTCTGAAACGGCGGGAAAAAAACCTTTCGCCATGGCACGATACTCCTTAACAGCATTGAGCGGATTATGACCCATATATATTCTAAATGTTGGAAACGACAATGCAACAAAACGGGGAAATCGGCATAAAAACAGCATGAAGCCGGTTCGGGACCTGCCGGCGGAGTTGTGCTATAATGGAAACTGTAATATTATAGCATTTCAGAGGTGAAGGGCACGATGAACGGCAGCACCATCGGTGAAGTGATCACCGCACTGCGCGTCAAGAACCGCATGTCCCAGAAGGACCTGGCAGACAGCCTGTATGTCGACCAGAGTACGGTATCCCGCTGGGAGCGGGGCGTCCGTTTTCCGGATACGGAGCTGATCGAGAAAATGGCGACCCGCTTCGGCGTGGACGCCTCCGTGCTGTTCGCCGCGCCGATGAACCGTCCGGAGCTGCCGCAGATCATCGTGGTGGAGGATGAGCCGGTCCTGCTGCAGGATTTCTGCGGTACCGTCAGCGAAACGCTGCCGGATTCCGCCGTGCATCCCTTCCGCTGGGCGTCGGATGCCCTGGCCTTCGCGAAGACGCAGCGGGTAGACCTCGCGTTTCTGGACATTGAGCTGGTGGGGGGCAACGGAATCGATCTGGCCAGAGGCCTGCTCCTGTGCCGGCCCCGATGCAACGTCGTCTTCCTAACCAGCCATCCGGAATACGCCCGGGAGGCCCTGGACCTTTTTTGCAGCGGGTATGTCATGAAGCCTCTCACCCCCGCCAAGATCAGGGAGCAGACGGCCCACCTTCGGTATCCTGTCCCCGGCCTGGGGGTGCCTGAGCATGAATGACCGTCCTTCTCCTCCCGCCGGAGGGTGGAACGTCCGCCGGCTGCTTGCCGTTCCGGCCGCGCTCGGCCTCCTTCTCGTCCTGCTCGTGTACCTCCGGCCCGGTATGTGGGTCTATGCCAGCGCAGCCTACTCCTTCCTTCCCATGCAGCCCGAAAGCGTCGAGGAATATCCGGGGGATAACGGGGAGACTGCCCGAAGCTATACCTTCACCGTGCCCGACGGGGCGATCATGCGCAGAGGTCTGCGCTTCTCCGTCTATCTGCAGCACTGCTATGTGAAGGTCTGGTTGGACGGCGAGCTGCAATACTCCTCCTGGGAAGAGAGCGGCCGCCACATCGGCAGGACGCCGGGCAATTACTGGGTCACGCCTCCCCTCCGCTCCGACTATGCGGGAAAGAAGCTGCGAATCGAGATCACGCCGGTCTACGGCAGATCGTGGACCCCGACTCCCTCCCGGCTGATCCTTGTGCCCGAAGCGGCCCGGCCCGATGAACCGCAGTTCCTGCTCATCGACCACGGACAGCTCCTGACCCGGCTCGTCCTGCCCATGGATCTTCCCGTTCTGGTGGTGGGCATGTTCATCCTGATCGCCGGGGTGTTCCTCGCGCCGTTCGGCCTCGGCGCGAAGCTGGAGCGCCTGGACAGAGCCCGCCTGTTCTACCTCGGGGCCCTTGCCTTCACGGCCGCCCTGTGGAACCTCAGCCAGCTGCCTTCTCTGCTCCTGGCTCTGGATGTCTACGGGCTGCACAAGGCCATCTGGTATCTCGGCGCCTGCGCCTACTTGATGCTGCCCCTGTTCATGCTGCTGTTTATCGACAGCCTGCACGGGGGAAAGACGAACCGCGCGGCCTTCTGCGTATGCCTCGGCAGCGCGGTATTGCTTCTGATCCTGCAATTCCTTGGGCTCTGCGATCTGTATGAGACCATGTACTGGCACGGGCTTCTGAGCGCGGTTCTCCTGCTGGTCTGCGTCTTCGCGGCCCGGCCGCGGGGCCGGGAGATCCTATGGCTGTTCCCCTTCCCGCTGGCCCTGGGAGCGGACCTCATCCTGGTCCGAGTCACCGGCTCGGCCCGCTTTGCGGCCGCTTCCCTGCTGTGGGTCGCGCTCAATTTGTGCTTACGGGACGCCGGCTTCGTCAGCGAGGCCTTCAGCCGGGAGCGGCAGCTCCGTCAGCAGGAAAAGGAGCTGTACGACCTGCGCCTCCGGGCGCTGACACAGCAAATCCGCCCGCATTTCATATACAACACCCTGAGTTCGATCTATGCGCTGTGCAAAAACGGTTCTCCCCGCACTCTGCCGGTGATCGAGAGCTTTCTCGACTATCTCCAGGCGAATTATACCGCGATCTCCCAGGAGAAGCCGATCCCCTTCGCGGAGGAGCTTCGGCACATAAAAGCCTATCTCGGTGTAGAGGCCGTGCGCTATGACGGGCTGCTGGAGGTGGAATACGACACGCCCCACACGGAATTCCGCCTGCCCCCCCTTACCCTGCAGCCCATCGTGGAAAACGCCGTCAAGCACGGCATGAGCCGGGAACACGCCATTCTCCTCATCACGGTCCGGACCCGCAAAACCGGGGAGGGCAGCCAGATCGTCATTGAGGACAACGGACCCGGCTTTGCTCCCGAACAGGAGCCCTGGACCCGGGAGGGCGGTGCGGAGCAGACGCAGGAGAACTGCATCGGGCTGAACAACGTCCGGGGGCGTCTGGAGCTCGTCTGCGGCGGCAGTCTCGCCATCACGCCCCGCCCCGGCGGCGGTACCGTCGTCACCGTCTGCATCCCGGATCCCTCACGGCGCCCCACGCTCTCCGACGGTTCTGCCTGAAGCGCGCAGACATTCCCTGCAGAGGGTCCGTTTCCCCGGACAGACCGACAGCAAAAAAGCGCCCGGCAAAGCGGCGCATGGCAATGGCGCTCGCAGAATTCCGCGGACAAACGGGACTGACCGTTGTTTTTCTAAAATCTTGCAAAAAGCCCTTGACAGGTTAGCAAACGATAACTATAATGGCACCGTAAGTTAGCGATTACTAACTTAAAAAAGCGGGATCGGGGCTCTCCCCTTCCCGTCACAAAGGGAGGAAACGTATGATGCCACTGGTATTGGCGGAGCCCGGTGAGGAGCAGATCATCAAAAAAGTAGGCGGCAATCAGGAACTGCGGCAGCATCTGGCAGACATGGGCTTCGTCCCCGGCGGCGGCGTCACCGTGGTCAGCACCATCGGCGGCAACGTCATCGTCCGGGTCAAGGAATCCAGGGTCGCCATCAGCAAGGAAATGGCGCAGAAGATCATGGTCTGATCGCGCTGTATTACGAGGGAGGGAAAAGCATGACGACGAATCTGAAGGAAGTGAAGGTCGGGGCGACCTGCACCGTGAAGAAGCTCCACGGCGAAGGCGCGGTGAAGCGCCGAATCATGGACATGGGCCTCACCAAGGGCGTGGAGGTCTTCGTCCGCAAGGTGGCCCCCCTGGGCGACCCCATGGAGCTGACTGTCCGGGGCTACGAGCTGAGCATACGCAAGGCCGATGCGGAGATGGTCGAAGTCGAACTGTGATTTTTCACGAGGCGCATGTCCCCGCGAAAAAGGATTCCTGCTTTCTTCGCGCCTGCGGGCGCGAACTCTGCGAGGCTTCGTTTTCGATCTGAGTCGAACTATGACTCGGCTTTATTTTTGCACGTCGGTTAGCTTATACTAACTTGTTAAGGGAGAATGGTTATGGAAGTGAAGATCGCCCTGGCGGGCAACCCCAACAGCGGCAAGACGACGCTGTTCAACGCCCTCACCGGTTCCACCCAGTACGTGGGAAACTGGCCCGGCGTCACGGTGGAGAAAAAAGTGGGCAAGTTGAAAAAACACGATGACGTGACCATCACCGACCTGCCCGGCATCTATTCTCTGTCCCCCTATACGCTGGAGGAGGTGGTGGCCCGGAATTATCTGATCGATCAGCGCCCCGATGCCATCCTGAACATCGTGGACGGCACGAACCTGGAGCGGAACCTCTACCTCACCACCCAGCTCACGGAGCTGGGCATCCCCGTGGTGGTGGCCGTGAACATGATGGACCTGGTGCGGAAAAAGGGAGACAGCATCAACATAAAGGAGCTGTCCCGGCAGCTGGGCTGCAAGGTGCTGGAGATCTCCGCGCTGAAAGGCGAGGGCGTCCAGGAAGCCGCCGAAGCTGCCATCGAGGCGGCCAAGGGCGGCGGGACCGTACCCCAGCACAAGTTCTCCGGCCCGGTGGACCACGCCATCGCCCACATCGAGGAAGCGGCCCTCCACGGGCTGCCCGAGGAGCAGCAGCGGTGGTACGCCGTGAAGATCTTCGAACGGGACGAAAAGGTGCTGGAAAAGCTGAACATCGACAAGGATGTTCTGGCACACATCGAGAAGGACATCAAGGCCGCCGAGGCGGAGCTGGAGGACGACGCGGAGAGCATCATCACCAACGAGCGCTACGTCTACATCGCCCAGATGCTGAAGGGCATCTATAAGAAAAAGGAAGTCCATAAGCTCAGCAATTCCGACAAGATCGACCGGATCGTCACCAACCGCATTCTGGCACTGCCCATCTTCGCCGCGGTCATGTACCTGGTCTACGCCCTGAGCATGGGCGCGCCCATCGGGGACGGGGGCATCTCCATCGGCACCTTCCTCACGGACTGGGCAAACGATACCCTGGGCGGCGCCTGGCTCACAGACGGTTCCCGGGCCCTCCTGGAGGGCTGGGGCGTCGCCGGCTGGCTGGTGGGCCTCATTTCCGACGGCATCTGCGCCGGCGTCGGCGCGGTGCTGGGCTTCGTACCCCAGATGCTGGTGCTGTTCCTGCTGCTGGCCATCCTGGAGGACTGCGGCTATATGGCCCGGATCGCCTTCATCATGGACCGCATCTTCCGCAAGTTCGGGCTGAGCGGCAAGAGCTTCATCCCCATGCTCGTCGGCACGGGCTGCGGCGTCCCCGGCGTCATGGCCTCCCGCACCATTGAGAACGAGCGGGACCGGCGCATGACCATCATGACCACCTGCTTCATCCCCTGCGGGGCGAAGATGCCCATCATCGGCCTCATCGCAGGCGCCCTCTTCGGCGGCAGCACCTGGATCGCCGTCAGCGCCTACTTCATCGGCGTGGGGGCCATCATCGTCTCCGGCATCATGCTGAAGAAGACCAAGATGTTTGCGGGAGACCCTGCCCCCTTCGTCATGGAGCTGCCCGCCTACCACGCCCCCAGCATCGGGAACGTGCTGCGGAGCATGTGGGAGCGGGGCTGGAGCTTCATCAAGCGCGCGGGCACCGTTATTCTCCTGAGCAGCATCGTCATCTGGGCTCTCAGCAGCCTGGGCGGCGTCAACGGCCGCTTCGGCATGGTGGAGGAGCTCTATGAGGACGAGGATCTGGTGACGGAGGAATACGTGGTTTCCGTTGCGGACCGGATGGGCATCGACCCCGGCGAGGTCACCCCCATGGACGATTCCATCCTGGCGGGCGTGGGCAACGCGGTGAGCTTTGTTTTCAAGCCCCTGGGCTTCGGTTCCTGGCGGCCCACCGTGGCTACGGTCACGGGCCTGGTGGCCAAGGAGGAAGTGGTCAGCACCTTCGGTGTCCTGTATAACTACGACGATGCGGACGGAGAGGAAGAGCTGGAGGAGAACGGCGACCAGATCTGGGATAACGTCGCCGCGGACTTCGGGACCTTCTCTGGCGGACACGGGATGCTGGCGGCCTTCGCCTTCATGCTCTTCAACCTCCTCTGCGCCCCCTGCTTCGCGGCCATGGGCGCCATCAAGCGGGAAATGAACAATGCCAAGTGGACCTGGTTTGCCATCGGCTATATGTGCGTGTTCGCCTACGTCATCGCCCTGATCGTGTATCAGCTGGGTCTGCTCTTCACCGGCGGCGTCCAGATCGTCGGGCTGATCGTGGCCGCGGCTCTGCTGGCCTTCCTGCTTTACATGCTGTTCCGTCCCTATAAGGAAGCGCAGAAGCTGACGGTGAAAGCCTGAAGGAACACATCTCTCGGCGGCGCTGCGCGGTTTTCTCACTTTCCCCACAGCGCCGCCCTCCATGAAAGGAAGCGATCCTATGTCGGCATGGATTTCCGCGAATCTCATCAACATCGTGCTTACAGCCGCGATCGTGCTGATCGTGGGGCTGCTCATCTTCGTAACGGTCCGCGACAAAAGGGCGGGCAAAAGCTCCTGCGGCGGCAGCTGCGGCAGCTGCAGCGCCTGCGGCGGCTGTCATATGGAAAAAAGAACTTCGCCGGAAAACAGGTAATGAACAGCACCCGCAGATCTGCGTCATGCGCGGCTCTGCGGGTGCTTTTTTGCATGGGCGGTCAGACCGCCTCGCATATTTCTCCCTTCCCGCCGCCCTCACATAAGGGCGGCGATATCTTTTTCAAAGAAAGCCGATCGCTGGTGGGGTCGCAGCGCTTCACCGCGCTGCCCTCCCGGTCCACCGGGAACTTGGTGAAGTTCCGCTTGTCTTTATAGTGTATTCTGTGCCGATCGGCGGCATTTCCTTTCCGCTTAAACTGGTCAAAAATCAGGCTTTACAACGGAATCCGCATCTGCTATGATGATAGCCAAAGCCCAGTTAGCTGTCAATAACCAAAATAGTAAGCAGTAAGGAAGAAAACTCTGAGTGGAGGGATACCGATGTCACAGCGGCACGACTGCCCCTGCACGGAGCAATGCGTCCTGCAGGCGGCCATGGACAGCATCGGCGGCAAATGGAAGCTGCCGGTCCTTTGCTCTCTTACAGCCAACGGCACCAGCCGGTACAACGAGCTGCTGCATAACGTGCAGGGCATTTCCAATACCATGCTCTCCCAGACCCTGAAGGAGCTAGAACGGGACGGGCTGGTACTGCGAAAGGAGTACCTGGAGGTGCCGGTCAGGGTGGAATACGAGCTGTCCGAAAAATCCAAAAAGCTCCAGCCGATCCTGCTGGAGCTCATTCAATGGCAAATGGGTTTGCCGGGCTGAGAAGTGCTTCTGTCTGCTGACAGAGGGATCATGCAGCCGTTTTGTATGCACAGAGCCCAAATGGGGAGGCTTTGCAGCCCATTTGGGGATCTGTGGGAAAGGAGAACCGATGAAGGAAAGCTTCGACCTGCAGGAATACCTGTCCAATGGGATCGAACGCTTTGTGGCGGATGTGGTCAAGGCGACGCTGAAGAACCCCAGGGAGAGCGCTTTCATGCTGAAATTCGCCGTCGCCTCCGCCGCCGCCTCACAAAAGCGAAAGGCTGCCGAGGCGCAGGGGCAGCATATCCCCTCCTTCCTGATCGCCAGCATCACCAGCCAGTGCAACCTTCACTGCGCCGGCTGCTATTCCCGCTGCAACCATGAGACGGTGGACGCCCGGCCGACGGCGCAGCTGACGGACGACGACTGGCTGCGGGTATTCAGCGAGGCGGACGAGCTGGGCATCAGCTTCATCCTGCTGGCAGGCGGGGAGCCGATGCTTCGGAAGGATATCATCAAGGCCGCCGGCAAGCGCCAGAACATCCTGTTTCCCATTTTCACCAACGGCACCTTTCTCGATGATACATACCTGGAGCTTTTCGACAAATGCCGCAACCTCGTGCCGGTCATGAGCATCGAGGGCGAAAAGGAAAACACCGACGCCCGGCGCGGGAAAGGCATTTATGAGCTGCTCATCCGGAATATGGACAAGCTGCAGACCAGAGGCCTGATCTTCGGGGCCTCCGTCACCGTGACGACGCAGAACATCCGGGAGGTCACCTCGGACGCCTTTTTGAAGGAGCTCTCCGGCCGGGGCTGCAAGGCGGTGATCTTTGTGGAATTCGTCCCCGTGACGGAGGAGAGCAGCGAGCTGGCTCCGGGGGATGCGGAGCGGGAATACCTGAAAGCGGAGCTCAATCGTATGCGGCAGGAGCATCCGGAGATGGTCTACGTTTCCTTCCCCGGCGATGAAAAGAGCTCCGGCGGCTGCGTGGCCGCGGGTCGCGGGTTCTTCCACATCAATTCTCACGGCGGCGCGGAGCCCTGCCCGTTTTCACCCTATTCGGATATCAACGTCAAGGACACTTCCCTGAAGGAAGCCCTGAACTCCCGGCTGTTTCGGGCGCTTCGGGAAAACGGCCATCTCCTGGAGGAACACGCGGGCGGATGCGTGCTCAATGAAAAGCGGGAGCTGGTGGAGTCGCTGCTTGCCCTGAGTCTCCACCCGCAGGCCGCGGCAGACCGGGAGCAGCTGCCGGGCGGCCTCATCGGAGCAAACGCGGCGGCGATTGACTGACGGTTTCCGGCCCCGAACGGTCTCCGGGGATCCGGTTCCGCCCCGGCGGAGCCTCCGGACAACAGCCGGGAGGGCATGTTCCTGCCGGCAGGAAAAACTGAGTATCATACCCAAAAGAGCTCGGAACAACAGGCATAAGCCGACTGTTCCGAGCTCATTTGACATCTTATCCGACAGGCGGCGTGCAAAGCCTGCGCTGCGGCGCACTGTCCTCCGACGACCCATATTCCCCGAGGGTCCGGCAGAGTTCTTCTTTCGTCATTTCGATCGTTCCGCTTCCCAAATCAGTTCCTCCAGCGTCTGATACAGCTGCTCCGGATCCACGGGCTTCGACAGGTGCGCGTTCATGCCCACCTGAAGAGATCGCTGCACGTCTTCGTCAAAAGCGTTGGCGGTCATGGCGATGATGGGGACGGTCCTCGCATCGGGCCTGTCCAGGGCACGGATCGCGGCGGTGGCCTCCAGGCCGTCCATTTCCGGCATCCGTACATCCATCAGGATCGCGTCATAATACCAGGCGGGGCTTTTCCCGAACATTTCCAGAGCGACCCTGCCGTTCTCCGCATGGTCGACCTCCGCCTCCTTCGCCATGATGATTTCCGCCGTGATCTCTGCGTTGATCATCACATCCTCCGCCATCAGGATGCGTTTTCCCCTGAGTTCGGCCCGATTCTTTTCCCGGTTCAGGCTCATGTCGTTCTTCCGCGCGATCCGTTCAAATTCATCGATCACGTTGGAGGCGAACAGCGGCTTGGCAAGGAAGCTGTCCACGCCGATATGCAGCGCTTCATCCATGATCTCGTCCCAGTTGAAGGAGGTCAGGATGATGAGGGTGGTCTCCCGGTCAAACCGCTTCCTGATCTCCCCGGCGACCGCGAGCCCGTCCATATCCGGCATTTTCCAGTCCAGCAGGACCAGGTTGTAGGGCTCATGCTTGGCGTGCTGTACCTCCAGCATATGCAGGGCCTCCGGCCCGCTGAAGCAGGTGTCCGCCTGGATGCCCACCTCGTCCAGGACGATCCGCGCATGCTCGGCGGCGATCTCCTCGTCGTCCACCACCAGAATATGCATATCCTTGGGATCGATGTAACTGGCATCGGAGCCCTGCCGCTGGCTGTTGGTCAGGGTGACGACGACCGTGAACTCCGTGCCGACCCCCTTTTGGGACTCCACCGAGATCGTGCCGTTCATCAGCTCCACGATGTTTTTCGTGATCGCCATGCCCAGGCCGGTGCTGCCGTACTTGCTGTTCCGGCTGCTGTCCTCCTGTGCAAAGGCGTCAAAGACCTTGGGGACGAAGGCGGCGTCCATCCCGATGCCGGTATCCTTCACCTGGAAGCGCACCGTGGTATGGTTCCCGTAGGCGGCGGTGCGCTCTACGGTCAGGGTGACGCTGCCCGGCGCGTCGGTGAACTTGATGGCGTTGGACAGGATGTTGATCAGCACCTGCTTCAGCTTCATGTCGTCGCCGATATAGAAATCGCTGAGCCCGCCGACCACCCTGCATTCGTATTGCAGACCCTTCTCCGAGCACTGGGAAATGACCATGGTATTGATCTGCTCCAGCATCCCGCGGAAGGAAAACTCCTCCTTGCGCAGGATCATGCGGCCGGATTCGATCCGGCTCATGTCCAGGATATCGTTGATGAGGCCCAGCAGGTGTCTGGCGCTCTCGCCGATCTTTTCCAGATAATCCCGCGTCTCGGCGGCGAGCCCCTCATTCCGCAGCGCCAGGCTGTCCAGCCCGATGATGGCGTTCATGGGCGTGCGGATCTCATGGCTCATATTGGACAGGAAGGCGGTCTTGGCAGCGTTGGCCTCCTCCGCGGCCGCCAGGGCCTCCCCCAGCGCCTGGTTTTTCGCCATGGTCTCCCGCATTTCGGTATCGATGACCGTCAGGCCGAGGCCTACGGCGTGGACGATGTGATCCTCCCGGCTTTCCGCATGGCGGACGCCGGCCATGCGGATCATTTCGTAATACTCCTTCCCGTTCCGCCGGGCCAGATATCGGAAGGCGATGAGCTGTTCCCCTGCCAGGGCTTCCCGGACGTGATCCGGCCGGATGAAGCACAGGAAGCCCTCCCGGTAGCCCTCTGCGACGCAGTGCTCCGCATACCAGGAAAAGCGCTCGAGATAGGGAAAGTGGATCCCCTCCCCGGTCTGCTCCGGATCGTTGGGGTCGGCCCGGTAGCAGACGGCGTCGTTCTTATCCAGATCGACGTGGTACACGCAGCGATAATCCGAGGCCAGGGCCGTGATCATCCGATCCTGCTGTTCCCGCCTGGTCTGCTGCTCCAGCAGCTCCTCCTGCAGGGCAAGGCGCTCCTCCAGCTCCCGCCTAGAGCGCCGCATATCCCGGATCAGGAACAGGACGATCAGCGCCGCCACCGCAAAGATGATGATCCCGAAAAGGGTCATGTTGTCCCGGAGCTTGTCTCCCAGGGACTGGGTATACAGCCCGCCCGTATAGCGGAAAGCCAGATTCTGCGCATAGTCCGATCCCAGCACGCTGATCCCGCGGTTCAGGAGCTTGAGCAGGCCTTCGTTCCCGATGCGGACGCCGAAGCAGCGGTCGTCGTTGTGGTTCGTCTGCAAAAGGGAAAGCCCGCGGTAGCGGCTGCTGCGCAGCATATCGTTTGCCCGAAGGCCGTTGAGGGTCGTACAGCCCGTCTCGCCGGAGGCGACCGCCTTCAGACAGGCGTCGATGGAGGGATAGAAGCTGATCTGCGCCTCCGGGTAATAGGTTTTGACAAAATAATACTGCATGCTGTTCCGCTCGTTGACCGCAAAACGGCAGATCGTCTCCTCCGTATACTCGCCCCTGTAGACCAGCTCCGTTGCGGCGGAGACCACCGCGCCGGACTGGAAAATGCCGCTTTCCTCCGAATAATACAGACCGCCGCCCACGGGAAAGGCCGCGTCGATCGTCCCGTCGCCCAAGGCCCGGATCATATCGTCATAGCTGTCGTAGCTGACGTAGGAGGCGGTCAGGTCTTCAATGGCGAGCCCGCTCAGCATCCGGGGCACGATGTCCCGCACCAGGCCGGTCGCCTCCCCGGAGGGGGCGGTGTCGCTGTAGGGCAGATAGCTGTTCAGATAACCCACGCGCAGCTCCCCGTGTTCCGCAAGCCACTGCTTCTCCGACGCCGAAAAGGCGCGGCTGAGGATGCTGACCGGATAGTATTTGCTGCGCAGAGAATTGATATAATTCGGTTCGTACACCGCAAGCTCCGCCTGCGCGGCGTTCAGTTCGGTCAGGAGGTCCGGCCGCGCTTTGCTGACGCAGAGGTAGTAATCCGACGCGCCGAAGGTATAGAGAAGCTCCGCATTCTCCCTGCCGTATGCCCCGTCGCCCTCCGCAGCCAGCACGTCCACCTCGTGGGCGTCAAAGGCGGCGAAGAGCGGCTCATAATCCCGAAATACGACGACCTGGGCGGCCGCCCCGCGGCTCTGGAGGAAATCCCGCAGGACGTCCGCCATGGCGCTGTCCAGAACGCCGATCTTCTTTCCGGAGAGGGCAGCGGGATCGGCTGTGATGTCCGTGTCGGCGGCGTGCTTGACCAGGTTGTACGTTTCGTTGCCCATGGCAGCGTCCGGATAGCCGATGAGCGCTTCCCGATCCTCTCTTCGGGCGAGGCCGGCCATCAGGTCGATCTCCCCGTCCAGGAGCATCTGATACAGGTCGCCGAAGCTGCCGTAGACATATTCATACCGCCAGCCTGTGTACTCCGCCAGCTTCTGATAGTATTCGTAGGCATACCCGGTCTTGAAAACGCCGGGCTGCGCCCCTTCCTGGAACACTTCGTTCTCATAATAGCCGACGCGGACCGGCTGACCCTCGGACTCCGCGGACGCCGGGAGGAAGAACAGGTCCAGGGCAAGCAATGCGAGGACTGCTGACAGTATGCGTATGACCGTGGATGCCTTCCGTCTCTTGTCGCCTTTCATTTCTTGCCCCCCATTCCCTCTGCGCCGCCGCGCCCGGCGATATTCCTTATAGTCGGCGGCGCACCGTGTGTTGCCGCCTTCCGTCTTATTCCAGCACTTCCACCAGCTCAATGGTGAAATTGAGTTCTTTTCCGGCCATCTCATGGTTGGCATCGAAGGTGATCGTCTTCTCGTCCTTCGCCGTGACCCGCACGACCGTCTGCTGTCCGTAGCTGTTCTGCAGATACACCTGATCGCCCACCGACACTTCTTCCGCGCCGGGGACTTTGGCGATCTCCACGGTGATGATCGCGCCGGGATCCGCCTCTCCGTAGGCTTCCGACGGCGTCAGATGCACCTGCAGCGTCTGCCCCACATCCATGTTGGCGACGGCGGCGTCAAAGCCGGGAATCATCATGCCCGCGCCGCAGATGAACTCCAGGGGCTCGCCCCGGACATAAGAGGAGTCGAACACCGTCCCATCGTTGAAGGTGCCGGTGTAATGCGTCCGGCAGGTCTTGCCCACGTTTTTTCCCTCGATGGCCGGCGCGCAGCCGTGACAGCCGCCGCAGACCTCGCAGCTGCCGCAGCCCTCGCAGCCCTCCCCGTCCTCATGACCGCCGCAGGAATGCTCTTCACCGTGATGGTCGCAGTTCACGCCGGTGTCCGCCAGCTCGCCCCGGATATAAGCGGCCGCCGCCTCGTCCGCGTCGCCGGAAGCACCCGCGCAGAGCTCGATGCCCTGCTCGCTCAGCGCCGCCGCCGCGCCGCCGCCGATGCCGCCGCAGATCAGCACGTCGATCCCCCGCTCTTTCAGCAGCGCCGCTAGCGCTTCGTGGCTTGTCCCGCCCGCGCTGAGCAGCCCGGCGGAGACAGCCCTGCCGTCCGCAATCTCATAGATTTTGAACTGCTCCGTATGCCCGAAGTGCTGAAACACTTTTCCGTCTTCATAAGTCACCGCGATCCTCATATTATCCTCCAAACAGAAGTCTTCTTCTTATTCGCCCATCGCCTTCAGCGACCACATGGGGTCCTTCAGCAAGGCCCTGCCGACGCCGATGAGATCTGCTGCGCCTTCCTGCAGCAGGTTTTCCGCGTCCTGCGCTTCGGTCACGCCGCCTGTCAGAATGACCGGAACCGACGCCGCCGTTTTCGCGGCAATGCTGAGATCCTTCAGGTATCCGGGTTCCGTATGACCGGGACGCATAAAGCCCGTCATGCCGCCTGAAATGTCGATCAGGTCCGCGCCGGCGGCTTCAAAGGCGCTGACTGCTTCGGGGATATCCTCGATCCTGCTGCCGCCTTCCTCAAAATCGCAGGCGCCGAAGCGGATCGCAAGCATGAAGTACTCGCCGACGGCTGCCCGCACCGCGCGGAGGATCTCGCTGTGAAGCCGCGTGCGGTCCGCCACGGTCTTTGCGGAATACTCGTCTTCCCGATGATTCGTCAAAGGCGAATAGAACTGATTGAGGAGATATCCGTGGGCTGCGTGGAGCTCCGCGCCGTCGAATCCGGCTTCCTTCGCGCGTACCGCCGCAGCGGTGAAGGCCGAGACGACCGCCCGGATCTGTTCCCGGTCCATTGCCGCCGTATCGCCGTCCTTCGTCGGCACGGCGCTGGGGCCCAGCCGCGGCAGTCCGGTATCCATCGCCTTGACTCCGGCATGGTTGAGTTGGGCAATGACCGCCGCCCCTTCCCCGTGGATCGCGTTTGTCAGCTTCCGGTAAGCCGGAATGACAGGATCCGCCGCCATGGACAGCTGGCCCGGATGGGCCATCCCCTGCCGCATGACGTATTCGTGCTCGACGATGACCAGCCCGGTCCCCCTCGCCCGCTGTCTGTAGTATTCCGTCATTTCCTCGCCCGGCGCGCCGTCTGCGGCCTTGCCTGTCGCCATCGGCGGCATGACGATCCGGTTTCGCAGGATCCGCCCGCATATTCGGATCGGTTCTTTGTAGAGCATTTCCACGTCTCCCTTCTCAGCGCATCCGCAGCAAACACATTTCCGCGGGAACAGGCCGGGGGCCGTCCCGCAGATACTCCGCCGCATCAACGGCGCAGTTCCCGGTGCTTCTGGACCGGCTGCCGCCGCCGGAAGCCGCGCTCAGCTTTGCGGGACGCTGTCCTTCGTCTTTTCCCCGAACGCCTGCTTTTTGCGCGTCCGGGAAAAAGGCTTACCCAAACAACACAGATTAACGCGATTCCCCCGCACGGTTCCCTTCAAGATACGCCCTGGACAGCGCGACGTAAGGCGGGGTGCCGTCAAGAAGGGCAAGCTGCTCCGGGCCAAGCTCCCGGACACATTTCGCCGGAATGCCCACCATCATGGTTCCGGACGGTACGACCGTTTTCTCTTTCACCACGGCGCCTGCGCCGATGACGCAGTGATCGCCGATGACCGCGCCGTCCAGCAGGATCGCTCCCATGCCGATCAGCGTGTTGCTGCCGACGGAAGCGCAGTGAACGACGGCTCCGTGGCCGACGGTGACGTTGTCTCCAATGATCAGCGGATGGCCGATCTCCGTATGCAGCACGGCGTTGTCCTGTATGCTCACGCCGCAGCCCACGGTGATCGAACTGCAGTCCCCGCGAATGACGGCTCCGTACCAGATGGAGCTGTCCGGTCCGACCGTTACGTCTCCGATCAGAGCAGCGGTTTCTGCGACAAAAGCCTCGGAGGAAATCTGCGGTGTTTTGCCCCGGAATGTGACGATCATATTCCCTTCTCCCAAAATATGCTTTGTATTGAACGGTCTGCTATTTCCCTGCGTTCACAAAATCCTTCGTCACCTGCCGGGCTTTCGGCGGCCTCACATGAAGAAGAACCGGGCACAGGCGGAAGGCGTATCCCCCACGGAGCCGAAGATCGCGGTGCTGAGGAGAGTCGGCATACTTCATGTCGTTTTCCTCTCTTTGCCGCTGCCGTCCCGCAGAGGATCTCTGTCTCTCCGATCCCTTACGCCCACGATCAGGTATACCGTCGCGCCGACGATCAGGCAGATGCCCAGCGCGCTGCGCAGCGTGATCCTTTCATGGAGGAAGACTGCGCCAAGCAAGGCGCAGATCACCGGCTCGATGGTGCTGGCGATGGAAGCCGACTTGCCGCCGATGGCGTTCACGCCGTATTCCTGCAGCAGCGTTCCCGCCAGCCCGTCCACCAGTGCGAAGAGCGCCAGCAGCAGCCATCCCGCAGGAGCGCTGCCGCTGCGCAGCTCTCCCGACGCCAGGGCAAAGGGTATAAGGAGCAGGGCGGAGCACAGGAAGAACCAGAGGCTGAAGGAACAGAAGCTCATGGTCTCCATGATCCGGCTCCGGTCCATATACAGGACGTAGAAGGCGAAGGCCAGGCCGGAGCCCAGAGCCAGGAAGAATCCCTTCCAGGTGAAGGTCCCGCCGGGGCTTATGAACATCACCACGCCGGCGAGACACAGGCCCAGGGCGATCCATTGGTGACGGTCCGCCTTCTGCCGGTAGATGAGCCTGTCCAGCAGGACTACCAGCGCCGGGTAGGAGAAATTCAGGGCGGTGGCGATGCCCGTATCGATGAATCGTATGGACTGAAACAGCAGCAGGCTCGTGAGTACGCTGCCTGTCACCGCCAGCGCCAGGATCTGCAGCGCCTGCCTGCCCCGGATGCGGAAGGATTCCTTTTTCAGCAGCACCGCCAGCGCCAGTACGGGAACCGGGAGCAGCACCCGCGACAGGGAAACGGAATTCACCCCGAATCCGCGGCCGTAGGCCAGCGTCGCGATCATCGGAGCCGACCCGTAGGCGGCCGCCGACAGGATCGTCGCCAGAAATCCTTTTGTCCGCTTCATGCCGTCACGGTATGGCCTTGGCCGCATCCGCCGCTTCGTGCAGGGTGAACTCGTTCCTCTTGTAGCTGATCAGACCGTCCCGCTGCATTTTGCTCAGCTCGTTGGACATGGCGCTGCGGTCCACGCCCAGATAGTCCGCCAGCTGCTGGCGGTCGAAGGGTATTGAAAACTGTGCGCTGCCATGCTCCATGGCCTGTTCCGAGAGATAAGACAGCAGCCGGTCCCGGAGGGCTCTCGGGGCTATGTGCATCATGCGGGAGGACATGCCGATATTCTTCTGCGCGAAGATACGGAGCAGGTTGTGGACGATCCGCTGATGGAATTCGCAGCTGCTGGAGCAGGTCGTGGTCAGGCGCCGCATATCCAGAAACAGGATAAGGCAGTCCTCCGCCGCCACCACGTCGTTCAAGAGCTCCTTGCCGGGTATGGCGGCATAGGTCTCCGCAAACAGGCTGCCCTGGGTCACGTGCCCGAAGATGCCGCTGTTTCCCCAATAGAAGTTCACAACGATGTTCACGCTGCCCTTTTCCACCAGGCCGACCTCCGTCACACTGTCTCCAGCACGGAAGATGACCTCGCCCTTTTTGTACTCCTTTTCCCGGGCATTCAGGCAGCTGAGCATCTCCCGGAGCTCGTCCTCCCGGACACCGTGAAAGAGCGGCGTATTCGTGAGAGAAAACCAATTCACGAAAAAATCCTCCTTGTTGTTCCAACAACATACCGGCAGATCATATTATAATATGCTTTTTCCGGAAACGCAAGGACAAGGAGGCAAAGACGCCATGATACGGAAGATCATCCACATTGACGAGGAAAAGTGCAGCGGCTGCGGCCTTTGCGCGGAGGCGTGCCACGAGGGCGCGATCGAGATGGTGAACGGCAAGGCGAAGCTTACGCGGGAGGACTTCTGCGACGGCTTCGGAGACTGCCTGCCGAACTGCCCCGCCGGGGCCATCACCTTTGAAGAACGGGATGCTCCCGCCTACGACGAAGCGGCGGTCAAGGCGAGCAAGGAAAAGCATGCGGAGGGAAAACCGATAAACGAAACGGACCGTGAGCACAAAGGCGGCTGCCCCGGTTCCGCCGTCGCGCAGTTTGAACACGCTGCGGAGCAGGCAGCCTCTCCGGCGGCGAAGCCGGTCTCCCGGCTGGCCCAGTGGCCCTGCCAGATCAGGCTTTTGCCCACGCGGGCTCCCTTCTTCGACGGCGCGAAGCTCCTGATCGCGGCGGACTGCACGGCTTATGCCTATGCGAATCTGCACGAGGATTTCATGAAGGGGAAGGTCACGCTCATCGGCTGCCCGAAGCTGGACGCCGTGGATTACAGCGAGAAGCTGACGGAAATCATTCGGGATAACGACATCAGGAGCGTTACCATCGTGCGGATGGAAGTGCCCTGCTGCGGCGGCCTGCAGCGCGCGGCGGAAACGGCCCTGAAAAACAGCGGCAAGTTCATCCCCTGGCAAGTGGTGACGATCTCAAGGGACGGCAATATCCTGGATTGAGTTTCAGGATCCGTGACAGCAAGCAATGATAAGGTGGGCAAGAATATGGATAACGAAATCTTGAGAGAAACCGTGGGCATGATCGTGGACGCCTTCGGCTCCGACCTGGAAATGATTACGATCGAGCGTGCGGTCTTCGGGCTTTTCTTTTCCGGCGTCAAGCTTTCCACCGGCCACGGCGGCGTGTGCTATACGCCGGTGAAGGAGATGCCGGAGGCGGTCTGCTGCCCCAGCTCCGCCCGGGCCATGCCCCTGTCGGGCCGCCTGAAGGGCCGGACGGCAGCGGAGTATCTGGAATACATCTTCGATAAGAATATCCTCAAGCGCACCCTGGGGATCGCGGCGCTGAATGCCCTCAGCACCCTTTACTGGCAGCTCAAACCCCCAGCGGATTACACCATCCAATATGGGTACAACGCCTTTGACGACGTGGACCCCCGTCGGTATGACCACAGCGTGGTGGTGGGGGCTCTGGCGCCCATGCTGAAAAAGCTGATCGCCGCCGACGCCGATTTTACCGTCATGGAGATGGACAGGCGCACCCTGAAAGGCAAGGAGCTGGATCATTATCTGCCTCCCAGCGAGGCGGACAAGTGCGTGCCGAAAGCGGACCTGATGGTGATCACCGGCGTCACGGTGCTGAACGATACCCTGCCGGGGCTTTTGGAGCTGCGGAAGCCCGGCGCGGAGATCATCGTCACGGGCCCTACGGTCAGCATGCTGCCGGACGCATTCTTCAGTCGGGGCGTCACCAGCCTGGGCGGCATCGTGGTCACGAAGGCAGACGAGCTGCTGGACCTTCTGTGCGAAGGCGGCTCCGGATACCACTTCTTCGGCAAGTCTGCGGAGCAGACCGTAGTGAGACCGAAGTAAGGAAGGGAACAAGAGCGCGGCCGCCCGTGCCTCATAACCGACGCAGGCCTGCGCTTCGCCGCCCGGTCCGGGTCCTCTGCTTTCACCGGAACGGTCTTCCCGCGAGCTTCGGCGGATAAACCTCCCTTACGGGTCCGGTTTCATTGTAAAGAGCGTTGAATTACATGGGATCAGTCTTTATAATGAAACAAACGCCTCGAAGGGAGGTCTTCCCATGCCCGAACCCATCAGCGGCCGTTTCCTCGGCCTGCCTGTCCATGAGCTGAGACGATTGGGCTATGACCCCGCCAGGCGGATCGTCCCGGCCTGGTTCTGCTTCCGCACGTTCCTGGAAACCGTTCCGGACACCTGTTCCATTCAGCTGAGCGGCCGCAGCCAGTATAAGCTCTATATCAATGGGGAGAGCATCCTTTTCGGACCCTGCCGCGGTCCGGAGGACGTCGCCTATGTCGATCAGCTGGATATCGCCCGATGGCTGAAGGCCGGTGAAAACCGCGTCCTGATGCAGGTCTTCTCCTATCCCAGCCGCCCCGGGGAGGAGGAAGGACCGTATCACTGCTTCGGAGACGATGAAGGTCCCGCCGTGTTTATGCGCGGGGATCTGGGATCGGCCGATCCCGAACAGCCGGAAAACTGGCGGATATGGCTGGATCACGGCCAGGGCTTTAACCGGCACCAGGTTTTTATGATGGGCTCCAACGAAACTGTGAACGGGGAGAGAAGTCTGGGCAATCCTTTCTTCCGGCCGGAATGGGATGCGTCGCGGACCCTTGGCGCTGCCGTGGTGCAGTCCCGGGACTATGAGCCCTTCGGCACGAGACAGGGAAAGACGCTCCTGCCCCGGCCCATTCCCCTGCTCTACAGGCGCGAGAAGCGCTTTGCCGGCTGGGAGAAACGGACGATTCCACCGCACGACCGGGTTTCCTTTGTGCTGGACGCCGGAGAATTGACCACCGCCTACTTCCGCATCGGCTTCCGGGGCGGCCGGGGCGCAAGGGTGACCCTGACCTATGCGGAGAGCTATTTCCGGAAGGATGATCGGGGCTTCCCCTGCAAGGCCCGGCGGGATGACGCCGGCGGCTTTATCCTGGGTGTGCGGGACGAATACCTGGTGGGGGGCGACGCAGTATATGAGCCCTTCCGTTTCCGCACATTTCGCTTCATAGAGGCGGAAGTGGAAACCGGCGGGGAAGCGCTCACCATCCTGCCGCTGCCCTATGTGGAAACCGCCTATCCTCTGGCAAACAGCCGAAGGCCCGTCTTCACGGATCCGAAAAAGGAAAAGCTCTACGACGTTGCTTTCCGCACCCTTCAGCTCTGTGCTCACGATACCTACGAGGACTGTCCCTACTATGAGCAGCTGATGTATGCCTGCGACACCCGGCTGGAGATCCTCTTCACCTACGCCGCCACGGAGGATCTGGCCCTGCCCCGGCAGGCGATCCGCCTCTTTTCCGCTTCCATGCAATCGTCCGGGCTTACGCAATCCCGTTATCCTTCCCGGGATAAACAGACCATTCCGGCCTTTGCCCTCTATTACCTGTTGATTCTGGAGGACTATGTCGATCACACCGGGGACGAGGAGTTCATCCGCCCATACATTCCCATTGCGGAACGGATCGTTGAGACCTTTCTGGCGAAGCGGACGCCGTCCGGTATGCTGGCGCCTCAGGGCTATTGGGACTATTTCGACTGGACGGAACGCTGGTCGCAGCACGGCGCCTGCACCCCCACCGCCGCCCGCGACGGTGAGAGCGCCCTGCAGAACCTCTTCTTCGTTTACGCCCTGCAGAGCCTCTGCCGTCTCCTGCCAAGCTATGGCCGGAGCGAACTGGCCGGGGCCTGGCAGCGGGAGGCGGAAGCGTTGCTGCGCCTTGTTGAAGCGCGATGCTGGGATGATCGCCGCGGCCTCTACCGTGAAGGCGCGTTCACGGAGGAATACAGCCAGCATACCCAGGTATTCGCCGTGCTCACCGGCCTGGCAGCCGGAGAAAAGGCACGCAGCGTCATGGATAAGGCTCTGACGGCGCCGGACATGGTGCCCTGCAGCTTCATGCAGCGCTATTATCTTTTCCGCGCCCTCGAGAAAGCGGGCATGTACGAACGAACGGAAGCGCTGTGGCAGGACTGGCAGGATTTCATAGACCTGGGCTGCACTACCTTCCCGGAAGCGCCCAGCCGTCCCCGCAGCGACTGCCACGGCTGGTCCGCGCTGCCTCTGACGGAATTTGCCGCCCGGAATCGGTGATCTGACACGGCCGCCCGCTGCACAGACGGCGATGAGCTTCCGGGCGGTGCACGATTATGGCGGAGGACAGGGCTATCAAGCACAGAAAGGGCGATACGGCATGAAAACGAAAAAGCAGGGCAACTGCTGGACGGCATATTACGACCCCGAAACGGGACGGTGCTTTGCCGGGATCATCTACACCAGCCGCGAGGGACGCGAGCAGTACGATTACGAGATCACGCGGGAAATCTACAGTCGGCTGGGCACTTTCAGCGACGACACGGACAATGAAAGACTGATAAAAACCGGAAAACTGGCTTACTCGTTTGAGAACACGATGTACGGCACGCTCGGTCCCGAAAGGACGGTCTGGGACGACGAGGCCAACGAGGCCATGAAAAAAACGGTTCGGGAGCAGGGAGAATAACGGACCCGCGGGAGAAAGCGGAATCTGTCATATCCCAATCTCTTTGTATATCCTTTCTATGAAAGGGGTCTTGTGTTC
Source organism: Oscillospiraceae bacterium (assembly GCA_017524845.1). Lineage (GTDB taxonomy): Bacteria > Bacillota > Clostridia > Oscillospirales > Oscillospiraceae > UBA1774. The sequence continues at coordinate 22,794 of JAFXUU010000064.1, forward strand.
AATATACTTATCTATATCGTATGGATAAGCCCTTGCCCCTTCTTCTTTAATGAAGCTGTATTCCCGCACGGCATCAGAATGCGTCCGCAGATAATCTCTGAAAGCAATGTGCCTTTTCAGTTCCGGCGAATCCTCCGGGCATACGTACAAATGATGCTTTCTCAAATGCTCTTTGCCATCGTATTTGAATGCCTCTCGTCCTGCGATGCCAAGGTCTCCTTCATGCCGATAACCGATCGCTCCCAAAGCCGATACAGCTTCTTCCAGCACAGTGTAATCCTTAATGACGACATCGATATCGATAATGGGTTTTGCAGATAAACCCTCGACAGAAGTACTGCCAACGTGTTCTATTCCCATTGCCAGCTGTCCAAGAGCAGATGTGAGTTCATCTTTTATCATAAGGAAATCCTGCTTCCATTGCTTGTCATATGGAAGGACAACAATATGCTTTGTTACCATTTTCCAGCACCCCATAAACCGTGATCTGTCATTCTGCGTTAATGTTTACGTTGATATGAGCCGTCGCAAGAAGGCATTTCGGATTCAATGTGCAATCGCCCTGCTTTTTCGCATCCGGCAATGAAAGCGATATCCGTCTTTTCACTGCCGTTTAAGCAGTCTGCCGCAGGAACGCACGCATCCGCCCGGGGAGGACGGATGCGTGCGTTCCTGCGTTTTACGCGGCAGCGCCGTCTTTTTCAGAGGGACGCGCCGAAAGCTTTGACTTCGTTTGCCGCTTCTTCGGTACCGGAATGCTTGCCGTCGTATTCAAAGACGCCCAGGCTCTCCGCCTGAATGAAATCCAGGATGCCCTTATACTGCGCTTCAATGGCGCCGTATACGTTGGGAGAACCGGACGTCAGCAGCAGCGCCCACTTTTTTGCCGCGGGCGCCATGGGCGCATAGAAGCGGGACACCGCTGACTGCAGCTGGCCGGTCAGCCCGAAATAGTAGACCGGAGAAGCCAGCACAAGCAGCTCCGCCTCCGCCAGGACCGGGTAGACCTGGGCCATGTCGTCCTTCTGTATGCAGGCTCCGCCGCCCTTGGAATGGCAGTATTCGCAGCCCTTGCAGCCGCCGATGTTCATGGCGCCCACCTGCAGGACCGTCACCTGATGCCCCGCGCTTTCCGCGCCCTCCTTGAAAGCAGCGACCAGCGCTGCGGTATTCCCCTTCGGACGGGGGCTTCCGTTCAAAACCGCGATCTTCATTTTGGTCCTCCTTGTCAAAATCGTTTCTCTCTTCTGTTTTAATCTATGAACGTGACCTCATTGCCCTTCCGGGCCATCAGGTTCCGGTTCGGCAAGCCGTTCCCTGTGGCGGGATAACCGACGATCACCGCGCCGTAGATGCGCTCATACGCTTTCATCCCCAGGGAGCAGAGGTAGTTCACCAGGGCCGGCTCCTCATTCAGCCAGCGGAGCTGGTTGATCCAGCAGCTGCCCAGGTCCAGGGCGTTGGCCGCCACCATCATGTTTTCGATGGCGCAGGCGCAGTCCGCCATGTTGTTGCCGTAGTCCCGCCGGTTGGCGACGGCGATCAGCACCGGCGCGTTGTAGCAGAAGACGTAGCCGCCCTTTTTGGAAGCGTTGATCGCGTATTTCAGGCTGGCGTAGGTATCCTCGGCGATCTCCATGCCCGCAAAGGCCGTCTCCGTCATCTCGATCAGCTTCCGTATGACCTCCCGGTTCCGGATCACCAGAAAATGGCAGGTCTGGTTATTGCCGCCGCTGGGAGCCTGCCTGGCCGCGTCGAGGATCTTCTCCAGCTTGGCTTCCTCCACCGGGTCAGGCCTGTAATTCCGGGTGCTTCTCCTTGTAAGTATCGCTTCCAGCGCTTCCATGTCCGTTTATTCTCCTCTGTCGGCCGTTCGCTCAAGCGCCGAAACGGGCCTTATTGTATGCTTCGATCTCCTCGTGGATGATGGGCAGAACGTGCGGGAAGAGCGTGCCCGGGCCGCCGTAGGTGTAGCTGGGGATGAAATTGGGCAGCTGCCCGCAGTCGGACAGCACCCGGCGCATCTCCCCGCGGATCTCCTCTTCCGTGGAATCCGCCCGGTCGATCACAGAAGCGACGCCGCCCATGAGGGCCATCCGACCGTCCAGCCGGCGGCTCAGCGCCGGGATGTCGTTGGTCGGCAGTACGCCCTGCCAGATATCGATGCCGATCTCCGCCATATCCTCCGCAATGGGTTCGCAGAAGGAGTCCGCGTGATGCATCACCAGCACACCCTGGCTGTGAAGGTAGCTGTAAAGCCTGCGGAAGGGTTCCTTGAAGAACGCCCGCCAGGTGTCGGGGTGCATGAACAGAGCGTGCTCGCTGCCCCAGTCATCGTGGGAACAGATCACATCGGGGTGCAGGTTCTCCACGATGAGCTTCATGTATTCCAGCCGGAATTCGGTGATGACCTCGATGAGCCCGTGCATCTCCTCCGGGTACAGCAGAAGGTTCATCAGCGTATCCTCGAAGGTCATGAGCATATGCAGCTGCTCGAAGATGCCGGTGCCCATGACGGTCATGGTCAGATAGTCCTCCGGGATCGCTTCCTTGTTCTTCCGGGCGGTCTCCCAGCCCCGGGAACAGTTGGCCCGCAGATCGGGCACCTTCACATACCGCTCCCATTCCTCGATGTTTCGGATCACCTGGTTTTCCGGCGTGACGATGGGGATGGCCGCAGGCTGGTCCTCGGGAAAGGAGATATAGGTCCCCCACCTGTCGTAGGAATTGGTACCGCGCACCCGGTTTCCCCGGACGAACTGGAAAACGGGATCGCCGCCGATGGGACGAAAAGGGGTGAAACAGACGGGCAGCCGGTCCGGATGCCCGCCTTTTCGGATGGTCTCCAGCAGATTTTCTTTCGGGCTGAGCATGATCCTCCACCTCACGCAGTATGAAGAACAGAGACTCTTCAGCGGATGTAGGTCACTTCGATGCGCTGCTCGCCGGCCCTGAGCTTGGGGAATTCCCTGGCGGCGTAGCCGAGGGCCATCGTTCCCACGCAGGTGAAGCCCTCGGGGAAGCCCAGGCGCTTGATCAGCTCCGGATCGTCGTTGATCCCGTACATGGACATCCACAGATAGATGCTGTCGATCCCCAGGTCGGCCGCCGCCACCATCATGTTCTGGATGACGCAGCCTGCGTTCGTGAATTCGATGTTCTCCAGGATGCTCTTGGAGGAGGCCAGCACCACCAGCGTCGGCGCGCCGTAGAGCGGATTGGAGCCGGGGCGTCTCTTGGCCGAGGCTTCATTGATGGCCTTCAGGAGCTCGGGGTCCTGCACCGCGTAGAGCTTCAGGCTCTTGAAATCCGCGCCGCCCACGGCGGCCTGCCCGCCGGCGAAGAGGATGGTTTCCAGATCGGCGTCGCTGATCTGCCTGTCGGCAAAGCCGCGCACGGAGCGTCTGGCTTTGATGGCGTCCAAAGTGTTCATGTCGTTCCTCCTTTTATTCGTTGCATGTCTGATTCCTGCTCTCCGGCCTCCTCCGCACTGAGGGACCGGGAGATGTCCGCGATTTTTTCCGCTATGCGGATGAATGCTTCCGTATCCTCCGCGCCCAAAGCGTCGACGACGGCGGAGGCCCGCTTGTGCGTGCGCTCGTAAACCGCTTCCAGATACTTCTCTCCTGCCTCCGTCAGCTTGACGACGATCTTTCTGCGGTCGGACAGGTCCATGCTGCGTCGGACGAGGTCCCTGTCCTCCAGCGTGTTCAGCAGACGGGTGATCCGCGCGGTGCTGACGGACATAGCCTCGCTGAGCTCACTGGGCAGGACAAGGCCGCTCTGGCGCTTCAAATGCATCAGAAGGCACAGCTCCCCCCGGGACGCCGCCATGCAGCTGCGGCCTTCTTCGCAGCCCACCAGCTGCCGCAGGGACGCCATAAGCCGCTCTTCCCTCTCTGTCTGATCCATGCTTCCTCCGCCGGACAGTTTGAAAATCTGCCCGGTCTTTCCCGAGTCGATCGTGTCCCGCAGGCTTTTCACAGCGCAGGGTTAATATCTAACACCAGTTAATAATAATCTTCCCGGCGATATTTGTCAACGCAGAATCGGCACACAGTCAACACTTGCGTCGTTTAATCCGACATGTTATCTTATACATATATCCGCCGCGCGCTCCGTCTGTTGTCGGCGCGCAAGCCTGCGGGGAGCGTCAGCTTCCTTCCGTGAGGGTCCTCGATCATGATTCCGAATTCGCCGAAAAACGAATACGATCCCGCATCTGTAAGGCAGCTGCTCACAGTCGCAGACACATATCTGTTTCATGCGGATCGGCTGATCTATTCCTATGGAAGCAAGACCTTCCTGTCGGGATATGCGATATACGACGAAGCTCATGGCTGGCGGGGCAACATCGACTGTTCCACGTTCCTGCTGCTCGTGCTGGCCGGCATCCCATACGAAGCAAGTCCCTACGCAACGGGCACTGTCGACGGCCTGAAGCCCGCGCCGGTCTCCTGGGCGCAGCGCGATCTGGCGGATTTTTCCGCTCTTCCGAAAACCTACGTCGATATTGCGGAGCGGATCGGACGGCCGTACCTGGCCTGCCCCAAGGGTCTGGACCTGGAGAAGGCCGCCGCCCTCGGGATCAGCGTCGAAACGCTGGACGAGGAGATCCGAAGGAGCGGCGCCGCGCGCCGCTCCCCGACCATAGCCCGATACTATGCACAGCGCGGCGCCTGCTATTCCGATCCGGCGTTTCTGCGGCCCGGAGATATCGTGTTCTATCGGTCCGCAAGGTTTTTCAGAGACCGCGGCGATACGGAAGCGCAGATCGTACACGTGGGCATCGTGACAGAGGACACAACGAGTATGGTCAACAGCTCCGGCTATCTCAGCAAGGATCGCGCAGAGGCAGAGGGATTGCCCGCCGTGGCGGTCGCGCCCATCTTCGGCAGGCGGGAGCCGTACTTTTTCGCCCGCCCGGCTTACGGACACCCGGAAAAATAGACAGTGACAGGGAGGAAATGCCATGAACGATTTCAAATACTATGCCCCTACGGAGATCGCGTTCGGGAAGGACGCGGAAAGCAGGACGGGAGAGCTCGCCGCCCGGTACGGCAGCAGGGCGCTTCTTGTCTGCGGCAGGGAAAGCGCCGTGAAAAGCGGGCTTCTGGATCGAATCTGCGCTTCCCTTGAAAACGCTGGAGTCGCCTGGGCGGTCTTCGGCGGCGCACGTCCGAATCCCACCCTTGCCCACGCGGAGGAGGGTGTCCGGAAAGCCGCCGGGTTCGGCGCCGATCTGCTGATCGGCGTCGGCGGCGGCAGCGCCATCGACACGGCGAAGGCCATCGCCCACGGCGCGGCAAATCCCGGCGTCCCCCTCTGGGACATCTGGATGAAAAAGGTCCCGCTGACCCGGTCCCTGCCGGTGGGCGCGGTGCTGACCATGCCTGCGGCGGGCAGCGAGATGAGCGACAGCGCGGTGCTGACCAATGAGGCCGTCGGGAAGAAGGCCGGGATCAACACCGACTTCAACCGCTGCAGATTCGCCGTCATGGACCCGGCGCTGGGCGCCACCCTGCCGAAATACCAGCTTGCCGCCGGCGTGACGGATATCATGATGCACACGCTGGAGCGCTATTTCATCCCCGACAGCCGGGCGGAGCTGACCGACGAGATCGCCGAGGGACTGCTCCGAACGGTCATCCGGAACGGGAAAGCGGTCCTGGACGACCCCGGGGATTACGACGCGATGTGCGAGATCTTCTGGGCGTCGAGCCTTTCTCATAATAATCTGACCGAGTGCGGGCGCGGCAAGGACTTTTCCGTCCACAAGCTGGGACACGCCCTTTCCGCAAGGTACGGCGTGACCCACGGCGCTTCTCTGGCCGCCGTGTGGGGGGCCTGGGCGAAGGAGCTTTACCGTGACTGCCTGCCTCGCTTCCGCAGATACGCGGAGAAGGTGTGGGGCGTCAAAAACGATCATGCGGAAGCCGCCGCAGAGGAGGGGATCCGCCGCACCGTCGGGTATTTCGCCTCCATGGGAATGCCGACCTCCCTCCGGGAACTGGGGATCGAACCGACCGACGAGGATCTGCGCGCCCTTGCGCTGGACGCGACGATGAACGACACCGTGAAGCTTTCGCGCATCCGACCGCTGGGAGGTGCAGAGGCGGAAGCCATATTCAGGAGCGCCAGATAGGTACGCGGGAGCTGCCGACACCTGCCATCCGGTCGTCCTGATAAGGTTGATAAGGGAGGACTCCCGTCCCCCCCCCTTGGTTTTCCATGCGTGTCGAAGTCTGGAATCAGAGCCTGTCTTCAGCATGAACCGCCGTTTTCCGTTTGGAAACCGGCGGTTGCTTTTCTGCGCTTTTTGTCGTTTCGTACCCGCGCTTACCGGAGCATGCTGAGCTTGCGGCACCTTTGTGCAATACCGGGACCCATATTTCTCACAGGTTCCGGCTGCGGTATTCCCGGAATCCGTGAAGCACGGCCGGCTGCCGTTCCAAAAGTGGCGTGTTTCCCTGCGCTTATCCCCATTACAGATTCTTCCGGCGCACGATCACCACGTTTGCAGCCAGCATCGACGCCGCGGCATAGGCCGCCAGAACGGCGATGTTCAGCCAGCTTGCCCGGCCGCCGTAGGCGATGGCCCGCAGGGAACCGCTGGCGTGGGTCAGGGGCAGGATGCTGATGAGCACCTGGATCCACTTCGGGACCCGATCCAGAGGGAAGAAGGTATTGCAAAGGAAGGTCATGGGCAGGATGGTATAGGTGGAGAAGCGGGTGATGTCCGCGTGGTTGGTGGCCAGGATGGCCGCCAGCACCCCCAGGCCTCCGAAGGTCAGGCCGTTGAGGAGCATCACCAGGAAAAAGCCCGGGCTCAGGTGCATCGTCGCGCCGAAGGGGAGGGAGAGCAGGAGGATGAGCAGCCCGCAGTACATGCCCCGCAGCGCTCCGCCGAGCATCTGACCGACGATATAGGCGGGCATGGGCGTGGGCGAGATGATGATGTGGTCGAAGCTGTGCTCAAACAGCCGCTGCACGTTCAGGGGCTGTCCCACGGCGGCGAAGCTGGCGTTCATGGTGGTGAGGGCGAGGATGCCCGGCACCAGGAAGTCGATGTAAGGCCGGTCCGTGACGCTGCTCGCGGAGCCCAGGCCCCAGCCGAGAGCGATCATATACAGCAGGGGGCTCACCAGCGCGGACGCGGTGATCTTCTTCCACTCGAATTTGAAATCCACCCACTTTTCCCAGAGCACGGTGCCGATGCCCCGGAAGAACATATCCGTTTTCGTATGCATCACTTTGCCTCCAATCCCCTGCCGGCCACCGCCAGGAACACGTCTTCGAGCGTCGTGGTCCGGACGGAGAAATTTCCCGTCAGCCCTGCGGTGTAGCGCAGCGCCGCCTCCCGGTCCGGGAAATAGGCGCTCTCGGTCCGCCCGTCGCGGAAGGCGTCCACCGCCACCTCTCCCAGCTCCCGGATCAGCTCCTGCGGCGTGGAGAGGCGGGCGATCCGCCCCTTGTTCATCAGGGCGACATTCCGGCAGAGAGACTGGGCCTCGTCGATGTAATGGGTGGTGAGGAGGATGGTGAGACCGTCCCGGTTGAGGCCCCGCAGGAGGTCCCAGATCTGCCGCCGGGAGGCCGGATCCAGACCGGTGGTAGGCTCGTCCAGATAGAGGATCTCCGGCTTCGTCAGCAGCGCCCGGCACAGCATGAGCTTCCGCTTCATGCCGCCGGAGAGCATGCGCACGGTCTTCTTCCGATGCTCCGCGAGGCCGCCGAACGCCAGCAGCTCCTGGCTGCGGCTTCGGATCTCCTCCCGGTCCATGGCGTAGAGCCGCCCCTGCAGCTCCATGATCTCATCCAGGTTCATGTCGTTGCGCAGGGAGTTGTGCTGCGTGATGAGCGCCAGCTTCCGCTTCAGGTCTCCCCGCTTCCGGGTCAGCACCTGGCCGTCGATCAGGATTTCCCCCTCCGTGGGGAGCAGCAGGGTGGAGAGGATGCCGATCAGGGTGGTCTTCCCCGCCCCGTTGGGCCCCAGGAGCCCGAAGAACTCCCCGGTGGGGATGGTCAGGGATACGTCGTCCAGTGCCTTCTCCGCTGCCTTTGGATAGGTTTTCGACACATGCCGGATCTCGATCATGTGCTCGCCTCCTCAATGCTGCCCTCCGCCTGCATATAGATGCTTCGGAGCTTTCTGAGCGTCTCCCCGTCCGTCTCCCACATGCCCCGCTGGTGGGCCTCCAGGAGCCGTTCGGCGGCGGAATGGACGGCCCAGCGGTTGACCCGCTCCATCCACCGGCGGGTGTCCCCGTCGAAAAGGAACCGCTCGGCAAAGGACTGATACATCCAGTCCTCCGCCGCGTCGGCGGTGGCGTCCCAGCCGAACAGGCTGTCCAGGGCGGCGGAGATCTCCTGCGCCCCCTTGAAGCCGTGCCGCTTCAGACCCTCCAGCCACTTGGGGTTCAGGATCCTGCTGCGCACCACCCGGGCGGTCTCCCGGGCCAGGGTGCGGGTCACGGGCCGGTCCGGGTCGTCGGTATGCCCGGTGACGGAGAGGGGCGCATGGCCGGAATTGGCCCGCACAGCTGCCGCCAATCCTCCGTGATAAGCGTAAAAATCATCGCTGTCCAGCATATCGTACTCCGCGGTGCTCTCATTTTTCACCGTCACGGCCACCGTGGACAGGCGGCGGCGGAATGCTTCCGTATGCTCTGTCCCATGCTCCCGGCCGGAATAGCCGTAGCCGGACCAGGTCTCGAACACCCGGGCCAGGTCCCGGAAGTCCGTCCACTGGCGGCTTTCGATGACCTTGGCCACCGCCGAGCCGTAGGTGCCCGGGGCGCAGCCGTAGACCCGGAGATACGCCTCGTCCAGCGCCTGATCCCGGGGGATGCCCCGGCTCGTCAGCGCCTCCACGTCCTGCCGCAGGTGCTTTTTGATGAAGTTTTGCTCCTCCGGCTCGTCCAGGGTCCCCACGCTTGTCACCGCCTGGTCCATGAGCCGGATGAGATTGGGGTACATGTCCCGGAAAAGGCCGGAGATGCGCAGGGTCACGTCGATGCGGGGCCGGCCGAGCTCCGACAGCGGGATGGGCTCCACCCCCGCCACGCAGCTGCTCTCTCCCAGGTATACGGGCCGGACCCCCATGAGATGAAGGCACTCGGCAAAATCCTCGCCGCAGGTCTTGATGGTGTTCCCCGCCCAGACCACCATGGCCACGCTCTCCGGCACCCCCTCTCCGGTTCCAGCGTACTGGTCCAGCAGCTGGCGGGCGAGGCGGCCGCCGATCTCCCAGGCCGCCCGGGAGGGGATCTGCGTCGGGTCGCTTGCATAGAAGTTCCGTCCCGTGGGCAGGATGGATACGTTCCCCCGGGTGGGATTTCCCCCCAGGGCCGGGGGCACGAAGCGCCCGGCGAAGCCCGCCAGGAAATACCGCATCTCGTCGGTGACGTGATCCAGCTTATCCGTGACCACGGTGCAGAGGAACTCCAGCACCCGGCGCAGGTCGGCGGTCCCGCCCGGGAAGGCCTCCCTTTCCAGAACGGCGCCGATCGCCGCCGGGTCCCAGCCCCGCTCCGCCAGGGCGGAGACGAGCCGCCGGGCGGCGGCCGTGGCCATGTCCCGCAGCTCCAGGCCGGAGACGCCCCCGAAGTCGGCGGCGGGCGCATCCTTCACGGCCTCGGGATCGTGCCCCAGGGCGGCGATCACGCTGTCCGTCAGGGCGGGAACGCCGCCATTTTTCACCCGCACCAGGGCCCGGAGCAGGTTCTCATACAGCTTTCCCTCCGGCACCTGGCCGAAGACGTGCAGGCCGTCCTTCACCAGGGAATTTTTCAGCTCTCCCATCCACAGGTGGATCGCCTCCACGGCGCCGTCGGGGTCCGCCTCGAACCCCTTTTCGTCCAGACCGAGGTCCAGGGTGAGCCGCTCCCCCGCCGCCAGGTCGAAGATCCGGCGGGCCAGGGCGGGGGCCTGGGCGGGGCGCACCTGCCGGGCCTGGTGATATTCCTTCAGCGCCTCGTCGATGACCGCCAGCCCCTCGTAGCTCTCCGCCTCGTCCAGACTGGGAGGCATATGGTCCAGGATCACCGCCCAGCTGCGGCGCTTGGCCTGGATCCCCTCTCCCACGATGCCCATATGGTAGGGATAAAGGTGGGGCAGGCTGCCCAGGCAGAGATCCGGCCAGCAGTCCCGGCTCAGACCCACCTCCTTGCCCGGCGTCCACTCCAGGGTGCCGTGGGTGCCCACGTGCACCACGCAGTCGGCCCCGAAGCATTCCTCCAGCCAGCGGTAATAGGCGAGATAGCTGTAGGGCGGGGTGCTGTCCGTGCTGTGGTAGAGCTCCGAAGCCCGCTCCCCGAAGGCCCGGGAGGGCTGCAGGCCGATGAAGATATGGCCGCAGAGCAGACCGGGGATCAGCAGCCTGTCGTCCAGCGCCATGACCTCCCCCGGCGCTCTCCCCCAGGCGCCGGACAGCGCTTCCCTCACTCTCTCGGAAAGGGGGCCGAACCAGCTCCGCCAGGTTTCCGGCGGGATCACGGCTGCCGCCTTTTCCTCCATGGCCTCCTCGCTCGTCCAGCGCAGGTCGTTCGTCAGCCCCGCGGTCACCGCGTCGGCCAGGGCCTGGGCGGTCTCAAAGGAGAAATCCGTCTCCACTCCCTCATCCCGCAGGGCCTCCACGATGCGCAGGACGCTCTCGAAGGTGTCCAGCCCCTCGGCGCAGCCGATCCGGTCGTTGCCGGGCATGGTGTTGAAGAGGATCGCGATCCTCTTCTCACCGGCGGCGGTTCGCCGGAGCTTCGCCCAGTTCATGGCCAGGCGGCAGACCCGCTCCACCCGGTCCGGCAGGGGGACGAAGAGCTTGCGCTCCCCCGCCGGCCCCGTCTCGGCGGCCTGGGCGGCGTTGGGTACGGAGATGATCTGCCCGTCCGTCTCCGGCTGGAACACGTGGGAGGTCAGGGACAAGCTGTCGATCCCCTGGGGCAGGGTCTCATAGTCCTCGGGAGTGAATCGGGTGAGCATCACCTGGATCGCGGGCACGTCGTAAAAGGAAAAGATGCTGTCCGGTACCTCCCGGACGCCGTCCCCCGGCCAACCCATGTGGGTGAGGGCGAAGCCGGTGAGCACCAGGATCACGTCCGGCAGGGACCGTCCTTCCCGGGTGAAATACCGCTCCATAGCCCCGCGGATGCCCAGCTTCTCGTCCTCGTCGCTGCTCATGCGGGTAAACAGAGGCAGGGTCACCGCTCCCAGCCGGTCCAGCTCCGCCAGGGTGGCGTCGATGTGCCGGACGTTGTCGTTCACGATCTGGCTCTGGTGGAGGATGAGCCCCACCACCGGCTTTTCTCCCCGGGCTGCCAGGGCGATGCGCTCCTCCGCCTCCTCCCGGCTCAGCACCCGGCCTCGGTCGTATAAGCCCTCCTCCAGGGGCGGCACCGGTGCCGGCGGCGAGACCTGAGCGCCGAACCGGTCCCGGGCGATGCACAGGAGCATCCCGTAATAGTTCGGCTCGTCCCCGTAGCGAAAATACTTCTGCAGCTCCCGGTATTCCTCCTCCGTGAGCCCGGAATCGGGCATCAGCTCCGCGATCTCCTGGGGCAGGGAGGATTCAAAGTATACGGGCATCCTTCGGGTGATGGCCTGCCATACCTTCGGAAACCCCTCCAGCTTCTGGGCGCTCCCGTGGAAGCGCATGATGGCAAAGTCGCACGCCTCCGCCTCCGCGAGCATGGCGGGCGTCTTCTCCGGGTGGGCGCAGAGGTCCCAGAGGGACCAGCAGCTGCCGGAGAAGAGACCGGGACAGGTCTCCTCCGTCCGCAGGAGCGCCCGGCGCATGTTCCACAGCCGGTCCTCCGCGGCGATTAGGCACAGGATCTTCTTCACAGGCTTTCATCTCCCGTCATGATCTCCGATATGACCGCCTGCATCACGCAGGTCAGCGGGGCGGGTCTGCCCGCCGTCCTTCCGGCGGGACAGCCCCCGCCGCAGAGAAAAAAGCGCCCGCAGCGCCGGCATTCCGCCGGAGCTTCCAGGGCGGCAAGGCCGCGCTCTCCCGCAGGCAGCCCGTCCCGAAGGTTCCCCAGACGGAATTCTTTCCGTCCCGCCAGGGACGAGCAGGGCCAAAGGTCTCCCCGGGCGTCCACCGCCAGGGACAGCTCCGTCTGGGCATAGCAGTAAAACTCCCCGCCGCCGCTTTTCCGGCGGCTGCGCCACCGGTCCAGCTCCCGCAGATGAAAGGGGACGCCCGCCCGCTCCAGGGTGAGAGTCTTTTCCACCAGCGCCCGAAGGCCCCGGCGCAGCGAAGCCGGATCGGGGGCCAGGTCCGCGCCCGCGCCCCGGCCCAGGGGGCGGAAAAGGTCCAGCCCCACGCCCCGCACGTTTCCCAGGGTCAAAGCCAGGTCAGCCAGAAGCTCCAGGCGCGGCGCGTTCAGCGCCGTCACCACGGCGGTGAGGTTGCACCGGCCCCCGGCTTCGCCGAGACGGCGGATGCCCGCCGCGGCCTCCTCATAGGAAGGGGCTCCGTCCGGGAAGCGGCGGCAGCCGTTCAGGGCCCCCGGACCGTCCAGGCTGACTCCCACCGCGCAGGGGAGGGCCAGGAGCGCCCGGCAGCGCTCCGGGGTGAGGAGGATACCGTTGGTCTGGACGGACATGGAGAGCCTCCGGCCCGTCCTCCGGCCGAAGTCCGCCGCGGCGGTGATGGTCTCCCAGGCCAGCAGGGGCTCCCCGCCGGTGAACTGGACGCGCAGACTCCCCCCGGGAGGACAGGCAAGCTCGATCGCCCGGCAGGCAGTCTCCGGCTTCATGTGCGCTCCGCCGGGACCGGCGTCGGCATAGCAGTAGGCGCAGTTCAGATCGCAGTCCTCCGTGATCCGTAGGATCAGACTTCGCAGCTCAGTCACGGTGCAGCAGCTCCTCCGTTTCCTTCAGGCGCTCGGCCCAGCCTTCCGCCCGGGCGGCGTCCACGATCTCCATGTTCCCTCCCTGGATCTCTCCGAGGCCGGAGGTACCGTCCTCCAGCTCCCCCTCCGCGGCCATGAGGCCGGCGGCAGCGGTGCGGCCGTCCTCTCCCTGCACCAGCTGCCGGAGCCGGGCAAAGGCATTCCGCAGGTTGTCCGGCCACCCCGTAGGCGAACCATGCGTTCAGGTCCGTCACGTCCTTCGGCGTCACGTTTCCGATGCCCGCGGCGGCGTTGGCGGGACACAGGGGCACCCGAAAGCGGGCATGCTTGCAGAGCCCGGGATTCGCCAGCGGTTCCCTGTCCCCGTGATCGCAGTCCGCCAGGAGCACGTCGTAATCCCCGGTCACGGCCTCCCGGGGAGCATCCCGGGAGGACAGGAGGCGGATCTCCGCCCCCGCAGCCGCCGCGCTTCGGATGGCGGGGGTCATCAAATGATCTCCCGCAGCGTAAATGCGCAGGATTCCTCCCCGTCAGTCTCCCAGCCCGCCGAGCAGCGTCCCGCTTTTCACGATGGCCCGCAGCTGATCTCCCCGCAGCTCGTCCACCTTACAGTAGTCGGCGTTCATAGCCCCGGCCACCTGCGCGGCGATGTGCAGGGAGATGAAGTCCCGCTCCGTGTCGATGACCATGGCGGGGATGCCGTCCCGGCGGATGAGCTCCGCGGCCCGCAGGGCGTCGGCGACGGCGTCGTCCGTCCACAGGGGGCGGTTGGCCCGGCCGTCCGTGACCAGCACCACCATGGGCAGCATCTCCGGATCCTTCAGCCGCCGGGCGCGCAGCAGCTCCCAGGCCCGGTAAAGCCCGGCTGCCAGGGGCGTCCGCCCGCCGGTGGGCAGGGCCTGGAGCTTCCTCTGAGCCAGCTCCACGCTGGATGTGATGTCCAGGAGGGTCTGAGCGCCCTCCCGGCGGAAGGCGACCAGCCCGATCCGGTCCCGCTTCTGATAGGAATCCAGCAGCATGGAAAGGACGGCCTCCTTTGCGGCCTTCATCCGCTTCTGCGCGCCCATGGAGCCGCTGGCGTCCACCGCGAACACGATGGTGGCCCCCACATGGCTCTCCCGCACCTTGAAGCGCAGATCGTCCGGCCGGATCGCCACGGCGCAGTCCGTATGCTCACGCTGCTTCTGATACGGCGCGGCGGCGCGAAGGGTGGCGTCCAGGGCAAGGTCGTGCTGCCGGGGACCGGGGTGGGCTGTGAATGCGGCGTAGCGTCCCTTGTCCGTGCCGCTCCTGGTCTTGTTCCTGCGGCCGCTTCCCCGGCGGAGCAGCCGATCCTGGGGCAGGGAGGGCAGGATGGACAGCAGACTGACCTCTTCTCCCTCCACCATCTCCTCCTCCGGCGCCGTTCCTCCCTCCGGGGGCGGCTCTTCCGGGGGCGGCGCGCCGTCCCCTGCGTTCCCTTCCGTGTCGGCAGGCAGTTCCCGCTCCGGTCCCGGTTCCTCCGGGGCCTGCGTCTCCGGGGAGACCTGCGGCTCTTCTGTTTTGTCGGGCGGCGCCTCTTTTTGTTCCTGCTGCGGGGGTTCCTCCCGTTCAGGCTCAGGCTCCCGCGCCTCCCGCTGCCTGTGGGGCAGCACGAAAAGCGCCGCCTCCTTCAGATCCTCTTTTGTGACGCTTTTCCGGCCCTCCCAGGCGGCGTTGGCGGCGGCGGCGCGCACCAGCACCAGCTCGCAGCGGTTGCCCTCGCAGCCCGCCCGGAGGACATACTCCGATGCCAGACGGCGGACGCCCTCCTCCGGTACGAGCTCCCGCAGCAGGGCCTGCGCCCGGCGGATCCGTTCGGCGAGCCGGCCGGATTCCTCCTGCCAGCTTCGGCAGAAGGCGGCGGGGTCCCTTTCATAGGCGAGACGGCGGCGGAGGATCTCGCAGCGCTTTTCCACGTCCTTTTCCCCGGCGACCTCCACGTAGAGGCCGAAGCGGTCCAGAAACTGAGGACGGAGCTTCCCTTCCTCCGGGTTCATGGTACCCACCAGGGCGAAGCGGCAGGAGTGACGATAGCTGACGCCCTCCCGCTCCACCAGGTTCTCCCCGGCGGCCGCGGCGCAGATGAGGACGCTGACGATGCTGTCCGGCAGCAGGTTCACCTCGTCCACATAGAGGAGCTGCCCGTCCGCCCGCTCCAGCACGCCGCCGCTGAACGCCCGGACCCCCTCCCGCACCGCCTTTTCAAAGTCGACGGAGCCCACCAGCATGTCCTCCGTGACGTTCAGCGGCAGCTCCACCACCCGCTGCCGGGTGAGGGCCGCCAGGCCACGGACCACCGTGGATTTGGCGGTCCCCTTTTCTCCGCACAGCAACACCCCGCCGATGCGGGGGTCGATGAGGTTCAGAATCAGGGCCTTTTTCACCCGCTCCTGCCCCACCACCGCGGCAAAGGGATAGCGCAGCTCAGTCATGCAGCACGCTCTCCCAGTCCTCCGGCAGGCCGGTGGCGGTGTCGAAGGGCATGCGCCGCATCCGATGGGTCAGCACCATGGGGGCCACCCGGATCAGCTGCTCCCGGGAGGCCTCCCCCGTCCCCTCGAAGGCGGCCAGGGTACAGGCGGCCTTCAGCAGGGTGATGTCCGAGCGGTGGCCGTCCACCTGGAGCGCCACGCCGATGCGCGCCGCGTCCCGATAGAGGCTGTCGGGGATCGTCACCTCTCCCAGCTTTGCCTGGGCAAGGCGCACCTTTTCCCGCAGGGCCGCCTGCTCCGGCTCCCAGCTGCGGCAGAAGCCCTCGGGGTCGGCCTCGTATGCCAGCCTGCGGCGGATGAGCTCCGAGCGCAGGGAGATGTCCTGTTCCCCCCGGATCTCCACCACCAGGCCGAAGCGATCCAGCAGCTGCGGACGCAGGTCCCCTTCCTCCGGGTTCATGGTCCCCACCAGCACGAACCGGGCAGGGTGACTGTAGCTGACCCCCTCCCGCTCCACGGTGTTCACTCCCATGGCGGCGCTGTCCAGCAGCACGTCCACGATATGATCGTCCAGCAGGTTCACCTCGTCCACATAGAGGATGTTCCCGTTGGCCTGGGCCAGCAGCCCGGGCTCGAACACCTTCTCCCCTTTTTTGATGGCCTGCTCCATGCTCAGGGAGCCCACGACCCGGTCCTCCGTGGAGCTGACGGGCAGCTCCACCACCCTGCGGGTGTAGGG
Organism: Oscillospiraceae bacterium; assembly: GCA_017524845.1. Classification (GTDB taxonomy): domain Bacteria; phylum Bacillota; class Clostridia; order Oscillospirales; family Oscillospiraceae; genus UBA1774. The sequence goes on from JAFXUU010000064.1 coordinate 38,843, forward strand.
CACGGTCCGCAGCGTCCCCTTTTCCTGCTTTTCCCGGCAGTCGGCGCAGAGCTCTCCCCGGTCCGGGCGGCAGTGGAAGGGGCAGCCCTCCGAAACCTGCACCTCCTCCAGCAGCTCCGTGAGGCCCCGCACGGCGGTGGACTTGGCGGTGCCCTTTTCCCCGCGGATGAGCACGCCTCCCAGGGCGGGATTGATGAGGTTGAGGATCAGGGCCAGCTTCATCTGCTCCTGGCCCACGATGGCGGTGAAGGGATAGATTCGTTCCATGGCGTCGTTCCTTTCCCGGAGTCGGCCTCCGTCCGTCAGACGGACGGCCGATCCTTTTCTTCTTCCTGCTCCGGCAGCTCCGATACGGAACGGAGCAGGGGGATGCCCTCCCGGGCGGCGGCCTCCAGCAGCCGGCCGTTCAGAGCGTTGAGCGTGCCTGCGGGGGTCCCGGCATTCAGGATCCGGCCGCAGCGCCGCACCAGCTCCCAGGCTGCGGCGTACTGCGCGGTAAGTCATTTCCCGGCCGGAGGCTCCGTTTTCGTTTTTTTCATATCGGACGCCTTTCAAAATAATTTGACCCGGCAGGGCGGATGGCCGCCCTGCCAGTCCGGGTTTGCGCGTCAGCTGATCTCGATCAGGTGGTCGGTCGTTACATTCAGGGGATCGTCGCTCTTCAGGATGGTGTTCATATCCTGCAGGATCCCGGCGATGGCGGCCGCCACGTTGGGCAGATACCAGCCGCTCTTGTCCGTGCCCACCAGGGGAATCCGGTCGTTGCAGCCGATGTCGTCCACCAGGCTCATCATGCCGGTGGAGGCCATTTAGACTTTGTCGATGGGCATCTGAAGCACATAGGTGCCCTCCTCCAGGCCCTCCGGCACCTTTTCTCTGCAAAGAATCAGACCGCGGCAGCACAAAGCTGCCGCGGCCGGTTTTCCGCAAAAGAGCTCTCCCTTCCCATGATCCGAGGAAGGAGAGTGAGCCGAACCTCAAGCAGGTCTTCTGACTTCGCGCGTAGGGCGGACGTCTGTCCGTCTGCGGGCCGGCTTGCCTTCCCGGTTTCCCAGTGACCGTTTTTCAACGTAAGGCCGACCCTCCGCGCATACAGCGGCGGTACCGTCCGGGATTCTCACCCGGTTCTCTATTCTCCCGCGCGGTCCGAACGCAGCGCGGGCACTTGAGGCGCCTGGAATTTTCAAAAGCATAATAGCCGCTTTTTCCCTGTCTGTCAAGCGTTATCGCAGCCGCTCGCAGTCGGCGCATATGGGGTACTTTTTTGTTTTCTATATATATTGCAAACTTTTTATGGTGGATTTCGTATTCCGATCCGAGCGCGGGACTGACGGGGGCGGCCTGTGAAGCAGGGCCCTGCGTCTCTTGTCACCGGCTGCGTATCGGACCCCATCCGGCCCTTCGGGCCGCCTTTCCTCCCGGGAGAAAGCAGGAGCTGCGGCAAGGCTTTCGCCCTGCCGCAGCCCTCAGTGGGTCGACGCTTTGTCGACCCGCTGAGGGCAAAATCAGAAAATGCTTTCTGATTTTGCATGGATCATAACGTGCAGGGGGATTCCCGTCCCCCTGCACACATCCCCCATGCGTGTCGACAACCTGAGCCAATGGTTTGTCTGCAGTTTGAGAGCTGCGGCAAGGCTTTCGCCCTGCCGCAGCTCGTTCCGTGTTCTTCTGCGCTCGGTCAGCTCAGTGGATGGTAGCGTTGAGGCCGTAAGAGGCCACGATGTCCTTCAGCTCGGCCATCTTCTCGTCGGAGGGCGGCGTCGCCTCCATGGGCTTGCCGTCGCTGATGCGGAGGTATTTCATCACGCCCATGTTGTGATAGGGCAGCAGCTGCACCACCTCCACCGCGTCCCCCAGCTCCCTGCAGAACGCCGCCGTGGCGCGGATGTTCTCCTCGTCCCAGTTGAACATGGGGATCACCGGGATGCGGACCTGCAGCTTCTTGCCAGCCGCGGCCAGCTTCCGGGCGTTTTCATGGATCTGCTCGTTGGGTACGCCCACCGCAGCCTTGTGCTTCGCCGAGTCCATGTGCTTGAGGTCATAGAGATAAAGATCCACATAAGGGGTCGTGCGCTCCATGGTCTCCCAGGGGGCGAAGCCCGTGGTGTCCAGGGCCACGTGGATCCCGTTATCCTTCAGGCCCTTCAGCACCTCCACCACGAAATCGATCTGGCATAGGGGCTCCCCGCCGGAGATCGTCACCCCGCCGCCGGAGGTATCGAAAAAGCTTTTGTCCTGGAGAAGGCGGTTCACCAGCGCCTCGGAGGTGTAGTCCTTTCCGCAGAGGGTCAGCGCTTCGGCGTAGCACTTGTCGGCGCAGGCCCCGCAGTTGTCGCAGAGATCCCGCTTCACGTGCACGGTTCGCAGCTGCTCCCCGGTCTGCACGTCCGTCTTCAGGGGCCCCTCCTCGATGGCGTCTTTGGGGCAGGCCTTCATGCAGCGGCTTTTGCAGGCGTCCAGGCCCAGGCAGCGCATGCTCATCCAGCTGAGCTGCTTATAGAACGCCTGGCTCTCCGGACTGTGGCACCAGGGACAGCGCAGGGGGCAGCCCTTCAGAAAGGCCGTGGTGCGGATGCCGGGGCCGTCCTGCACGGAAAAGCCCTGGATATCGTAGAGGCGGCCTTCCGTCATATGCTCATTTCGGTGCGGCGGATCAGGTCGTCCTGGGCTTCCTTGTAGACCTCCACGAAGTAGGCGGAGAAACCGGCGATCCTCACGACCAGGTCCTCATAATCCTTGGGCTTCTCCTGGGCCTCCCGGAGCATCTTGGCGGAGACCACGTTGATCTGCAGCTCCATGCCGCCGCCCCGGAAATAGGTCTCCATGACGGCCCGGAGCTTTTTGTCGCCCTCGGCGCCCTGGAGGGCGGTGGGATGGAACTTCATGTTGCACAGGGTACCGTTGGCGTAATTGGCCTGGTCGAATTTCAGGATGGAATTGATGGTAGCGAAGGGGCCGTTCTTGTCCATGCCCTGCACGGGGGAGATGCCGTCGGACAGGGGGGCGCCGCGCTTGCGCCCGTCGGGCGTGGCATCGCAGAACATACCCATGACCACGTTGAGGGTCACGGGCCAGCAGCCCGCCGTCCAGTGGCAGCCGCGGGGAGAGGTGCCCCGGGTGATGCCCTCACTGTAGGTGTCCGCCACGAACTTGAGATACTTGTCGGCCTCGGGATCGTTGTTGCCGAAGTGGCTGCAGCGGCCCAGGATGTACTGGTGCAGGTCCTCGTAGCCCTCCCAGTTGTTGATGAGGGCGTCGTAGAGCTCGCGGGTGGTGGCGATCTTGTCCCGGAAGCAGACCTGGTCGATGATGTTGAGGCTGTCGGCCACGGTGCCGTGTCCGATGCTGGAGTTGCCCGCGCCGTTGTACTTCGCGCCGCCCCACATCACGTCCCTGCCGCTCTCGATGCAGCCGGTCATGGTGGCGGAGAGGAGGGGCAGGGGATTGTTCATGGCGTAGAGGTATTCGTAGCAGTTGACCATGGTGACCTGCCACTTGGTGAAGAAATCGATCTGTGCCTTGTAGGCGTCCAGCACCTGCTGCATGCTGGTCATCTCATAGAGATAGCCGCACTGGGGGCCGGTAGGCTTCAGCTCCTTCTTCACGGTGGAGCGGTGCAGGGTGGGGAAGGGATTGATGCCGTTGTTGATGGCGCACCACAGGGCCGCGGGCAGGATCGTGTAGGCGTTGTTGCCGTCGCCGCCGGAATTGGCGAAGTCGCAGCCGCAGATGCAGGGCTCCACGCAGCCGATGAGGCAGTAGTTCCGGGCGTCCTCCAGGGGGATGCCCCGGCGCATCAGGGATTCCATGGCGACCTTGTCCCACTCGAAGAGGGGCACGCCGCCCACCTGCTTCGTAGTCTCGATGCCGGCCTCCCAGAGCTCGTCGGGGGTGCCCTCGTGGACGCGCAGCGCCAGGGGAGGATTGTGCAGCTTCAGCCGGGCGGAGGCCTGCATGACCATGTAGGTGACCACGTTGGTGGCGTCGTTGCCGTCCTTGTCCACGCCGCCCAGGGTGATGAGCTGGCCGGAGGTATAGCCCGGGCCGGTGCGGGTGGCGCCCTCGCTCCAGAGCTTGTTGATCTCGGCGACCTTCAGGATGAACATGTCCGTGAGCTCCTGGGCCTGCTCCCTGGTGAGCTTGCCGGAGGCGATGTCCGCCTCGGCATATTTGCCGCAGTACTGGTCCAGGCGGCCGTAGCTGATGCCGTGGGGCTGGGAATCCATCAGCAGGCCCAGCTGATAGAAGAAGCAGGCCTGCAAAGCGTCATGGTAACTCTGGCAGGGCTTGTCGATGACCCGGTTCATGCGGTCGGCGATGTCCAGCAGCTCCGCCCTGCGCTTTTCGTCCTTGCAGGTCTCCGCCTGGCGCAGGGCTTCGGCGGCATAGCGCTTGGCGTAGAGGATGATGCCCTCCACCACGGTCTCCTCCGCGCGGTAGAACTGAAGGGTCTGCCCCTCGTTCCCCTGGAGGCCCTTCTCCAGCAGAGCGGCCTTTTTGGCGCGGATCTCCTCCAGCACGCTGCCCAGACCCCGGTCCACCACGGTCCAGTAGTTGCCGCAGTAGTGGCCGATGGGGGAGCCGCTGTTGTTCTTGGCGGTGAAGTTCAGCACGCCGTTGCCCAGGAGATCCCGGTAGTATTCCTCGGGGAAGACCTCGTCGATGGCGGCGCAGGTGGCGTTCTTGATCCAGAAATCGCCGGTCTTGAGGATGTATTCCCGATCCTCGGGGTTGAGGTCATAGGGATCGACGCTCCGCGTGGGAAAGACGTCCAGCTCGTCCAGGACCCACTGGAAGGAATGCTCGGGGTAGACGGCGCTGGCCCGGAACTCCTCGCCCAGGTGGCCGACGATCAACTCATGGTCCCGCACGGGGGTGGGCATCTTCTCAAAGAGGTTGCGGAGATTCCTGGCCCGCTTGAGCACGCCGGGGAGCTGGGGGTTATTCATGTAGAACTCCGTCACCAGCTTGTAGCGGGCAAGGTCGATCCTGGGCTTCTTCGCGCGGTACATGGCGCGGATCATGGCGACCCGCTCCGAAATGGGTGCGTTCTGATACATGGCTGTTCCTCCTTAAATCTCACGCCGCGCCGTCTGCGCGGGCAGCGATGCTTACAGACTGTGTCGGTATATCCCAGCATTATATAGTAGCACAGTTCTGTCGGGAGCACAAGACCCGCCTTTGCGGGTTTTCCCGCTCCAGCTCTCCCGAAGGCGCGGCTCCGTGCACGGCAGGAACCGGATGGCCTTCCGGTCCGCCCCGGGGGCGGAGCCCGTGTCCCTTCCCTGGGCGGAGGTCTGCGGCGCGCTTCAGAGCGGGCGCATCGACGCGCAGGCAGATCGGCTGCCCGGGAGGCGCTCCTCAGGGAGGAGCTGAACAGGTAGGTTTCCCGCATAAGGAAACAGAATCGGCAATTCTCTATGGACGCGTCTGCCATTTTTCGGTATAATATGCGCGTCAAATACACATAAAAGGCGGCGATCCATTTGTCGGCAAAGAGAACCGACCTGACCTCAGGAAAAATCGGAACGGCCATTCTGGCCTTCATCCTGCCCATGATGCTGGGCAGCCTGATCCAGCAGCTCTACACCATGACGGACAGCGTCATCGTGGGACAGTTCACCGGCAAGGTCGGCCTGGCCGCCATCAACGCCGTGGCTACCCTCTTCAAGTTCCCCCTGAACTTCATGAACGGGCTGGCCGCCGGCGCCACCATTCTGATCTCCAACGCCTACGGCGCGAAGGATCAGCGGGACCTGCATCACGCCGTACACGCCGCTCTGGCGGTGGCCGCGGTCCTGGGCGTGATCTTCACGGCGGGGGGCGTGCTGCTGACGCCCTGGCTCATGCGCGTCATGTCCATCCCGGAGGAGATCCTCGCGCCCACGGCCACTTACTGCCGCATCTTCTTCGGCGGGCTCTGGTCCATGGTGCTCTACAACATGACCGCCGGGGTCCTCCGGGCCATGGGAGACACCCGCCGTCCCCTGTACGTGCTCATCCTCTGCTGCGCGGTCAACATCGTGGGAGACCTGCTGCTGGTGGGGGTCTTCCGCCTGGGGGTGGCCGGCGCGGCCTGGGCCACCGTGGCTGCGCAGATCATCAGCGCGGCGGCGGTGCTCTTTCTCCTGCACCGCTCCATGGAGGGCGGGCTCTTCGGCGGCAGCCTGTTCCGCGTTCCCCGGCAGAAGCTCGGCGCCATGATGAAAAAGGGCTTCCCGCTGGCCATCCAGTCCATCCTCTTCCCCATCGCCAACTCCATCATCCAGGCCAGCGTGAACACCATGGGCACCGACGCCATCGCCGCCTGGGGCATCCAGGGAAAGCTGGACCTGCTCATCTGGCTGGTGGCGGATTCCATGTCCCCGGCCCTCACCACCTATACCGCCCAGAACATCGGGGCCAGACAGTGGGGCCGGGTGAAAAAGGGCGCGGTGATCGGGACCCTCATGTCCGCCGTCACCGTCGCCTTCATCAGCCTGATCCTGTATTTCGGCGTCGGCCTCTTTGCCGGCTGGTTCATCTCCGGGGAGGACGCAAAGAGCATCATCCCCCTGGTCATGCGGTATATGCGCATGATGTGCCCCTTCTACTTCTTCTATTCCTTCGCGGAGGGCTTCACCGGGGCCTGCTGCGGAATGGGTGACACGGTGAAGCCCATGATCGTTTCCCTCACCACCATCTGCCTCCTCCGGGTGCTGTCCATCTGGTTCATCCTGCCACGGTTCGGCACCATGGAATGCATCGTCTGGATCTATATCGCCTCCTGGATCGCCGCCGGTACGGCGTTCACCGTGATGTTCATCCTCCGGAGCAGAAGGCTGATGAAGCGCGCCGAATGACGGTCCCGAAGCAGACCGGGCGGCGGACGGCGGCCCCGGCGGGAAGGCGTCCGTGACACTGCCTCCGGCGGGGCCGGGGAAGAAAGCGGGGAACGGGAATGAACAAAAAGATCGATATGCTCCACGGGAACGTGATGGGGAGCCTTCTGCGCTTCTCCGTGCCCCTGGTGCTCACCGGCTGGCTGCAGACGCTCTTCAGCTCGGCGGACAGCCTGGTGGTGGGGCGGTTTGCCGGGAGCGCGGCCCTGGCTTCGGTGGGGGCCACTTTTGCTTTCGTCATGCTCATCATCTGCTTCTTCGGTGGCCTGGCCGCGGGCGTTACAGTCTGCGCGGCGAACGACGCCGGGGCGAACGACCCGGAGAGCTTCCGGGAGACCATGCACGTCTCCCTGCTCCTGGCCTTCCTCATCGGAGTTTTCATCCTTATTCCGGGGGAGTGCCTGGCCGGAACGGTCCTGCGCACGATGCGCGCGCCGGAGGACATCATCGGCGGGGCCGCCCTCTACCTCCGGCTGTATCTCCTGTGTATGCCCGCCCAGATGGTGTACAACACCGGGGCCTCCCTCATGCGCGCCCGGGGGGATTCCCGCCATCCCCTCATTTTCCTGGCAGTCTCCGGGGCCGCGAACCTGATCCTGAACATCGTCTTCGTGGCTGTCTTCCGCTGGGACGTGGCGGGCGTCGCCGCGGCGACGGTGATCACCCAGTATCTCTCCGCCTTTCTCGCCATCCGGGCCCTCCGGCGGGAGGAGGAAGCCTGGCGGCTGGACCTGGGGAAGCTCTGTCTCAGGCGGGAGAAGATCGGAAAGATCCTGCGCATCGGCTTCCCGGCGGGCCTCCAGGCCGCCATGCTGGCCGCCTCGGACATCCCGCTGCAGACCTGCGTCAACTCCCTGGGGAGCCTGGCGGTCTCCGGCAACGCCGCCGCCCTGAACATCGACGGGCTCATCTTCGTCACCATCGAAAACCTGACCCAGGCCTGCACCGTGTTCACCGGTCAGTGCGTGGGAGCCGGGGCCTTCGAGCGGACGAAGACCGTGCGGCGGGACAGCCTGCTCATCACTGTGTCGGCGGGCATGATCTGCGGGGCGATCGGGCTCGTGTTCCGCTATCAGCTGGTGGGGCTCTTCCTGCCCGAGACCCCGGAGGCCGTGGCTTACGGCGCGGACCGGGCCCGGGCGGTGGCCACCTTCGCCTTCATCTACTCCGTCATGGGCATCCTGACCGCCTTCCTCCGGGGCTACGGCGTCTCCCTTGCCCCGGCGATCATCAACATCTTCGCCCTGTTCGTGTTCCGCCTGATCTGGGCCTTCGCCTACTTCCCCCGCCACCCCAGCCTCTTCCATCTCTACATCTCCTACCCCATCGGCTGGCTCATCGCCATCGCCATGCTCCTGGCGATCTACCGCCCCACCCTGCGGAAGGCCAGGGAGCGGCTGGAACGGGAAGCCCGGGAGAGGGCGGGATAAGCGCCCTGCCTCTCCGGCGATGCGTCCGGCTCCCCTTTGGGGGAGCCGCAGCGTGTTGAAATGTTGTTTTTCGAGCTTTTTGACAGTCTGAGCAGCCCTGAAGCCGAAATGGCTTCAGGGCTGCTCAGTGGGGTTTTCTCAGGCTTTCTCCGGCTTTCGCCGTCATATAGCGGACTTCTCCGCCGCCTTGTCCCCGCCGCCCTTTTCCCGGAGACCGGCGAGGGCGGTGAGCACAGCCGGGCGTCGGGCTTCCGACCCTCTGCCGTCGCGGCGATGCGCCCCTTCGTTTCGGAGGCTGCATATGCATGGATGGGCGGCATGGATCGTTCGTCCTGATCTGTTTTCGTTACACTACCGGCGCCTGTTCCTGCTCGGGCTCGCCCGGCTGCCCGACCTCGGGGCCGCCCTGCGCCGCCTGGGGCTGCCTGGGCTGGACGGGCTGGACGGGCTTGGCGGCTTCCGCCTGCAGCACCTTGTGCTGCTCGGCGACCACGTCATCCCAGAGCTTCTCCTGCTCCTCGGGCTTCTTGATCTCCTTGAGGAGCCGGTCGGCTATGTAGTCTTTGTCGACTCCCTCAAAGCGCTGGTTCATCACGTTTTGGAAGGCGGGCATCTCCCGGCAGCGGGCGATCTGCGTATCCATCTCCTTCCGCTGCTCCTCGGGACTCAGCTTGGCCAGCCGCTCGCTCATGGTGTTCATCACCACGAGCTCGGCGCACTGCTTCTCGTACTGGATGCGTCTCTTGCTGACTTCGTACGAATCCACATCACTCAAGGGGGAGATGTGGGCCGTCTTGCTTTTCAGCAGTTCCTGGTTGGTCTTGCCCTTCATCATCTCGCCGATCACTTCCTTGAACTCCGGGTCGTTCCGGACCTCCCGGGCCTTGGCCTGGAGCGCCGGGTTCTCGTCGAAGCGCCTGCGTTGCGTGAGTCCCAGCTGCTTTGCCGCCACCTCCATGGCCCAGCCCTGGATGAACCCTTCCTTGGCGTCGGCCAGCTTTTGGGCCTCCTTGGGCTCCGTGACCTGCTTTTTATAGGCGGCGGCGACGGTTTTGGCCATGTCGTCCACGCATTTGGTGAAGCGCTTGCCGCCGGACAGGGCGTTTTCCGCCAGGCTGTCCACATCGGGTCCGGCGCCTGCCACGAAGTCCCGGAACTCCTTCCGGGTCTTCAGCTTGGCAAATTCCTTCTGCCATTTCTCCGGGGCGAAGGCCGCGGCCTGATACTCGGCGGGGATCTGGGCGTCCATAGCCCGCTTCGCGTGGATCACCTTGGCCACGGTCTCCAGGCCGTGGGCCTGCATCCACGCCTTGTCGTGCCTTTTGGTCAGCAGCTCCAACCGGGCGTCGTCGTACATCTTTTGGGCGGGGCTGCGCAGACCCTGCTCGTCCTGAAGCCTTTGCACGTTCCGCAGGGCCTCCAGGCTCTCCTCCACCCGCGTGGCGCCGCTGGCGGCGGAGAAAGAGGTCTTGGCGCCGTTGTCGGTCTTCAGCCGGGCGTACTTAAAGCAGTCGTCTGCGGCCTCCTGCAGCACCGCAGCAAACCGGCCGCCCTTGCCCGTGGCCAGGGCCTCCTTGTTGTTCCTGGGGCCGTTCTTCAGGACGTCCACATATCGGCCCACGGCCGTCAGGCTCTTCTTCATATCGGTGTATTCCTTAGAGTCCTTTTTGCCGAAGACGCGGTCGTTCTTGTCGGTGGTCAGGGTCATGAAGTAGTTTGGCTCCTCGGCCACCTTCAGGGAGGCCGCCATCATGGCCTTGATATCCGGATTCTTCACCAGGTTGGGCATGTTCCGTACGCTGTGCTTGAAGGCCATGAAATTCTCGTCGGCCTGCAGATCCGCTTGGTTCTTGGCGTTGGCCAGGATCTGGCTGTAAACGCTGAAGGCGTTCAGCACGTATTCATCCTTGTCGAAGGCGCTCATATAGGCGCCGCTCTCGACCTTCTCGGCGTCGTGCTGGCGGAGGACGGTTTCCGTCCGCGTGGCCAGGTCGGCGTAATCCAGCTCATAGAGCTTGGAGCCCGTCGTCAGCGCGCTCACGTCCAGCTCCCTGCGCCAGCGCTCCGGGTCCTTCTTGTCCCCGAAGACGTCGGCCATCTTTTCCATGCTGAACCGGTCGGGCGGCAGCAGGGCGGCGTTGCGGTACAGGGCGGCGCGCTTCTCGCCGGCATTGGGCGCCTTGTCTACGGCGATCTCGTTCATGGTCACGAAACGGGCCTTTTCCTTCTTGATCTCCGTATCTGCGGCGTAAGCGCCCAGGCCGCTCAGGGCCACATACTCCGCCCGCTTTTTGGGATCCGGCTCCAGGTTCACCACGCCGGAAAGGCCGCGGGACCGGGGGCTTTCAAAAAAAGTGATCCAATCCCCGTCAAAACTGTTGAAGTGGGTGGCACTGCCCGATCCCTTCTGCAGGCCCCAGCAGAGCTTGCCGCCGATGGTGCTCTTGGAGTCGATGCCCCGGCTTTTCTTGTAGTTCCGGCACGCCTTCAGGGTGGTGTTGACCGGGTCCTTCACCATGTCCATCACGTCCACGCCGAAGTTCTTGGCGGTGGCGTGCATGCAGTACATGCTGTTGAGCTGGTTGTGAGTGATGTTGTCCCGCACGAACTTCATGGGCATGTCGGGGGTGGATTCGCGGGTGGAGTTGACGTTGCCGTCATACAGCTTGTTGCCGCCCAGCTTCGGATCCTTCAGGGTGTCCATCATGAAGGTGTACTTGTCCTCGGTCTTTTTGTACTCCTCCGCCGCGGTCCGGATCTTGTCCAGGTCCCCCTCCTTCACCGCCTCTCCCAGGGCGTCCTTCTTGTCGATCAGAGGCCAGAAGGCGTAGTACTTGGTGCCCTGCTCGGGTTGGTACATGATGTCGTTCGGCTTCTGGCCCTCGAAGGTCTGCCTGTCTCCCGCGGGCATGACGGCACCGGCGTTGGTGAACTCCAGGGTATCCATGGTGCCGAAGATCTTCTCCGCTGCCTCCACCGCCGTCTGGGAGATGGGGGAGGGCGTGCCGCTGAGGTCGGCCACGTCCGCGTCGGTCAGCGGCTTTGCATGATTATCCGTGTCACTGGCCATGAAGCTCTTTCCGTTGTTTTGGGACACCTCATATTTGGTCTGCCTGCTTTTGAAGGTGCCCTTGAACCGCCCCCCCGCCAGGGTCTGCTGGCCCCGGAGCACCATCGGGGTGATGGTCCAGTCGCTCATCTTGTTCAGCGAGTTGGTTTCGTTGTTGCGGGCGGCGTCATAATTGCGGAGGTAGTCCCGGAATTCATTGCTCACCCGGGACAGGTAGCCGTTGACCTGGTCCAGGTATTTGGCGGTGGACTCGGCGGTAAAGGGGTTCTCCAGGGCGGCTTTCTTCTTCAGGGCCTGGATCTGCTCCTTGTAGGGCTCCTCCTCCAGCGGCCCAGTATAGCCCGGCTCGTCCGGGGCCTTGAGGTTTGCCGACAGGGTGTTGAGCTCCTGCAGCTTCTCCGGCGGGAGCACGGCTTCCAGGGCGTCCACGATCTGATTGCCGTCCGTGCGCCCCCAGTGCCTGTTGTCCAGCAGCTTGTAGGTTCTTCCTCTGTTGAGCTTGGTCAGCCACTCTTTCTCCGTGCAGTCCTTCTCGGCGTTGGGTCCCTTGGCCTTGGCGATGAACTCCTTCTTTTTCTCCTCCGGCAGCTCCTTCAGGGCTTTTATCAGGGATCTGGCGATCTTGTCGTCCTTGTAGTCCGCCCGCAGCTGCGGCACGAAGTAGTCGTAGGCGGCCTTGTCGTCCAGGTTCACGTCGTTCATGTCAGGCGCGGGCCTGGCCTGGATCTCCTTGATCTCGTTCAGCATCTGCCGCAGCTGGGGGTAGCTCTTTTTCTGTCCCGGCATCTCGGCTTTCTCTTCTTTTTTCTGCTCCGCCTCGCCCTCCAGGAGGGCGATGTTGGCCTGGGCGTCGATGATGGCCTGCTGCTCCGCTTCCAACTGCACCCGCTGGTTTTCCTCTTCAGCGAGCTGGGCTTCCTTCTGCTTTTCCTTTTCGGGGTCGTCCACCCCCATCTCCACGCCCATCCCCTGGCCCACCAGGGTCATGGCCTCGTCCAGCTCCGCCTTGGTGAAGGCCCCGTACTTTTCACCCGCCTCCACAAGC
>JAFXUU010000065.1 GCA_017524845.1 Oscillospiraceae bacterium
CGGCGGCCAGATACTGCCGGTAGGTCATGCCGTCGGCTTCCCTCATCCCGCCGCCCGCTCCTCTCCGGGCAGGCCTTCAACGCCGCCCTCGCCGCCCCGCTCCAGCTTCACCCGGACCTCCGCCGTAATGGGAAGTGCGGGGAAGACTTCCTTCCAGGTGACGGACGTGCGGGCAAAGCGCAGAGGGGAAGCCCGGCGCACGCCGTCCTCGAGACCGCAGAAATCCGCCTTCAGCGTCTGGGAGAGATGCAGCACCCGATCCACCCGCGCCGCTTCGACGGCGGCGATCGCCGCCTCCATTTCCCGGAGGGTCTCCCCTTCCGTCAGGTCCGGCGGCCCGGAGATCTCCGCCAGACTGCAGCGGAGCTCCAGGAGGATCCTCAGAGAAACCGGCTCCCCATCCCGGTATTCCGGCAGGAAACGGGCATCGCTGCCGGTGAGGCGGGCGGCGAAGACGCCGCCGCGCCCGTCGGGCGCTTCGATCACGTCCCCGCCCGGGGAGTCCATGAGCAGATTCGCGCCCCGGGCCAGGTCCGGGTCCAGCCAGGCGGCCAGGCGGCCGTCCGCGACGACGCCGTAGCCCGCGCTGAGCAGCGTGAGGCGCTTATTCTCCGGTACGATGTTTTCCGCCTCCGTCAGACGCACCGCCGACACCAGGGCGCAGCCTCTTTCGGCCAGAGCCTCCGCCGTTTCCCCACAGGTGAAGACCCGGCTCTCGCTTGTGAGCTCCACGTCCTTCACCAGGGCGTCCAGCAGGTCCCCCACGCTGTCGGCGGCCGATTTCGTCAAGGCGTCCTCCGCAGTGCCGTCCCGCACAAGGAAGAGCCAGGTGTCCAGGCGCACCTCGTCGCTGCGCTCAACAAATTCCAGGCAGCGCTCCAGGCACGCCCCGGCGTCCGCCTCCCCCAGAAGCAGATGGCGGGTGTGGCCGTAGAACATGAACTGCTTTTCCGTATAGCTCTGGAGCTCCGCCAGGGCCCGACGCACCGTGGCGGCCCCGGCCCGCAGCCGGATCGGACCGTCCGCGGAGGAGGCTGCGGCCGTGACGACCAGCCCCTCCCCCCGCTTGTCCGCGCCCAGGGCGTCCACCAGCACCAGCTGATCCAGCTCCCGGTATTCCCCCACGGCCTCCCGCCCAGCGCAGCCCGCGCAGAGGAGCAGAGCGGTCGCCAGGGGCAGAAGGCGCAGCTTCATTTCTGATTCCTCTCATTCTCCGGATGCAGCTCCGGTGGGCGCTCCTTCACCCAGGCAAGGGGCGGCCGCAGGAGGGAGCGCAGGAGCCCCGCCGCGTCCCCCTCGCAGAAGGGGGCCAGCCAGGCCGTGCCGAAGGACTCCAGGGTGCAGAGATACCAGGTGAGCAGGATGAGTCCGGCGGTGAGGCCGAAGAGGCCCAGCAGGAGGCTCAGCACCGTCAGCAGGAAGCGGCAGAGGCGCAGGGCCGCCGACAGGTCCTGATCGGGCATGGTGTAACCCGCGATGCCGGCCAGGGCCACCACGATGACCACGATGGGCGAGACCACCTTCGCCTCCACCGCCGACTGCCCCACGATCAGGGCCCCGATGATGCTGACGGTCTCCCCCACGGACTTGGGCAGCCGCAGCCCCGCCTCCTGCAGCAGCTCGAAGGACAGGAGCATGCCCAGGGTCTCCGCCGCCGTGGAGAAGGGCACGTCCTGCTTGGAGCGGATGACGGAGAGCATCAGCTTCGCCGGGAGCATCTCCTGATGGTAGACGGTGACGCAGACGTAGAGGGCGGGCAGGAGGATGGACAGGAGCATGGCCCCGAAGCGCAGAAGGGTCAGCAGCGAGGCCGGGAGCCAGTGGACGGCGCTGTCCTCCGTCACCTTCAGCTGCCTCGCCAGGGTGCCCTGGGTGAGGAAGCCCAGGGGAAGGCCGTCCGCCAGGAGGCCCGCGCGGCCCTCCAGCAGCTCCAGCGCGAAGCGATCCGGCCGCTCCGTGACGCTGAGCTGGGGAAAGGGAGACAGGCGGGGCAGGAGGTATTCCTCCAGGCTCCCGGCGGTAAGGGCCCCGTCGATATCGACGGCGTCCAGCCGCGCCTTCAGCTCCTCCGCGACCCGTCGGTCCGTGAGGCCATCAATATAGACCACGGCGACCCTCGTCCGGCTGCGGCGGCCCACGGCGGTCTCCACCAGCCTGAGGTCCGGGGAGCGCAGCCGCTGGCGCACCAGGGCCGTGTTCACCCGCAGGACCTCGGTGAAAGCGTCCTTGGCCCCCTTCACCGCCTTCTCCAGCTCCGATTTCTCCACGCCCCGGCCCTGGGGCTTCCGGGTCTCGAAGGTCACGGCCGTACCCCGGAAGACCACGGCACAGCAGCCGTCCAGGATATCCGCCGCCAGCGCGTCCAGGCTGCAGCGCTTTCGGGCGGAGCAGAACCAGGCGAGGCCCTCCGCAAGGAGCTCGGCGGCCTCCTCCGGGTTCTCGGCCGCGCCGAAACGTCCTTCCTCCGTCAGTGGCCGGAGCACGTCGGCGCTCACGGCCTCCCCGTCCACCAGACCGTCCAGGAAGCAGAGGGCGGCCTCCAGCCTTCCCCGCGCCCCGCCGACGCGGACGGGACGGAGGGTGAAGTCCCCGCAGTTTTCAAAGATCCGGGCGAGGCCCTCCGGGCTCACGGGTCCCGGAAAGCGGGGCGTTTTTTCCGGATGCGGCCGCGTATGGCCCCGGAACAGGCGTTCAAGCATGCTCTTCATGGGGCTAGTATGCCCGGCCGGAGCTTCTTTCTTGCGCGGTCGCGCATTTTGGAATTGAAAAACGGAGCGGAAAAAGATATAATAACAGAATCTGATGCAAGATCATTTCATCCACAGGAGACTCGACCTATGAAGCTGTACAATTCCCTCACCCGCAGCGTGGAAGAATTCCGCCCCATCGAACCCGGCAGGGTGCGCATGTACACCTGCGGGCCGACGGTGTATCATTTCGCCCACATCGGAAATCTGCGCACCTACATCATGGAGGACGTGCTGGAGAAATATCTCCGCTGGAGCGGCCTTCGGGTGGACCGGGTGATGAACATCACCGACGTGGGGCATCTCAGCTCCGACGCGGACACCGGCGAGGACAAGATGCTCAAGGGCGCCCGGCGGGAGCACAAGACAGTGATGGAGGTGGCGCAGTTCTATACGGACGCCTTCTTCGCCGACTGCGAGAAGCTGCGCATCCGCAGGCCGGACACGGTGCAGCCCGCCACCGGCTGCATCGAGGATTTCATCCGGGTCATCTCCTCACTCATCGACAAGGGCTACGCCTATCTCGCCGGGGGCAACGTGTATTTCGACACCTCGAAGCTGACGGAATACTACGTGTTCAACCGGCACGAGGAGGAGGACCTGCTGGTGGGTGTCCGGGAGGGCGTGGAGGAGGACGCGAACAAGCGCAACAAGAATGATTTTGTCCTCTGGTTCACCAAATCCAAGTTCGAGGACCAGGCCCTGAAGTGGGACAGCCCCTGGGGCGTGGGCTATCCCGGCTGGCACATCGAGTGCAGCTGCATCAGCATGAAATACCTGGGGGAATACCTGGACATCCACTGCGGCGGCATCGACAACGCCTTCCCCCACCACACCAACGAGATCGCTCAGTCGGAAGCCTATCTCGGCCACAAGTGGTGCAGCTGGTGGTTCCACGTGCTGCACCTCAACACCACCAACGGCAAGATGAGCAAGTCCAGCGGCGAATTCCTCACCGTCTCCCTTCTGGAGGAGAAGGGCTACGATCCCCTGGCCTACCGCTTCTTCTGCCTGCAGAGCCACTACCGCAAATCTCTGGAGTTCTCCTGGGAGGCCCTGGACAACGCCGCGGGGGCCTACGAAAAGCTCACGGGGCGGATTGCCGCCCTGAAGGACGAGGGGGCCCACGACGAGGAAGCCTACCGCGCCCTGCGGGAGAGCTTCGACAGGGCCCTGGGGAGCGACCTCAACACCGCCATGGGCGTCACCGCCCTCTACGACGTGCTGAAGGCGGAGATCTCCGGCCATGACAAGCTGGCCCTCATCGCCGATTTCGACGAGGTGCTGTCCCTGGGGCTTTTGGAAGCCGCGGAAAAGCTGCGCAGCGCCGCCCCGGCCCCGGAGGAGGGCGACCCGGAGATCGACGCGCTGGTGGCGGCCCGCACCGAAGCCCGGAAGGCCAAAAACTGGGCGGAGGCCGACCGCATCCGGGATGAGCTGAAGGCCCGGGGCATCGTGCTGGAGGACACCAGGGACGGGGTCAAGTGGAAGCGCGTCTGACGTGAATACGTATACGGACCGGGAGCAGCGTGAGGCCGCTCCCGGTCAGCGTGTCGACAAAATGTCGACACGCTGAGGGCAAAATCAGAAAATGTTTCTGATTTTGCAAGGATATAACGTGCAGGGGGATTCCCGTCCCCCTGCACACATCCCCCATGCGTATCGAGACCTTAAACCAAGGGTTTTTCTACAGTCTGACCGGGAGCGGCGTGAGGCCGCTCCCGGTCCGGTGTTTTTCACTCAGAATCCCCGGGCCTTCAGGTCCCGCAGGATATTTACATACGTATCGCAGATATCCGAAACACCCTCCCCCTTCCGGCGGGTCATGGGGCTGCGGTAGAGGTCGATGGCGTCCAGATGGGAGACGCCCCGGAAGCCGCTGCCCCGGAGGATATGGGCGTTTTCCCCCCACAGGGCGGAGGAAACGGCCACCAGCCCGTCGTTCGGGCCCTCCAGCCGACTGAGGATGAAATCCGCCGTGGAGAGGTTGAGGTCCGAGAAGGGGCGCTTCATGACGCACGCGAAGCTCTGGTAGAACACCCCCGGCACGTCCGGGTTGAGCCGGTTGAACCGCACCATGGCTTCGGTGGTGAAGCCCTCGCAGAGGCGGAGAAAATCCGGCTTCCGGTCCCCCACCAGGCGGATCCAGTTGTTGACGGCGAAGGCGGCGGCGTTCCACAGGGGCTTGGCCCTGCCGTAGAGCCGGTCCAGGGTCTTGGAGCCCCGGTGCGGGGTGGCCACGGTGGTGAGGCTGGCGATCTTCTCCCCGCAGCCCAGGGAGGAAGCGGCCATGCGCGCGTCCAGCCCACCCTTGGAGTGGGCGAGGATATTCACCTTTTCGCAGCCGGTCTCCTCCAGAATCTCCCCGATGCGCGCGGCGATGGCGGCGGCGTTCGTCTCCACGGAGGCCCAGCAGTCCTGGTTGCCGTAGAAGATCCGCGCGCCCCGCTTTTCCAGCGCCGCCGGGATGCGCCCCCAATATACGGGGATCCGCAGATCCCGGAAGCCCGCCCCGTGGACCAGCAGCAAAGGGTATTTCGTTTTGCACTCGTCCATGGTCCCGCCTCCCCGCACCAAAGGATAGCAGACCGCTCTCCTCCTGTCAAATCCGCGTCCGTTTGCGTTTCGCCAGCCGGGAGGGTCAGAAGGTCCCCGCGCCCGTTCACGCGCCAGACCCTTCGCCCCCCTCCGCAAGCAGGCTGAACGCCTGCCTGCCGAGCTCGGCGCCGCTCGCATCGTACCACACGATCTCCGCCTCCGCCGTGACGCCGAGGCCCATGTCGCTGCCGCTGCGGATGAAGCCCCAGAGGCGGCTGTACCGCTCGTATTCCTCCGTCGTGACGGTGAAAACGAAAAACCAGGGATTATCCCGCCGGGCCTCCGCCGTCCAGCGATAGGCTCCGGCAGCCCCTTCCAGGGGGATATTCATGCCGGAAACGGTGATCTCGCCCCGAACGGCGGCCGGATCGCCGTTTTTCACCAGCAGCGGCAGCGCACTGGCCCAACGCTCGCCCTTCAGGACCGAAACCCTTTCCATGGGGCAGCCCCAGCCTCTGACGGCGCTGTTCTGCAGCAGCCAGCAGGAGCGATAGCGGTGGACGACGGGCTTCGGCTTCGGCACGCGCTCGGGGCCGAAGAAGGTCGTGCTGTTTTCCCAGGGGGTGTAATAAACCAGCACCTCTGACCCGTCCCACACGGCGAAATAATGCTCGTTTCTGTCGTCCCACTGGGCGGCGACGGTTCCGGGAGCGCGAAGATACTGCCGCTCCGTCCTCCGGAGGATGGCTTCCTCCCCGAAAACGGGCGGCGGCCCGTAAGCCGCGCGGAGAAAGGCAAGGACCAGAAGGATGGCAAGGCCGCAGAGCGCCCCGTGGACGGACCGGGGCAGGCATCTTCTTTTCATTCTCCCGCTCCCTTCAGGCGGACGGGGATGTGCAGGCTCTGCTCGCCCACCCCGAAATGCAGCACCGCCCACGCCGCCTCCGGGTCGAAATCCGGAATGAGGAGCATGAAATCGCCCCCGAAGATCAGGTCCCGCTCCCCCAGGACGCGGACCGGATATTTCCTTCCTCCGCTGTCCTCCGCGGCGAGGTCCCCCAGGGCAAACCGGGGAGGACCCAGGCAGGGATCCCAGGTGAGGGCCTGCAGATCCAGCACGAGACAGATGCCCTGCTCGCGAAAATACCGCGCATCCTGCCGCGCCTCCGGCTCCGTGAGCCCGGCCCTGCGCAGACGGAAGCGATAATCCCCCAGCTTCCCGCTCTCGCGCTGGGAAATCCAGGCCGGGACCCGGACGGCGATCTCCTCGCGGTACACCCGGAAAAAGCGGAGATCAGAAATTTCACCGCCGCCCCGGAGGACCGCTGCCGCCGTGAAAAGGACGAGAAGCACCAGGACGATCCGCAGGGCCCGGAGGAAATACCCCCAGAAGGGCCTGTGCACCGCTGCCAGGGCTTTTCCCACCTCCTCCGGGTCCCCCATGGCTTCGCAGGCGAGGCTTTCCGCCTCCCCCTCGGAACGACCCTCTGCTAAAAAATCCCGGCGGCGGGCAAGCATGTGGTCATGAAGCTCCCGCCGCACCCGGCGGCGGTCCGGCGGGAATTTGATATACTGCACCGCGTCCCGCAGCCAGTATTCCTCTTTCTTCCGCTGCACGGCTTCCCTCCTCTGTCCTTCAGGTCGGGGTCGCGCGGAGGACAGCGTTCACCGCTCCGGCGCAGCGCTCCCGGTCCTCGGTGCTGCGGGCCGGCTCCGTCACCTTCTCGCAGCCGTACGTGTCCCGCTCCCCCAGCAGACGGAGGCTCAGCAGGTCCAGGCTTCCGGGCTCCCGTTCACGCGCCACGTTCTTCGCTCCCTTCCGTGCCTCTGCGGTCAATTCTCCGGCGGGCCTGTCCGTTTCTCACGCGCCCGCCCCCCGATCCCCGGTGAAAAAGTCGATCTTCTCCCGGTACAGCTCCCGGCCTTCCCCGTCCTGCCAGATCACTTCCCCCTCCAGGGAAACGGGAACATCGCTGTAAGCACTGCGGCCTCCGCGGGCGATGGCCACCATGGCATTCCACTTCTCCCTGGGGATCCGGTCGGCAGCATTGCTCGCCGTATTCAGGGTCAGATCGAAAAGGCGGGGGCTCAGGCGTTCCGCGGAAGCCTGCCACCGAAAGGTGTAGGATTCTCCCCCCGGCGACACGGAGGTGCAGCGGAGCTCCGCCCGCTGCACGGCGGGGTCCTCGTTCTCAAACAGGAGATGCGCTTCGCTGAGGGAATCGTGCCTGAGGGCGGACAGGTCCATGTTATAACCGCCGGTGATGCCGCCGGTGAGGAAGGAGGCGCCCTTCCAGGGGACCGCCTCGCTGCTGCCCGCCAGATGGAACGCCCGGTTGCGGTAGAAACGGAGGAGCGTGATCTTCCGGGACTGCTTCCCGAGGCTATATATGAAGAAGGTGTTGTCGGGCCAGAAGTAATAGACCCGCCATTCTCCGCCGGGCTGCCGGTCCGCCAGATAAACCGTGTTATTCACGTCCCAGCGGGCTTCGATCTCCCCCGGGGGCAGAAGGCTCTGCCGCTCCTGCCGCCGCAGGGCTTTTTCGGGGCTTCGGACGGCGAAGGGGCCGCAGAAAACGCGGACGAAGCCCAGGATCAGCAGCATGGCAAGGACGCAGAACGCCGCGTGGAGGGGACGGGGCAGGCGTCTTCTTCTCATGGGCCGCCCCCCTTCAGCGTCACGGGAAAGCGCAGCTCCCGCTCCCCCGCCTCCAGGATCAGCACCGCCCATTCCGCCGACGGATCGAAGCGAGGAACGTACACCACCACGTCGCTGAAAAAGATCAGCTCCCGGCAGCCGAGGGTATAGGCCGGATACCGGTTCCCCCGGTCGTCCTCCAGGGAAAGGGACATGGAGCTGTAGTCCGGCGCGCCCAGATTGGGATCCCGGGTGGCGGCCCGAAGCAGCATCACGAGATTGTACTCACCCTCCGGGATGATCGTTTCTCTGATTCCGGGACCCGCCACGGCGGCCTTTCGCAGACGGAAGCGGTAGTCCCCGCAGCGCTGGGCGGCGTCCTGCCCGATCCACACGGCGCCATACGCATCGTAATTCCGGACGACTCCGCGGAAAAAGCGAAAATCCCCGCCCCGCCAGTTGAACAGCATCACGACGATCCCCACCAGGAGAACCAGGATCAGCAGGATGCGCAGAGCCCGGAGAAAATAACCCCAAAAGGGCTTATGCACCGCCGCCAGGGCCCGGCCCACCTTCTCCGGGTCCCCCATGGCCTCACAGGCGAGCCGAGCGGCCTCCGCCTCGGAGCGGCCCTGGGCCAGGAGCTCCAGATTGCGGGAGAGCATGTGCTCATAGAGCTCCTCCCGCACCCGGCGGCGGTCCGGCGGGAACTTCACATATTTCACCGCGTCCCGCAGCCAGTTTTCCCCGTCCTTCCACTGCACGGTGCTCCCTCCTACGCCCGTCAGGCCGGGGGCGCGCAGAGGACGGCGTTCACCGCTCCGGCGTAGCGCTCCCAGTCCTCGGTGCGCTCCCGCAGCAGCTCCCGGCCCCGGCGGGTAAGGTGGTAGTAGCGCCGGGTGCGCCCCTCCGCCCGTTCCTCCCGGGCGGAGAGCGCCCCCTCCTTCTCCAGCCGGTGCAGGAGGGGGTACAGCGTGCCCTCCTTCATTTTGAATACGTCCTCGGAGCGGCGGGCCAGCTCCGTCACCATCTCGTAGCCGTACATGTCCCGCTCCCCCAGAAGATGGAGGATCAGCAGGTCCAGGCTCCCGGGCTCCCGTTCACGCGCCATGTTCTTCGCTCCCTTCCGTCTCTTTCTCCGTTCTCAGCAGATCGAATCCCTGCCGGTACAGCTCGTTTCCGTCCCTGTCATACCAGACGACCTCAGCGAACGCCGTGACGTCGCTGACGCCCTTCCCCGCGGCGGCTGAGAAGAGTTCTTCCCCCATGGAGATGTCCGAGAGCACCCAGCTTGCCATGTCGGACGACAGGTCTTCCCCGGGCGTCAGCTGAAACAGGAATACGTGGGGGTCCTCCCGGACCGCCGCCGCCGTCCAGGCGTAATTTCCGGTCTCCCCGTCCCAGGCGCAGCTGCCGGAGACAGTGAGGACGCCGGAGGAAACGGCGGGATCCCCGTTGATCACCGCCAGGGGCACGTATTCCCGGACCACCCATCGGCCGTCCTCCAGCACGTAGCCCGACAGCGTCTTGCCCGGGCAGCCCCAGCCGAAGTCCCGGCTGTCTCTCCAGAACCTGCACCATTCGTATTCCCGGAGAGGCGGATCCCGGAAGAGCCGGAGGCCGGTCTCCCCGTCGGCATTGTATCTGTAGCTCCTGCGGCCGGGCCGCGTCCAGCTGAAAAAATAGGTCTGGACGGCCCCTTCGTCCCACACGGCGCAGTCCTGCCCCGTCTCCTCCTTCTTTTTCAAGGTCTTGGTGCCGCTGTTCCACACGGAGATGACCTGCCAGTTCCGGAAATCCGCCCGGGCGGCGATCTCCTCGGGCTCCCGCAGGGCCCGGCGCTGGGCGAGGGACAGCGCCGTCCGCTCCGTCAGGATCCTCGGAGGCCCGCAGAAGAGGCGGTTCAGGGCCAGGATCAGCACCATGGCGGCCAGGCAAAGGGCCGCATGAAAGGGCCTGGAGAGGCGCTTTTTTCTTTTTCTCATGCCGCGCCCTCCTTCAGAACGACGGGAAACCGCAGCTCGTTCTTCCCCGCCCTGAGGATCAGCACCGCCCAATCCGCCGTGGGATCGAAGCCCCGGACGATCACCGTCGTGTCGCTGAAGAAAATGAGATCCGCCGCCTCCCGGGACAGAGAGGCTTCGTATCGGTTCCCAAGACTGTCCTCCGCCGAGGCCTCTATGGCGTCGTAATCCGGCGGCCCCAGGCGGGGATCCCAAACGGAGGCCCGGAGCTCCATCGCCAGCCAATACCCCTCCGGGATGAACTGCATATCCTCCCGGGGCGCGCAGACCCCGGCCCGTTTCAGCCGGAAGCGGTAGTCCCCGCAGCGCGCTTCGGAGGATTGGGGGATCCATTCCTCCATGTGCGCCTCATACCGTTCCAGATTGCTCCTGTACACGGAAACGCTGCCGAAGAAATTCATGAAGCCCCAGTTCCGCAGGGTGTTCGCCATCCCCAGGACGAGGACGACGGCGAGGGCGATCCGCAGGGCCCGGAGGAAATATCCCCAGAAGGGTTTGTGCACCGCCGCCAGGGCCCGGCCCACCTCCTCCGGGTCCCCCATGGCCTCGCAGGCGAGCCGGTCGGCCTCCGCCTCGGAGCAGCCCTGGGCCAGGAGCTCCAGATTGCGGGAGATCATGTGCTCGTAGAGCTCCTCCTGCACCCGGCGGCGGTCCGGCGGGAACCTTATGTATTTCACCGCGTCCCGCAGCCAGTATTCCCCGTCCTTCCACTGCACGGCGCTCCCCCTATACCTCGTTTATCAAGGCATACTATACATCGTTTTTCAAGGTATGTCAAGGGCAAAAATCCCGGCTCCGTCCGAAAGGACGGGGCCGGGACCGGGTCAGTCCGCCTCTGCCGTTTCCAGGGCGACGTCGATGAGGCGGATGAAGGTCTCCGCCTCCTCCGGGCTCATGTCCCTGACGATGTTTTCCTCCGCCTCCCGGGCGGAGCGGCGCAGGTCCTCGAAGAGGGCCTCTCCCTTGGGCAGGGGGATGAGCCTGCGGTAGCGGGCGTCCCGCTCGCTGCGGACGCGCTTGATAAACTCCTTTTCCTCCAGCCGGTCCACGATGCCGGACACGGTGGGATTCGTGAGCTTGAGATAGTCCTGCACGTCCAGCTGGTTGATCTCCCGCAGCTTGCTGTTCTTCAGCACGTACATCAGGACGTCCGCCTGGATGGCGGTGAGGTTGTAGGCGCTCATGCGGCGGTTCTTCTGCTTGATGAGCGCATTGTTCAGTCGAAATACGTGCGCGATGATGGATAATTGCTTCCTGTCCTCGGTCATGGGAATTCCTCCGGTACGCGTTTTCGATAGATTGCCTAATAATTTAACCGAATCCCCCGGGGAAGTCAAGCAAAAATCCCTATAATTGGTACATAATTGTATTTAATTTTTCATGCGCGGATACGGCGGCGTCCGTCCGCCGCCCGGGGAAAGCTCAGCGCCAGAGGCTCACCGCCAGCCACAGGAGCCCCGTGAAGGCCGCGCCGATCAGCAGATACAGGAGGGAGGCAAGGCGCCTCCGGGGCTTTTCCCCCGCGCCCATGGCTCGCCCCGCGATCTCCTGGGCCCGGAGCAGCAGATCCTCCGCGTTCTCCTGCCCGCCCTCCCGGAGGATGAAGATGGCCTTCTCGAACCTCCGCTTGTCCGTGGGATCCACCAGGATCACCCTTCTCGTCACGCCCTTGACCAAGCGCCCGCCTCCCTCTTTTCCGTTTGCTTCCATTATGCCCGGGGAATGGTCAGGATATACCGGGCTCGCCCCGCTTCGCCAGGCTCAGGGTCAGCACCGTCATGTCGTCCTCCCGCCCCCCCAGGGCGGCGGCCTCCGCCAGGATGTTCCCCGCCAGCTCCCGCAGGGTGCCGGGGGCGCAGGCCAGCAGCTTGTCCCCCACGTTTTCCGCCAGGGCGGCCCCGTCGGAGAGGATCACGGCGGCGCTGCCGGAGCTCAGGTGCAGACGGGTGCAGTCCGGGCCCACGTCGTCCGTCCCGGCGGCGGGGGTCTCCCCCAGCACGGCCCGCACCCGTCCGCCGCTTCGGACGTAGGAGGGGGCGGCCCCGTATTTGTAGACGCAGGTCTCCCCGGAGAAGAGGTTGACGCTCATCAGGTCCAGGCTCAGGCTGCAGATGCGCTTCTCGCTGCGCAGGAGCAGGGCAGTGTTCAGGGTACGCATCACCGTTTCCGGGCCGATGCCCGCCCGCAGGAGCTTTTCCGCCAAGGCCGCCGCTCCGGCGCTCTCCTCCGCCGCCTCCGGGCCGCTGCCCATGCCGTCGGCCACGATGAGGTAGAGGATGCCCTCCGCCGTTTTGAAGGAGCGGGCCACGTCCCCGGAGGGAGCCTTCCCGCCCCGGCAGCAGGCGGCCACGCCCACCTCCGCCTCCAGGGGCTCCCGCTCGTAGAGCTGCAGCCGGTCGCCGCCCGGGTCCGGGCAGCTGAGCTCCGTCCCCGCGGCCTCGGAGAGGGCGGCGAGCCACCCCTCCTTCCGGAGCAGCCCCGTGCTGAGCGCCCCGCTGATCTCCACGTGGAGCCGCCCGTTCCAGTCCCGGAAGGCGGAGCAGAGCGCCCCGGGGGCATAGTCCCGGAGGAAGAGGCCGAGCCTTCGGGTGAGGCGCAGTTCCTCCCGGCTGGGACCCCGGGAGACCGCCAGGTCCCGCAGCACCGCCGCGAAATCCGCGTACTGCCGCTCCAGCAGGCCCCGGTCCGCCCGCAGGCGCTTCTTCGTCTGCCGCCGGAGGAAGAGGCCCTTCAGCTCCCGGCTGACGGCGTCGGTATAGCCCCGGACGTCCAGGCAGTGGTCCCGGAACCAGAGGGGAAAGTCCTCCGCCCGGGCGCTGCCCCGCTCCTCCATGGCCCGCCAGGCCGCCTGCATGGCGCTGCGGGTGCTCTCGTAGTCCCGGCCCCAGCAGCGGCCGCGGTCGGCGCAGGAGCGGCAGACCTCCGAAGCCGCCGCGTCGAACAGGCTGAGCACGTCCTCGTCGTTCCGCCCGTTCTCCGGGGTCTCCCGCAGGAGGGCGCAGAGCTCCTCGTAGGCGGAGGCCGCCAGGCCCGTGCGCCCCTGCAGGTAACGCAGGAGGCCGCCCGGTCCCGCCTCCGGCTCCCGGCGCAGGTTTTCGAAGAAGCGCCGGGAGGGGAGCATAAAGAGGACGGAGGCGATGAAGAATTCATAGAGCAGGCCGGTGCGCAGGGCGCTCTCCGCCCCCCAGAAGGCCGCTGCGGCATTGCCCAGCACGCAGCCCAGAGCCGTGGGCAGCCGGTTCCGCCCCCCGTCGGCGCCCCCCAGGGCCCCCGCGCAGCCCAGGCAGAGGGCGCAGACGCCGGGCGTGCCCCCGGCGGCGTCCAGCCCCAGGCCCAGGAGCAGTCCCGCCAGAGCCCCGCCCCGGGCCCCGCCGAGGAAGGCCGCCGTGAGCACCAGCAGGGCGGCGGCGCAGCGGCCGGGAGAGATCACCCCAGCGATGCGGAGCTCCCCCAGGGCCATGCAGAAGGACACGGCCAGGAGGGCGGCCCCCGCCCGGCCGCTCCGGCTGTTTTCCCGCCGGATGCCTGCGCGGAAGAAGAGGCAGCCGAAGGCCGCCAGCAGGGCCTCCGCCAGCCACAGGGCAAAGGAGGCGGCGTCCGCCGGGCCGAAGCGCAGGTACACCGCCCCGATGAGACCCGTCATCGTCCCGGCGGCGAGGGGGGCGAAGAAGGGGCGGCGGGTGAAGGCCCAGTCCCGCAGGAGGAACAGGGC
>JAFXUU010000066.1 GCA_017524845.1 Oscillospiraceae bacterium
GTCACCACTGCGGAGATGACCTGGGTGATGCAGGCGTTGAGGGAGTGGGACACGGTGTCCACGTCGTTGGTGATGCGGCTCATCACTTCGCCGTTGGAATACTTGTGGAAGAAATTGATGGGCAGCTTGTTGATCTTGGCGATGATGGCGTTGCGCAGGTTATAGGAGACCTTGTTGGAGACGTATGCCAGGGTGAAGCCCTGGGCGTAGGAGAAGAGCATGCTCAGTACGTACAGCCCCAGCAGGATCAGGATGACCTGGCCGACGTAGTGGAAATCCACACCGTTGGTGCCGCCGGCGGTGACCGCGGCCACGCCGCGCACGATCTCGTTGGTGATACGCGCCAGGATCTTGGGGTTGATGGTGCTCAGCAGGGTGGAGCAGACGGAGCAGACGGCCACCAGCAGGATCAGCCACTTATAGACCATCATGTACTTTATGAGCTGCTTCATGCTGGTCTTGAAGTCCTTGGCCTTCTCGCCGCCGCCCCGCATGCCCGGAGGACCTCCGCCGCCGGGACGGCCGCCCCGCCGCTGGTTCTTCATTTTGCTGGTGTCAGGGCGCACCAGGGGCCGGTAGCCGGGGGGATAGGCGTTGAGGTCAGCTTTGTCGATCTCGTTGGGGTCGGGGAATTTGGGCATCAGGAGCTTCATGAGCCCTTTGGGCTTGGGCATGCCTTCGGGGAATTCGCCCTTTTCGATCATTTCCTTCATCTTTTCGGGGTCGAAATCCTCCGGCGGCGTGAACCCGCCGGGGCCCTTCTTCCCGCCGGGCTTGCCCGGCATCTTGGAGGGATCGAAATCCTTGGGCATTTTGCTCGGATCGAAGTCTTTGGGCATTTTGGAGGGGTCAAACCCCTTGGGCATTTTGGAGGGGTCAAAGCCCTTCGGCGGCTGCTGGGAATCGGCCGGGAAGGCGTTTTTCTTTTCTTCGCTCATGCCAATTCCTCCTTTGAAAGCTGGCTTTCGGCGATCTCGCGGTAGGCCTCGCAGCTCTCCAGGAGCTCGCGGTGGGTGCCGTGGCCCACGATCTTGCCTTCCTCCAGCACGAAGATCTGGTCTGCGTTCATGATGGTGCTGACCCGCTGGGCCACCACCAGCACCGTGGCATTCTCCGTAGTGGCGTAGAGGGCCTTGCGGAGGGCCGCGTCGGTGCGGAAGTCCAGGGCGGAGAAGCTGTCGTCAAAGATGAAGATGGGCGGGTTCTTGATGAGGGCCCGGGCGATGCTGAGACGCTGCTTCTGACCGCCGGAGACGTTCTCGCCGCCCTGAGCGATTGCGATGCTGAGGCCGTTGTTCTCCTCGTTGATGAAGTCGCCCGCCTGGGCGGTCCGGATGGCCCGGTACATCTCCTCGTCCGTGCCGTCCTCCTTGCCCAGGGACATGTTGGTGGCCACGTCGCCGGAGAAGAGCACGCCCTTCTGGGGCACATAGCCGATGTTGTTGCGCAGCTCATGGAAATCCAGATCCCGGACGTCCACGCCGTCCAGCCGGATGCTGCCGGCGGTCACGTCGTAGAAGCGGGGCACCAGATTGATGAGCGTGCTCTTGCCGGAGCCGGTGGAGCCGATGAAGGCCACCGTCTGGCCCGGCAGGATATCCAGGTTGATATCCTCCAGAACATTGGATTCCGCGTCGCCGTATTTGAAGGAGACGTGGTCGAACTCGATGTGGCCCTTGGCCCGTCCGCCCAGGGTCTTGAGGTTCTCCCGGTTGCGGATGGTGGGCTCACGCTGCAGGACCTCCTCCACACGGCTGGCCGCCACCAGGGCGCGGGGCAGCATGATGAACATCTGGGCAATCATCAGGAAGGCCATGATGATCTGCATGACGTACTGCATGTAGGCCATCATATCGCCCACGGGCATGTAGAACCTCGCCACCAGGTGGCCGCCCACCCAGATGATGAGCAGGGTCACGGCGGAGAGCATGAAGTTTTCGATGGGGTTCAGGGTCGCCATGGTGCGCTGCACGAAGAGGCCGGTTTCCGTGATGTCCTTGTTGGCCACGTCGAAGCGCTCCTCCTCCAGCCTTTCGTTGCCGAAGGCGCGGATGACCAGCATGCCGGTGAGGCTCTCCCGGGCCACCAGGTTCAGGCGATCGGTGAGCTTCTGCATGATCTTGAACTTGGGGACCACCAGCTTGAAGGTGATCACCTGCAGCGCCAGGAGCAGCACCACGGCGATGGCCACGATCCAGCTCATGTTGGCGCATTTCCGCAGGGCCATGATGATGCCGCCCACGGCGTACAGCGGCGCCATAAAGACCATGCGGATGCCCATCATGGCCACCTGCTGCACCTGCTGCACGTCGTTGGTGCTGCGGGTGATGAGGGTGGCGGTGCTGAAGGCGTCCACGTCCTCGCTGGAGAAGCTGGTGACCTTCGTGTAGATGTCGTGCCGCAGCTTCTTGCCGATGCCGGCGGAGACCCTTGCCCCGCAGAAGCCGTTGCCCACGGTGCAGAGGCCGCTCATCAGGCTGAACAGCAGCATGATGCCGCCGATTTTCAGGATGTAGCCCTGCTGCACCTTCGGCACGTCTCCGCCCAGAGAGGCATGGATGCCCTTGGTGAGGGTGACTGCCACGCTGCTCATCATGAGGCTGGCGTTGTCCTCTCCCGCCATGGACTTTCCGGCGGCGACGGCGCTGTCGCTGAGGGTCGCGGCCTGGGCCAGCACTCCCTCGGGCCCCAGCACGCTGAAGTCCGCGCCGCCCATGCTCATGTTCAGCGCGTAGTACGCCTTGCTGACGGCTGCGTTCACCGCCGCCAGCGCCGCCTTATCCGGCGTCTTTCTGACGTATGCCCCCTTCCCGGCAAGGGCGGGATAGGCCTTCAGCGTTTTGCCGTCCGCCTTGCCCGCTTCCACCCAGGTGTACGCATTCTTCACCGTTGCCTCGTCCGCTCCGTCGGTAAAGCGGAGGGTGAGGTCCATCATGTCCGCGTCCATGACGTCGGGGGCGGCGTTGGAAATGCCGCTCTGGACGATGCCCACGTTCACGATGCTGCTCATGTAGTTCGGCAGATAGAGCTCCAGGATCGTCTGCGCGAACAGCAGAAGCAGGGCGATGACCACCAGGGGGATGAAGGGCTTTAGGTATCTCAGGATCAGTTTCAAGCCTCGATTCTCCCTTTCTTCTTTTTATTTTTTTTATTTACTCTTTCAGGCCTCCCGGCCCCTGCGGAAGGCGGCGAGGTTCATCTCCACCGTCTTCGGCGGCACCATGGCGGCGATGAGACCCTCCCAGTCGAAGGACGGCAGGGGAAGCGCCTTCACCAGGGCTCCCAGCAGACAGATGTTCTGGCTCTTGGGACTGCCCAGGCTCTCAGCGATCTCCCCGGCGGCCACCACCTTGGCGCCCGCCAGCTTTTCCAGCTCTTTGTCGGCCCCGTGGGGGTATTCCGCCGCGCCGGTGAGGACGCTCATGGGCATGATCTCCTTCCGGTCCATGAGGATGGAGCCGCCCTTTTTCAGATAGGGCAGGGCCCGGAGGGCTTCCGTCTTTTCAAAGGCGACGATCAGGTCCGCTTCGCCCTCCCCGATGTTGGGAGCGTAGACCCTGTCGCCGTAGCGGAGCTGGGTGTTCACCGTGCCGCCCCGCTGGCTCATGCCGTGGATCTCGCTCATTTTCACGTCGTAGCCCATTTGGGCCAGGCCGGCGGAAAGAATCTTCGTGGTCAGGATCGTGCCCTGGCCGCCCACGCCGGTGAGAAGAATGCTGGTGATCATGCCTTTCCACCTGCCTTTCGGATGGCGCCGAAGCGGCATTGCTGCATGCACAGGCCGCAGCCGGTGCAGCTGGCCGGATCGGAAATGAGGGCCTTTTTCGTCTTCGCGTCGAAGGTGAGGGCGGGGCAGACCACCTTCGTACAGGCCCGGCAGCCCCTGCAGGCCTCCGCGTCGATCTCGCAGCGAAGATCGCCCCGGGCCTTGATGACCTCCTTGAGCAGGGCGCAGGGCCTCCGGCTGAGGATCACCCAGGTCTCCTTCGTGGAAAGAGCCTTTTCGATGGCGGCGTTCATGGCCGCCTGGTCGATGGGATCGACCTCCAGCACCCGCTCCTCCGGCAGGCCGGTGGCCAGCACCATGCGCCGGATGTTGATGGCGGGGACCTCGTAGCCCATCAGGCTGATCTCGGTACCGGCGTTCTGCTGGTGCCCGGTCATGGCGGTGATGGAATTGTCCAGCACCACGAGGCAGACGTTTGCCTTCGCGTGCACCGCGTCCACCAGGCTGTTGAAGCCGGAGTGGAAGAAGGTGCTGTCTCCCAGAATGCCGAAGACCTTGCGCCCGTCGCCCTGCTTCTCCAGGGCCTTGGCAAGGCCGATGGGGATGGAGAAGCCGGAGCCCATGCAGATGCAGGTGTCGAAGCCGCGGAAGGGCTCGCCCACGCCCAAGGAGTAGCAGCCGATGTCGCCCACGGCCACCAGGCGCTTATGGTAGTTCTGCATGGCGAAGTAGAAGCCCCGGTGGGGGCAGCCCGCGCAGAGGGCGGGCGGACGGGCGGGGGCCGTGAGGCTGCTCTGCACCGTTTCCGGCGCGCCGCCCAGGCCGAAAGCGGCCCGGATGCGCTGGGCGCTCAGCTCGCCCTGCCGGGTGGTGTACGCCTTGCCCTCGCAGGGGATGCCCAGGGCCTTCACGGCCTCCTCCAGATAGGGCTCCCCCTCCTCGATGACGATGATCCGCTCCATCCCGGCGCAGAAATCCCGGATGAGCCGGTCCGGCAGGGGATGGGTGATGCCCAGCTTCAGATAGCTGGCGTCCTCCCCGAAGGCTTCCCGGGCGTGGAGCCAGCACACGCCGGAGGCGATGACGCCCAGCTTCGTGCCGTGCATCTCCGTCCGGTTCAGGGGGCTCGTTTCCGCATATTCCTTCAGGGCCGCCAGATTGGCCTCCACGGCCACGTGGCGCTTCCGGGCGTTGGCCGGGAGCATGGCGTACTTCGCGGGATCGGGCTTATACACGCCCGGATGCTCCGCGCGCTCCCCCTGCTCCACCAGGCTCTTGGAATGACAGACCCGGGTGGTCATGCGAAGGAGCATCAGAAGGTCGAATTTCTCGCTCAGCTCAAAGGCCGCCTTCACGTAGTCCAGACATTCCTGGCTGTCGGCGGGCTCCAGCATGCCCAGCCGGGCATGGGGAGCGTACAGCCGGTTGTCCTGCTCGTTCTGGCTGCTCCAGCAGCCGGGATCGTCCGCCGAAACCAGGACCATGCCGCCGTTCACGCCGGTGTAAGCAGCGGAAAAAATGGGATCCGCCGCCGCGTTCATGCCCACGTGCTTGAAGGCGGCCAGGCTGCGAAGGCCCCCGAAGGAGGCCCCCAGGGCGATCTCCACCGCGATCTTCTCGTTGTTGGCCCACTGGCAGTACACGTCGTCCTTATACAGGGACATGTTCTCCAGAATCTCCGTGCTGGGCGTGCCGGGATAGGCGGCGGCAACGCCGACGCCGGCCTCCCATGCGCCCCGGGCGACGGCCTCGTCGCCGCTCATGATGACCTTGCTCAATTTTCTGTTCGCTCCTTGAATATTGGGATCCGGCCGCCCCGGGGGCGGCTTCGCTTATTCCTCGAAATCCTCGGGCTCCGGCCCGCCGGGACCTACCAGCTTCCGCAGCAGCTCCGTGAGCTGTGCCTTCTCCCCGTCGGAGAGGGGGGATAGGAACAGCGCCGCGAAATCCGGCCGATTCTCGATGAGCTCCGAGACCCGGTCCCGCCCCTCGTCCGTGAGGAAAATGTTGAAGATGCGCTTGTCTCTGGCGGACTGCCGCCGTTCCACCAGCCCGGCGGACACCAGCTTCCCCAGAGTCTCGCTGACGGATTGGGGCCGCAGCTGCAGCAGCGTGGTCATGTCCCGCTGGCTGATGCCGTCGGATTCGCTGAGCATGATGAGGATGCGGTTCTGAGCGCTGGGGCGGCCGCCCTTTTCCCACTCGCCGCCCAGACCGGGGCCGCGGCGGAGGACGGCGTAGAGCCGGAAGATCTGCTCCATAAGCTGCTCGTTGGGGCTCAGCTGATAATCCATCGCGCATCTCCTTTCCCAAGAATTGTAAGGTACTTGACAATAAGGTACTTGAACAAACTTCATTATACGCCGCCCCTCCCCGAATGTCAAGATATTCAAGTACCTTATTTTATAAAAATTCTACATTTCTGTCCGGACGTTTCGGCCGCCGGTGACGGGAAGACGACAGAGGACGAAGAAACAGCGGACCCGGCGGGACCGCCGCCGAACCGGGCCGAAGCCCGCCGGATCAGCGAACATGATCCTGAAATCTGTTCCGAAAGGCAGGAAAAGTGCCGAAAAGAAGCCGCGCATATCCCCATGGGGGGCTTGACGGCCGGGGATCGGCAATATATGTTCTTCAATAGATAATTATAAGCAGCGCATCCCCGCAGGATCGAAGGGAAAAACCGGCCCGAGGGCCGCTCCTGTCCCGCCGGGGGCAAATCCGCACGTAATCGGGCTTGAAAGAAAGGAAACGGATGCCATGAAGAGAACATATGCGATCTTCCTGCTGGCCGCGCTTCTGCTGGCCCTGGCGGCCGGCTGCGGCGGCAATACCTCCGCGCCCACAGCCGCGCCTACCGAGGCGCCTGCCGCCGCTCCCGCGCCGGCGACGGAAGCCCCGGCCCCGGCGACGGAAGCCCCGGCGACGACGGAGGAACCCGCACCTGAGACGCCGGCGCCCTCCGGTACCCGCACCGTTACGGACGTGCTGGGCCGGGAGGTGGAGATCCCCGCAGAGGTGACCTCCGTCGGCGCTCTGGGCAGCGCCACCCGCACCATCGCCTATGCCGGCGGCATCGATAAGGTTACGGGCACCACGGAGATGGAGATCCGGGGCGACGCGGGCATGCCCTTTGCTTACGCCTGCCACGAGCACCTGAAGGACTGCACCGCCATCGCCTCCGGCGGCAGCGGCAATACGTATTACGACGAGGCCATCGCCGAGCTCAGCCCGGACGTGATCATCATCAACACCAACAACGCGGACACCTGCAACGACTTCCAGGCGAAGTTCAACATCCCCGTCGTCGCGATCTACGCGGACAAGTTCACCTCCCCCAATCTGACGGATTCCATCCGCCTCTGCGGCGAGGTGCTGGGCACCGAAGCCCACGCCGAGGCGGTGATCGCCGCCATCCAGGGCTGGCTGGCAGAGCTGGACGGCCTGACGAAGGACATCCCCGATGCCGGGAAGCCCGGCGTCTACCTGGGCGCGGTCAGCTTCTCCGGCGGCCACGGCTTCTGCGGCACCTACTGCAACTATGCGCCCCTGATCGCCATCCACGCCAATAACCTGGCCGACAGCCTGGGGGAGAAGGGCGGCGTGGAGATCGCCATGGAGCAGGTCATCGAGTGGGATCCGGACATCATCTTCCTGAATCCCGGCAACATGAACCTGGTGATGGACGACTATGCGGTTAACCCCGACGCCATCGACAGCCTGCGGGCCGTGCAGAACGGCAGTGTCTACTCCCAGGTGAACTTCAATTACTACAGCACCAACATGGAGCTGGCCATCGTGGATGCCTATTACGCCGGGTCCGTCATCTATCCCGAAGCCTTCAGGGACGTCGACTTCCGGGCCAAGGCGGAGGAGATCTTCAACGTGATGATCGGCAGGGATTACCTGGGCGTCCTGGAAGAAAACGGCCTCACCTTCGGCCCCATCACCATCGGGGAATAAGGAATGGACAGGGAACCGGTCCTGAGCGGGAAGGAATACCGTTCCTTTATCCGGGAGAAGAAGCTCTTTCTTCTGGGCCTGGCCCTGGCCACCGTCGCCGTTTTCATCCTCTCCATCGCCCTGGGCTCCTCCAATCTGCCTCTGGGCAAGGTGCTGGCCGCCCTGGCCGGCAGGGCGGAGGGGAAGGAGAAGATCATCGTCTCCAACCTGCGCCTGCCCCGCTCGGCCACGGCCGTGGTGGTCGGCGTGGGCCTGGGGATCGTCGGCTGCGTGATGCAGGGGGTCCTTCGGAACCCCCTGGCCTCCTCCGGCACGGTGGGCGTCTCCCAGGGCGCGTCCTTCGGCGCGGCCTTCGCCATCATCGTCCTGGGGGGAGGCGCCATGTCCTCCAACACGGCGGGGGCCACCCTTTCGGTCATCAATCCCGCCCTGGTGAGCACCTGCGCCTTCCTGGGGGCCATCTCCTGCACGGTGGTGGTGGTGATCCTGGCCCAGCTCAGCAGATCCAATCCCGGCACCCTCATCCTGGCGGGCGTGGCCCTGTCCAACCTCTTCGGGGCGGCCACGACCCTCATGCAGTATTTCGCCGACGACGTGAAGGTTGCCGCCGTGGTCTACTGGACCTTCGGCAACCTGGGCAGCACCTTCTGGAAGGACATCGCCATCATGGCCGCCGCCGTGGTAATCGCCCTCGTTTTCTTCTGGCTCAACAGCTGGAACTACAACGCCATGCAGAGCGGGGAGGATACGGCCAAGGGACTGGGGGTCAACACCCGGCAGATCACCATCTGGAGCATGGCCGTGGGCGCCCTGACGGCGGCGGTCATCGTCTCCTTCATCGGCATCATCAATTTCGTGGGCCTCATCGCCCCGCACCTGGTCCGCCGCTTCGTGGGCACGGACTACCGCTATCTGATCCCGGCCTCCGGGCTGGCGGGGGCCTGCCTCCTCCTGCTGAGCGACACCTTCGCCCGCATCGTGGTGGCCCCCATCGTGCTGCCCGTGGGCGCCATCACCTCCGCCCTGGGCGCGCCTCTTTTCCTGTGGATCGTCTTCAAAGGGGGGATCCGGCGCAAATGATCAAAGCAGAGCATGTGCGCTACGCCTACCGCGGCGCGAAAGAGGTGCTGAAGGATCTGAACATGTCCGAGTCCGCCGGGCATTGCCTGGCCCTGCTGGGCAACAACGGGGCGGGAAAGAGCACCTTCCTCAAATGCATCAACCGCATCCTCTCCCGGCAGGGGGGCGTCATCAGCGTGAGCGAGCAGGACGTGAAGGCCCTCAGCCGGGGGGAGATCGCCCGCACCATGGCCTACGTGGAGCAGCATACCGGCGTCAGCCGCCTCACCGTCTACGACACCGTGCTCCTGGGAAGGAAGCCGCACATGAGGTTCGGCCCCGGCCGGGAGGATTACAGGATCGTGGACGAGGCCATCGCCAGGCTGAGCCTGCAGGAATTCCAGCTGCGTTACGTGGACGAGCTCTCCGGCGGCGAGCTGCAGAAGGTGGTGCTGGCCAGGGCGCTGGCCCAGCAGCCCAAAGTGCTCCTGCTGGACGAGCCCACCGCCAGCCTGGATCTGTATAACCAGCACGAGGTGATGCGCAACGTCTCTGAGATCGCAAAGGCGGACCGGCTGCTGGCCGTGGTGGTCATCCACGACCTGAACCTGGCCCTCCAGTACTGCGACCGCTTCATGCTGATCCACGACGGCTTTACCTATCGCTACGGGGACGCCTCGGTGATCACCGAGGAGAGCATCCGGGAGGTTTACCGGGTCCCGGCCTCGATTCTCACGGTGAAGGGCAGGCCCTTCGTGGTGGTGGACACGGGAATTGCGGAAGGAGAAGAGATCCATGGAGCTTAAAGAGCTGCGCGCCGCCTGGAGGGCGGACGCCGGAAGGGACAGGGACGCTGTCGTCCGCCTCTGGGACGGGATGGCCTCCCGTTTTGTGAGGAGAGACGTGACCCTGGAGAACAACGTGTTCCTCCGGCTGATGGCCGAAAAATCGGAGCTTTCGGAAAAAACCGCCGTGCTGGACCTGGGCTGCGGCACGGGGAGTTATATCCTGGCCCTGGCGCCCCGGATCGGCCGGGGCGTGGGCTGCGACATCTCTGCGGAAATGCTCTCCGCCGCCCGGGCCGGCGCCGGGGAAAAAAGGCTGGACAACGTGGAATTCCTTCGCCTGGACTGGCAGACGGCGGATATCGACGAACTTGGCTGGCGGGAAAAGTTCGACGTGGTCTTCGCTCACATGACCCCCGCCGTGGCGGATTACGACACCCTGGATAAGATGGTGCTCTGCGCCCGGAAGCACTGCTATCTGACGAAGCCCTGCCGCAGGACGGACCTGTTGCTGGACGCGGGCATGGACGTTCTGGGACTCCGCCGCCGGGACGCGGGCGGGGATACGATGATGGAAAACACCTTCGCCTACCTTTGGAGAAAGGGCTTTGAGCCCGCATTCACCTATGAGCATCGCGACAATGAAACGGAAACGGGCGTGGAGGACGCCGTGAGCAGCGCCCTTCGCTGGGCCGCCCTGCAGCGGGAGACCGGCCCCGAGGACGAGGAGAAGCTGCGGGAATACTACGCCTCCGTCGCCGGGAACGGGAAAGTGAAAGGAAGGACGGTATCCACCGTCGTCACCATCGACTGGGCGGTATGACGCCGCCCCGAAAGGAAGGAAAGACCATGGACGAGAACAAGGAACTGTGGGAAAAATGCGCGGCCTTCCACGGCCACGTGTGCGGCGGCCTCACCATCGGCTATAAGGCCGCGCTTTACGCAAAAAAGCTGCTCAACCTGGGCTTCTCCAGGGACGAGCAGGTGGTCTGCATCGCGGAAAACGACGCCTGTGGCGTGGACGCGATCCAGGTGGTGCTGGGCTGCAGCGTGGGGAAGGGGAATCTCCTCTTCCACATGACCGGGAAGCAGGCGTTTTCCATATACGAGCGGGCAAGCGGCAAGTCCGTGCGCCTGGTGCTGAAGCCCCGGCCCGAGGGCATGAATAAGGAGCAGTCCTTCGCCTATTACCAGAGCTGCGAGCCGGAGGCCATGTTCGAAGTGAAGGAGACGAAGCTCCGGCTGCCGGAGCAGGCCCGCATTTTCGATTCCTATGTCTGTGAGTGCTGCGGCGAGACCGCCGGGGCCAACTGGATCCGCCTCCAGGGGGGAAAGAAGCTCTGCGTCGACTGTTATCAGACGTACGACCGCTTTCACGTATGATACCGTGACCCCGTTTCCTGCGAAAAGGTAAGCAAATTCCCCCGCGGTGGCGGCGTTGTCAAACCGTCTCCGCGGGGGAGTTTCCCTATGGTAGCGACGGTTCTGTCTGACACGCCTGTGCCCGCCGCGTGTCGATCGGAACCTTTCCCAAGGTCGCATCATTTTCCGTTACGCTTCATATGCTTCCAGAATGCTCCGGAGCTTCGCCTTCATATTCTCCCGCACGTCCTCCGGCTCCAGGACCCGGATCGTCTCGCCGTATTTCAACAGGAAATAATACAGACCCCGGTTGTCGGCCACCTTGAACATGGCGTTTACGGTCCCGTCCCCGTTGTTGGAAAGATTGATCTCCCTGCCGAAATGGTCGATGATGGTATCGACCATTTTTTCCTGCGCGCGGAGCGTTACGGTCCTCGCTTCCCCGTGAAAGCTGTAGACGCTCTGCCGGATGAAATCCCGCAGCCTCTGCGGCCCGTCATGTCCGAATGCGTCCTTCAGGGTGATCGCCGGGGCGTTTTCGATGATGCGGACGTTTTCCATGCGGCTCAGCCGGTAGCAGGAGAAGCCCCGGTTCAGGTTGTAAAGCGCGATGAGATAATAGGAATCC
Source organism: Oscillospiraceae bacterium (assembly GCA_017524845.1). Lineage (GTDB taxonomy): Bacteria > Bacillota > Clostridia > Oscillospirales > Oscillospiraceae > UBA1774. The sequence continues at coordinate 11,525 of JAFXUU010000066.1, forward strand.
TCCCGCCAGACCAGGGCGTAGGGATGCACGGCCTGAGGGTCGGCGTACTTCCTCTGCTCCTCCCCGTCCGGCCCGGTGACGTAGTAGTCGAAGCGGACCTGGCGGTGGGTGCGGATGGCCTTCATCAGCCGGTCGATGTTGTTCTTCGTGGTCTTCCGGCCCGTTTTCACCACTTCCGATACCGGCGGGACCGAGTTCAGCAGCGCCTGTTTTCCGCTCTTGCCGGCCATGTCCGCCAGCTTGCCGATGAGCTTCGCCGTGTCGGCGCTCGTCAGGAACTTCGCGCCGGACACCGCGTCCGCCATGACCTTCAGTTCCCAGTCCTCAAAGGGCCGCTCCATGAGATACTGGCCGTTCTTCGCGTCCTCCGCGGAGCCGATCTCCAGCCAGTTTTCGCTCAGGGAGCGGACGTCCTCCAGGATCGCCTTGCGCGCCCCGTCGATACCCATGGAGCTGAGCTGCTTTTCGATCTGCTGCGCCGTCAGCGGATGCTCCTCGTCGGTTTCCTTCATCAGCTTCTGAATGGCCAGAAGCCGTTTTCTGTTGTCTGCCATCTGCTTCCTCCTTCTTTGCTCAGATGCGCCCTTTTCAGCATAGCGCACGGGACTTTCCAAAATCGGGACCGGTCAGGCTCGCACCGGTCCCGATTTTGACGGGCTGCCGGGAGTATGATGAAGCCGCAGGCAAGGGAAACGAAAAACGGAAACGGAGGAATGAACGATGATCGGTGCGATTATTGGCGACATTGCGGGCTCGGTGTATGAGTTCGACAACATTCATACCAAGGACTTCGAGCTGTTTGCGGAGCACCACGGGAAGTCCTGCTTTTTCACGGACGATACGGTGATGACCTGCGCCGTGGCCAAAGCCCTGCTGGACTGCGAGGACCCGGAGACCCTGCCGGAAGTGACGGTCAGGACCTTGCGCGAGGTGGGACAGCCCTACCCCCGCTGCGGCTACGGCGGCCGGTTCTACCGCTGGATGTATTCCAGGGACCCGAAGCCCTACGGGAGCTTCGGGAACGGGGCCGCCATGCGGGTGAGCCCCGTGGGCTTCCTGGCGGACAGCCTGGAGGAGGCCCTGGACCTGTCCCGGAAGGTGACCGCGGTGACCCACAACCACCCGGAGGGCATGAAGGGCGCGGAAGCGACGGCGGCCGTGATTTACCTCGCCCGGACCGGGCGGAGCAAGGAACAGATCCGGGCATACGTCCGGGAGCATTATTACCCCCTCGATGAGACTGTGGATGAGATTCGGCCTCACTATGTCCACAACGAAACCTGCCAGGAGACCGTGCCCCAGGCGATTCAGTGCTTCCTGGAGGGGGAGGACTTTGTGGACGTGATTCGCAACTGCATTTCCCTCGGCGGAGACAGCGACACCCTGGCAGCCATTGCCGGCGCGATGGCGGAAGCCTTCTTCGGCGTGCCCGACGAGCTCAGGGACAGGGCCCTGGAGTACCTGGACGAAAACCTGAGGGGCATTTTCTGGGAATTCACCCTTCGGCTGATTGAAAAGGACGCGGAGGAGGAAGCGGAGAGGGACGCGAAGAAGGATGCGGAGGAAGCGGAAAAGGACGCCCTGCGGGACGGAACGCTCCTCCTGGACGTGAAGCGGGAATTTGCGGAAGACCCCTCCGAGGAGAGCTTCGCGAGGCTGTGCGCGGCCCTCGCCCTGTCCTTCGTGACGATACCCGGCAGCTTCGGGTTCGGCAGCGAGGACCTGGAACAGCTCCGTGATGCGAAGGTCGACGTCACCTATACCCTGAAGGAGAGCCTGCGCTTCCGGCCGGACTTCCTCCGGGACAAGGAGGGCGGGCTTTATTTCCCGATTTTCTCCAACAGAGAGCAGATGCCGGAGGAATATGCCTCGCAGTTTTCCGCCATTACGGTCACGGCCCGGGAAGCGATGCGGATGGCCGAGGGGCCGGAGGGCCTGCAGGGGCTGGTGCTCGACCCCTTCACGGAGCCCTTCGAGATTCCCATGCCGCTGGCGGAGCAGATAAAAGAGCTGGCGGATAAATTGAAGGAATGAGCATTCCTGCTTATGCATTATACCGGACGCAGGGCTCCGACGCAACGGAAAGAATGCTGAAAGGCGTGGGAACGGGGAGGGACGTTTCATGACCAGAATGAAGTTCAACGGCTACATGGACTATGAAAACGGGAAAATGGCGCTTTGCGAGACGGTGGGCCGCGACGAGATCCCGGTCCATATTTTCATTGACAACGCGGAGGAATACGCCTGGTTCGAGAACGGCCTGTGTCTGATGGAGCTTGGCGGCGTCGGCAGCAATTACAGCTTTTACCCCTCGGAAGAAGCATACCTGGCGTCAAAACCCAGGATGGCGCCCGTTTCCATGATACCGATGGGGACGTTTCCGCTGCGCGAAGAGGATGAGGACTTCGAGCCGAGCCCGCATATTCTGTTCACCGGGAAGGTCCTTGATGTGGACCGGAATGAAAATGCCGGGCCGGAGGACGCCAATTGCTGCTTGATAATTGAAACGCTGGGCCTGACATTTCGCCTGTATTGTCGTTGTGAAACCCCGGTCGAAGAGGGGTATTACGTGCATGGCGTCGCCTGGCTTTTCGGAATGATTACGGAAGCCAGGAGCCTGGGCCCGGCGTTTCTCCGGGAATACCGGGCGAACCGGGAAGCCTGGCTGCCCATGGTGGACCACGCCGAAGAAGTCTTTCCGAAACGTTCCGAATACGGAGAACACAATGTTGGGTGGAGCGCAGGAGCCTATGACGAAACCCGGCCGTTCTTCGCGGAATGCTGGGCTGAGGATGGGGTCACGGTGCTGACGGTCTTCATTTCCGCCATAGGCATGGAGGATGCCTCCGCCGAAGAGCTGATTGGCCGTTTGGAAGAAATCGGCTGGCTGACGTGCCCGGAGGGAAGCGCTCCCTGCGAGCTCCTGCGTTACAGGGACCGCCTGGGCAATGAATTTTACTCACTGAACATTTGCGTCGGCGACGAGGAAAAGACGTATATTGAGGGCGCCGCCATATATGGCTATTCTCTCCTGAACCGCGAAAACGGCCGGGCGGAGCAGGCGGAAGGGTGAGCGAGGCTGAAAAGAGCATAACGGCAAAAAGTCCGCCTCGGGCGGACTTTTTGCCGTTATGCGTCTGCTTGCGTTGATTTGAATATCCTCAGTGATTGAACAGGCTTAGGAGGATGCCCGCCGCCACGGCGGAGCCGATGACGCCGGCCACGTTGGGGCCCATGGCGTGCATCAGCAGGAAGTTCTTGGGGTTTTCCTTCTGCCCCACCATCTGGCTGACCCGGGCCGCCATGGGCACGGCGGAGACGCCGGCGGAGCCGATGAGGGGATTGATGCGGTTTTCCTTTTTCATAAAGAGATTCATGAACTTGGCCAGCAGGACGCCGCCGGCGGAGCCCACGCCGAAGGCGATGACGCCCAGGATGATGATCTCGATGGTCTGGAGGGTGAGGAAGGTGTCCGCCTTGGCGGAGGCGCCCACGGCCAGGCCCAGCATGATGGTGACGATGTTGCACAGGGCGTTGGATGCGGTGTCGCTGAGACGGTTCGTGAGGCCGCTCTCCTTGAAGAGGTTGCCCAGCATCAGCATGCCCACCAGGGGGATGGCGTCGGGCACCATGAGGGCCACCACGATGGTGACCACGATGGGGAAGAGGATCTTCTCCTTCTGGCTCACGGGACGCAGCTGCTTCATCACGATGTTGCGCTCCTCCTTGGTGGTGAGGGCCTTCATGATGGGGGGCTGGATCACGGGCACCAGGGCCATGTAGGAATAGGCGGCGATGGCCACGGCGGGCAGGATCTGCTTGGCCATGCGGGTGCAGGTGAGGATGGCGGTGGGTCCGTCGGCGCCGCCGATGATGGCGATGCTGCCCGCCTCCTGGGCGTTGAAGCCCAGCAGGATGGCGCCGATGAAGGTGATGAAGATGCCCAGCTGGGCGCCCGCGCCCAGGAGCAGGGACTTGGGGTTGGCGATCAGGGGACCGAAGTCCGTCATGGCGCCCACGCCCAGGAAGATGAGCGGCGGAAGGATGCCGATCTCGTCCAGCAGGAAGAAATAGCGGAAGAGGCCCGCGGCCTCCGTCTCCGTGGCCTCATTGAAGATGGCGCTGCCGAAGAGGTTGGAAAGGAGCATGCCGAAGGCGATCGGGATCAGCAGCAGAGGCTCGAATTCCTTGACCAGGGCCAGGTACAGCAGGACGCAGGCGATGACGACCATCACCAGCTGCCGCCAGTCGAACAGGGCGATGCCCGTATTGCCCAGGAAGCTCACGATACCGTCAATCATCGCCTTCGCCCTCCTTTTCCCTGAGAATGACCAGCACCTGACCGGCCGAGACCGCGTCGCCCTCAGCGGCGCAGACGCGCGCCACCGTCCCCTCCGCGGGAGCGGGGAACTGGAAGACCGAGCCGTCGGCCTCCATCAGCAGCAGCACGTCGCCCTCCCGGACGGCGGCGCCCTCAAAAGCGTTGAGGGTCTGCACCGTGCCGGCGCAGGGGCTGGCGACGCCGCATTCCCCGTCGGCCAGGGCGGGGGCTGCCGGAACGGGCGCGGGTGCGGGAGCGGGCCCCTCCGCGGGGGCGTCCTTTCGGCTCATCAGGGCGTGCATGATGCGGATGGCGAGCATGATGATCGCCAGAACGACCATGCATACCAGCATGCCGATCACGGCGGTAATGAGGGAACCCAGCAGCTTCTGACCCAGGCTCATCTGGCCCAGCAGCTCGGGATCGCTCAGGCGTTCGAGTATGCTCAAGGCGGTTTCCTCCCCGGCGGCTCCCGGGAGCCGCCCGAATTTGATGATGCTCCACAGTATACCCCAAACTCACCCGCCAAGTAAAGACCTTTTCAGCTCGGAATCGCTCAAAAAATCGGAAATAACGTCGGCCACATGGACCGGCTCTGCCTTCTCCCGGTTGAGCACGGCGGCCAGCAGCTCCGCAAAGCGCCTGTCCTCCGTCACGTCCTCCAGGCGCAGGCGCTCCCCGCCGTCGCCGACACCCTCGATCCCCCAGCCCACGTAGCGGATCCCGTCCGCCGTGCGGCAGCGGGAGGCAAAGATCCGATAGGTCACGCGCGTCCCCTCCTTTCTTTGCCGCCCACTCTAGCATGTCCCGGAGGAGAGCGCAAAGAAAAGCGTTCCCCGTATTCCGACAAAAAACGGGAGCACCGCAGGATACAGCGGTGCTCCCGAAGCTCACGACGATATCCGCCCTTTTCCGGCGGCGAAGGGACTCAGAAATATTTGCGGATGCGCTCCGTGGCCGACTCCAGAGGGGCAGACAGAGTCAGCGTAAAGCTGATGCCCTCCTTTTCGCTGAAGGCCTCCAGCCAGTCGAGAAAATCCTCGGCTCCGGCGACGGACTTGTCCTCGAACATTTTATAAAGGTTATCGATGAAAACGTGGGTGATGTCGTAGTTGCTGGCATGCATGGCGCTGATAAAGCCCTTCATGAACTCGGTGGAGCCGAAATCATAGTTGGAGGCCACGATCAGCCGGGCCTGATGCGGGATATCGTAGGTCAGGCTCCGCTCCTTTTCGATCACGACCACGTCGCCGGGGGATTCCTCCAGGGCTTTTTCCACCATCTCGATGAGCAGCTTGGTCTTGCCCGAACCCTTCACGCCCATGATTACCTTGACCATGTCACCTCTCCTTTGCATAGTTGATAGTTGACCGTATATGGCAGGCAGATATATTCTACCCTCAGTATACCATCATCCCACGGACACTTCAACACCGACTTTCTCCCTTCCCCCGATCTTTTGCGCGGGGTCCCTCACGGCCGCCCGGTGAAGAGCAGCCGCAGGCAGAGAAGGAAAGCGCCGCCCCAGCCCAGGCGCGGCACCGCCGCCGGGGCGACGACGGGGACCACGGCCAGCTCCCGGCCCGAAGCGTCCAGCAGGCGGAGGCTCCCCAGCGCCTGTCCCGCCGCCACGGGGGCCGCCACGGCCTCCGGCAGGTCAAGCTCCCGGCGCAATCCGGCGGCCTCGCTCTTTTTCAGCAGCAGCCTCGTTTCGCTGCCCAGGACCGGCTGGAGGTATTTCTCCCGCCCCAGGTCCACGGCCACCGGCGGCAGAGGCCCGTCGGGGAGCACATCGGCCAGCTGCCAGCCCGCGAAGGCGTAGTCCAGCAGGAGCTTCGCCGCCTCGAAGCGCTCTGCGCTGCTCTCCGCATGGAGGACGACGGCGATGTATTCCGTCCCGTCCCGGCGGGCGGAGGCGGAGACGCAGTACATGGCTTCCCGGGTGTAGCCGGTCTTCAGGCCGGTGCAGCCCTCGTAGAAGCGCACCAGCTTGTTGGTGCTGGAGAGGCCGAAGGCCCCGTCCCGCACGCTGTCGGTCCAGATGGCGGTATAGGCGCGGATGCGCTCGTGGCCCAGCAGGGCCCGGCTCATGAGGGCCACGTCCCAGGCGGAGGTGAGGTGTTCCCCCTCCGCGGGCAGGCCCGTGCAGTTGGAAAAGCAGGTGTCCGCCATCCCCAGCTCGGCGGCCCGCTCGTTCATCCGGGCCGTGAAGGCCCCCTCGGAGCCGCTCACCGCCTCGGCCAGGGCCACGGCGGCGTCGTTGGCGGAGGCCACGGCCACGCTTTTCAGCAGGTCCCCGGCGCTCATGCGCTCCCCCTCCTTCAGGAAAATCTGGCTTCCTCCCATCCCGGCGGCGCGGGCGGAGCAGACGATCTCCGTTTCCTCCGTCAGCAGACCCTCGTCCATGGCCTCGCAGACCAGCAGCATGGTCATGATCTTCGTCACGCTGGCGGGCGCCAGGCGGGCATGGGCCTCATGCTCGAAGAGGCAGGTCCCCGTCTCCCGTTCGATGAGCACGGCGGCGCCCACCCGGGCGGCTACGTCCTCCGGGGAGGCCAGGGCCTCCACGCTCTCCCAGAGCTCCGGGTCGAAGGCCTCCTCTTCCTCCGCCGCCGACGCGGGAGCGGGGGCGAGCAGGAAAAGGGCCAGCAGGAGACAGATACAGCGGACGCGCAGACGCATGGGAAACCCTCCTTTCGTCGATCTAACCTATGCCCGGATTGACAGAAACATGCCGCCGGGATAGAATAGTCTGCCAGAGAAAGAAGGAAACGGAGTAGCTCCCATGAACGATATGATCCTGCTGAAGCCCGGCGAGCTGGTGCTCAAGGGCCTGAACCGCCACTTTTTCGAGGACCGGCTCCGGGCAAACGTGGCCCGGCGGCTGCGGAGTCTGGGTCCCTTCCGCATCACCTCCGTGCAGTCCACGGTCTACGTGGAGCCCCTGTCCGACGAGATCGACATGGAGGAGGCCTTCCGCCGCTGCCATGAGATCTTCGGCGTCATCGCCGTCTGCCGGGCGGCAGCCTGTCCCAAGGAAAAGGAGGCCATCGCCCGGACGGCGGTGGAATATCTGCACGAGCAGCTGTCCGCGGCAAAGAGCTTCAAGGTGGAGTCCAAGCGCAGCGACAAGACCTTTCCCATGACCTCCATCCAGCTGAGCCAGTATGTGGGCGGGGCCATCGGGGACGCCTTTCCGGAGCTGCCCGCGGATATGCATCACCCCGACCTGGAGGTGAACGTGGAGATCCGGGAGCAGGCGGCCTACGTCCACGCCGGGGGCGAGCCGGGGGCGGGCGGCCTGCCCGTGGGCACCTGCGGACGGGCGGTGAGCCTCCTGTCCGGCGGCATCGACAGCCCCGTGGCCACCTGGATGATCGCCCGCCGGGGCGTGCAGATCATCCCCGTGCATTTCTTCTCCTTCCCCTATACCAGCGAGCTGGCGAAGCAGAAGGTACTGGACCTGGCCCGGAAGCTCCTGCCCTGGTGCGGGCGGCTCACGGTGGAGGTCGTCCCCTTCACCCACATCCAGGAGGAGATCCGGGACAAGTGCCCTGAGCCCTATTTCACCCTGGTCATGCGCCGCTTCATGATGCGCATCAGCCAGGAGGTGGCCCTGCACAACGGCTGCGGCGCCCTGGTCACCGGGGAGAACCTGGGCCAGGTGGCCAGTCAGACCATGGAGGCCCTCCGCTGTACCGAAGCGCCTCTGACCCTTCCGGTGCTGCGGCCCCTCATCGGCATGGACAAGGAGGAGATCATACGCCGGGCAAGGGCCCTGGATACCTATGAGACCAGCATCCTCCCCTACGAGGACTGCTGCACCGTCTTCACCCCGAAGCATCCCCGCACCCGCCCCACCCCGGAGGAGGTGGCGGAGGCGGAAGCCGCGCTGGACGTGGAGGCGCTGATGAAAGAGGCACTGGCGGGTACGGAAAGGGTGCAGATCAAATATGAAGGCTGAAAACTGGAGAGCGGAGATCCTCTGCGTGGGCACGGAGCTCCTGCTGGGGGACATCGTGAACACCAACGCCAGGGAGCTTTCCGCGGCCCTGAAGGGCCTGGGCGTAGGCGTCTACTGGCACAGCGTGGTGGGGGACAATCCCGACCGCCTGCGGCGCGCGGCGGAGATCGCCCGCAGCCGGGCAAACCTCATCATCACCACCGGGGGCCTGGGCCCCACCTACGACGATCTCACCAAGGAGACGATCTGCTCCGTCTTCGGGGTGCCTCTGGCCCTCCGGGAGGAGGAGGCGGAGAAGATACGGGAATACTTCCGCAGCACCGGCCGGGCCATGCCGGAGAACAATCTGCGCCAGGCCATGCTGCCGGAAAACTGCACCGTGTTCTCCAACGGCAACGGCACCGCTCCCGGCTTCGCTTTTGAGGCGGCGGGGACCACGGTGATCCTCCTGCCCGGTCCGCCCCGGGAGATGCGCCTCATGCTGGAGACCGGGGTGATCCCCTACCTCCGGAGGCGCACGGACGAGGTACTCTTCAGCCGGGACATCCGCATCTTCGGCCTGGGGGAGAGCAGCGTGGAGGCCCGCCTGCACGAGTATATGGAGTCCCTCACGAATCCGACCCTGGCCCCCTACGCGGGCACGGCGGAGGTCCGCCTGCGGGTGACCGCCATGGCCCCCGACGCCGCGGCGGCGGAGGCGATGACCCGCCCCGTGGTGGAGCGGGTGCGCGCCGAGCTGGGAGACCTCGTCTACGCCGTGGACGAACCCAGCCTGGAGGCCCTCTGTCTCCGGCTGCTGAAGGAGAAGGGCCTGACCTTCGCCGCCGCCGAGAGCTGCACCGGCGGCCTCATCGCCAAGCGCATCACGGATATCCCCGGGGCCAGCGCCGTCTTCATGGGGGGCGTGGTGTCCTATACGAATCTGGTGAAGGCGGAGGTGCTGGGGGTGCCGAAGGAGGCCCTGAAGACCTTCGGGGCCGTGAGCGCCGAGACCGCCGGGGCCATGGCGGAGGGCGTCCGCGCCCGCTGCGGGGCGGACCTCGCCGTCTCCGTCACCGGCTGCGCCGGACCGGACCCGGACGAGCGGGGCACCCCCGTGGGCACCGGCTTCGTGGGCTTCTCCGCTCCGGACGTGAGCCTGGTGAAGCCCATACAGATGGGGAGGGACCGGGAGTGGGGGAGGATCTACGCCGCCTCCACAGCCTTCGACCTCATCCGCCGCTACCTCACCGGCTGTCTGAGCGTATGAATCCGTGAGCCTGCCGCAAAACGCGCCGCTCCGTCATTTCGAGGCCCCGCAAGGGGCCGTGGCAATCCGTCCCCGATGCTTTGGGGACGGATCCCCACGTCAGTGCAGGCACTGGCTCGGAACGGCGGGGCGTTTTGCTTTTATGCGGCAATCCATTTTTCCTTTTTCGGCAGACCTTGGGAACCATTTAAGGTTCCGTGCGTCCAAAGAAGCATAAGAGAGTCCGAAAGGAGAGAAACGAATTGAAAAGGACCCTGTGCCTGATCCTGGCCCTGGCCCTCTGTCTGGCCCTGGGCATCCCCGCCGCTGCGGAGTCGCCGGATGAGCAGCTGAAGCGGGTGACCCTGCGGGTGAAGACCACCCTGGACATCGGGGACGACTACGACGCCTTCAACGGAGACAGCTACGCTTACGCCGGAAGGACCTGGTGGCGTCTCAGCTGGTCGAAGGACGGCGAGTCCCTCTATGTGACGAGCGACGACGAGGGCAAGGTCTACGCCTACGATCGCTATTTAGACAACGAGGACTACGTCCGCGCCTCCGGCCTCCACTTTCCCGCCTTCGGCCGGGAGGCGGCAGCCACCGCGGCGGAGCGCTTCCTCCCCACGGTGTTGGGGGACGAAGAGGGCTTCGTGCTGGACGAGCAGCGGGACAGCCTGCGGGATTACGGCCGGTATTACCTCAGCGGCAGCCTCACCCTGAAGGGCGTCCCCACGGAGGTGGGCCTCAATCTCACCTTCCGCAGCGCCGACGGGCTCCTGACCTCCTTCCGCCGCTCGGACGCGGAGAGCTTCATCACCGGGCCCGTCCCCTCCGCGACGCCCGCCCTCGGCGAGGCGGAGGCCATCGAGGCCCTCCGGGCCGCCGTGGGCAATGAGCTGAGCTGGAGCTACACGGATTACGAAGCCCATGAAGCCCGCCTGTTCTACCATGTGAGCATGGATTCTTCTGTAATGGTGGACGCCCGGACCGGGGAGCTGCGCAATCGCTGGAACGGCTTCCGCGGCTACTCCAACGCCTCCGGCGGCGCTTCGGAGCCGGAGGAAGCGGCCGCTGCGGACGAGGCCAAGGGCCTCACGCCCCAGGAGCTGGCCGGGGCGGAGAAGCTCATCGGCGTGCTGGACGGAGAAGCCCTGAAGGCTGCCGCCCTTCGGGAGGCCGCCTTTGGCCTCACGGAGGACTTCGTGCTGGGCAGCGTCACCTACCGCTCGACCCAGCCCAGCGTGGACCCCGCCGCCCTGGGGGAGGGTGAGGAGCCCGACGATACGGTCACCGCGTACTACCGTCTGACCAGGACCCTCGACGGGCCGGAATACGGCCTCACGCAGGAGGAGTACGACGGGCTGCTGAAGGATGGCTACACCCCCACGGTCGTAAAGCAGATCACCGCCGACGCCCGCACGGGGGAGGTGCAGTATCTCTATACCAACTACAACGGCTTCGGCTGGCGGGATAAGGACGATCCCAAGGATACCCCCGCCATCTCCCCGGCGGCCCTTACCTTCCTGCAGGAACGCTGCGGTTCCCGGCTTCCCCTCTGCGAGCAGAGTCGGGCCGAGCAGCATACCTGGAGCGTACCGGTGGATTCCTTTACCTATACCCGCATGGAGGCGGGCTATCCCTGCCCCATGAACACCATCTCCGTCAGCGTCAACCACGCTACCGGCTTCGTGGATTCCTTCTCCGCCGTCTGGGATGAGGAGCTGCGCTTCGGACCCTCCGGTCCCCTGGTGGGAGAGGAGGCCGCCGTGGACAGCTTCCTTGCCTGCTATCGGGCGAAGCTCTGCTACGTCACCGTCCCCGAGGACCCGGACAACTGGGAGAGTCCCCGGTCCTGGCTGCTGGTCTACCTGCCCGAGTCGGAGGGCTGGGTGAGCGGCGTTGACGCCGTTACCGGCGAAGCGGATCTCAGCAGCCGGAGCGGCGGGGAGACCGTCGTTTCCTACGGCGACCTCTCCGGCAGCTATGCCCGGAAGGAGATCGAAACACTGGCCGCCTACGGCGTGGGCTTCTACGGCGTGGACGAATTCCGGCCCGCGGCTCAGGTGACGGAGCTGGATATGCTGCTGTTCATGCTCTCCGCCGTGGGCTGGCAGCCGGACTATGAGACTTACGCGAATGCCGGTGAAGAGGAACTGGCCCGGCTATACAGCGCGGGGTATTCCCAGGGCTTCCTCGACACCCGGGAACAGCAGCCGGGCAGGATCGTGACCCGAAGTGAGCTCTGCCGCTGCTTCGTCTCCCTCAGCGGCCTGGAGGAGGCCGCCCGCCTGCAGGGCATCTACCGCTGCGGCTTCACCGACGAGGAGGATATCCCCGCCGCCGACCTGGGCTTCGTGGCCATCGCCAAGGGCCTGGGCGTCGTCTGCGGCGACACCGACGGGGCCTTCCGTCCCGGGGACGGGGCCACCCGCCAGGAGCTGGCGGTCATGCTCTTCCGCTACCTTTCCAGATAAGTACCGTCCCCGCCCGCGGCGGCGCCGAAAAGGGCCCGCCGCGGGATTTTCTTTTGCAAAAAGTCTACCCAGAAAAGGAGAACTGTGATACAATTACAAAATAGGAATATGGGAAAGTGCCGGCTTTCGGCGGATGGGAGCGACCTCATGAAGAGAGTTTTCCGCGTGCTTCCGCTCCTCCTGCTGCTGGTCCTCACCGGGGGCTGCAGCCTCGGCGGCGGCATCGACGCGCTGTACAGCCTGCCCCAGATGGCGGACGAATATCTGGAGCTGCAGCACGCCATCGACGGGGTGCTGGCCTCCGGCGCGGTCTATTCCGCCCCTGTGGACGGCGTCCACCGCCAGAGCGTGCAGCTCTGCGACCTGAACGGGGACGGGACGGAGGAGGCCGTGGCCTTCTTCTCCGCGGCGGGGGAAAAGCCCCTGAAGATCTGGTTCTTCATTCAGACGGAGGACGCTTACGAGAAGGCCGCCGTCATCGAGGGGGACGGGAGCAGCATCGAGAGCATCGACTATGTGGACCTGGACGGCGACGGCTGGCTGGAGGCCGTGGTGGGCTGGGGCATGGGCGGCGATCTGAAGATGCTGGAGGTCTACACCCTCCGGGGCTTTCAGGCGGCCTCCATTGCGGCGGCGGACTACAGCCGCTACCTGACGGCCGACCTCAACGGCGACGGGAGGAAGGAGCTGGTGGTCGTCCGTCGGGGATCGGCGGAGAGCCCCGGCAGCGTGACCCTCTATTCCGTCGCCGGGGATGGGGAGACCGTCTCCGTCTCCGAGCGGCTCTCCGCGGGCCTGGACGGGATCACCAAGCTGGCCGCCGGCGCCCTGGAGGATACGCCCTACGCCGTCTTTGTGGAGGGCAGCTGCCAGGGCGGTCTGGTGACGGACATCCTCACCTACCGGGACGGCGTGCTGAAGAACATCACGCTGGAGCCCGCCGGGGGCGTCAGCGAGGGGACCCTCCGGGCCTCCACCGCCTCCTTCCAGGACCTGCTGGGGAACGGGAAGCCCCTGGTGCCCCTGCCCCGGTCCCTCCCCGTCCAAGGGGAGACGGTCTTCCGCGTGCTGGACTGGTACGGCTATGACAGCCGGGGAGAGCGGGGCATCGTCTGCACCACCTACCACAATTATTCCGACAGCTGGTATCTCATCCTGCCGGAGAGCTGGGGAAGGGCCATCACCGTCCGCCGGGAAGACAGCGACATGGGCGAGCGGGCCGTGGTCTTCTCCCTCTGGAACGGGGAGGGAGAGCAGGTTACGGATTTCCTGGCCCTTTACAGCCTTTCCGGGGAGAACCGCTATGAGCTGGCGGCCCGGCCCGGCCGGGTCATCATCCGGGAGAGCGGCGAGACCGTATACGCCGCCGAGCTCCGGGCGGAGGGGATCGACTGGAGCGGGGCTCCGGACATGAATTACCTGCGGCAGAATTTCCGCCTGATCTACGCCGAATGGAACGCGCAGTGACGCGCAGGGAGGATATGGAATGAAAAAAGTTCTGGTTCTCGAGGATGAGGTGGCCATCCGCAGCTTTCTCGTCATCAATCTGAAGCGCTCGGGCTACGAACCCCTGGAGGCGGGTACCGGGGCGGAGGCCTTCGAGCTGCTGCGCCAGAATCCGGATATCAGGCTGGCCCTGCTGGACATCATGCTCCCGGATACGGACGGCTTCGAGGTCTGCCGGAGGATCCGGGCCTCGGGGAGCAAGATGGGCATCATCATGCTCACCGCCCGCACCCAGGAGATGGACAAGGTCACCGGCCTCATGACCGGGGCGGACGACTACGTGACGAAGCCCCTGGCCTCCATCGCCGAGCTCACCGCCCGGGTGGACGCCCTGTACCGCCGGGTGGGGGGCGACGATATGCCCGAGACCGGGGAGGTCGTGCGGGGGCCCTTCCGGCTCAATACCCGCAACCGCACCCTGGAGAAGAACGGGACGCGCATCCGCCTCACCCAGGTGGAGTACGCCATCGTGAAGCTGTTTATGGACAATCCCGGCAAGGCCCTGAGCCGGGAGGAGATCCTCTCCTCCGTCTGGGGCCCGGACGCCGGGGGCGACCTGAAGATCGTGGACGTGAACATCCGCCGCCTTCGCCTGAAGGTGGAGGACGATCCCCAGAACCCCGCCTGCATCACCACCGTGCGGGGCTACGGTTATATGTGGGGCTTCTGATGCCCGGCAGAAGCGTGTTCCGCCTGCTGCGGGTGCGGGGCCTGCGCAACCGCTGGATGGTGGGCAGCATGGCCTTCATCGTCCTGCTGGCCCTGGCGGCCGTGGCGGCCTATGGCGTCGCCATCGGCGGCTATTACTACAGCGGCGTGCGAACGGCCCTGGAGACCAAGGCTTCCTCCTCCTCCGCATTCTTCTCCAACTACGTGACCAGGACCTACGCGGAGTATTATCAGAGCGCCTACCGCTATACCGGCCTTTTTGACGAGCGGGACAAGCTGGACCTCCAGTTCATCAGCCCCTCCGGGCGGATCGAGGTCTCCACCTACGGGCTCACCGCAGGGACCATGCCCGGCACGGGGGATATCGCGGATGCCCTGGCGACCGGGGAGCTTCGCTCCTTCATGGGACGGGACCCCTCCACCGGGGAGCGGATCATCGCCGTCTCCAGCCCCCTCATCTACAGCGACGGGCGCATCATGGGCATCATCCGTTACGTGTCAAGTCTGCGGCTGGTGGACCGGCAGGTGGTCTACAACATCCTCATCGCGTTCGGCATCGCCCTGGGCCTGGTGCTGGTGATGTTCCTGACGAACCTGGTCTTCATCCGCAGCATCGTCACCCCCATCGGGGAGGTGACGGCCATGACGAGGCGGATCGCCGACGGGGGCTACGGCAGCCAGATCCAGAACAAATACGAGGACGAGATGGGGGAGATGGTGGACGCCATCAACGACCTGTCCATCCAGATCAGCCATTCGGAAAAGGTGAAAACGGAGTTTATCTCCTCCGTCTCCCACGAGCTGCGGACGCCCCTCACGGCCATCACCGGCTGGACGGAGACCCTCAGCTACGATGAGAACCTGGACGCGGAGACCCGGCGGAAGGGCCTCGGCATCGTGCTGGAGGAGGCCCGGCGGCTGACGAACATGGTGGAGGAGCTGCTGGACTTCACCCGCATCGAGGACGGGCGATTCACCGTGAACATCGAGAAGATGGACGTGGAGGCGGAGCTGGAGGACACCCTCTTCACCTGCCGGGAGCTGATGAAGCAGGAAAACCTGCAGCTGGACTATTCGCCGCCGGAGGAGCCCATGCCCGTCATCCCCGGGGACCCGGAGCGGCTGAAGCAGGTCATCCTCAATCTGCTGGACAACGCCGCCAAGCACGGGGGCAGCGGCGGGCGCATCGAGGTCTCCCTGGAGCTGCAGAAGAACTATCAGGACTCCGGGAAGGACTTTGTCACCATCCGGGTGCGGGACTTCGGCCCCGGCATCCCGCCGGACGAGCTGGGCAACGTGAAGCTGAAATTCTACCGGGGCAGCAGCAAGGCCCGGGGCAGCGGCATCGGCCTCGCCGTGTGCGACGAGATCGTGCGTCTGCACAACGGCATCCTGGACGTCACTAACGCGCCGGAGGGCGGCTGCGTCGTCAGCGTCCGCCTGCCGGCAGCCGAGGGCTGAGACGCCTGCCGAAATAACGAGAACGTAAGGAACGGATCCATGAAGGAAAAAACCGAGAAAAAGGAACAGTGCTTCCGCACCACCATCGGCGGACAGGCCCTCATCGAGGGCATCCTCATGCGGGGGCCGGAGAAGCAGGCCATCGTGGTCCGCCTGGCCGACGGGACCCTGCAGGAAAAGACCGAGGAGCTGAAGTATATCAAAGACCGCTATCCCATCCTGGGCTGGCCCCTTATCCGGGGCGTGGTCATCTTCTTCTCCTCCCTCATCAACGGGGTCAAGGCCCTCATGTATTCCGCCGACTGTCTCCCCGAGGAGGAGCAGGCGGCTCAGGAGGACGCGGTGGACCGTTGGATCAACGCCCACTTCGAGGGGGAAAGGGCCAAAAAGCTCATCATCGGCGTTTCCGTCGTCCTGGGCATCCTCCTGGCGGTGGCCATCTTCATGGTGCTGCCCTACCTGATCACCGGCCTCTTCACGAATTCCATCGGCTCCTCCTTCGTGAAAAACGTGATCGACGGGGTGCTGCGCATCATCATTTTCCTGGTTTATATCCGCCTCGTCACCCTGTCGAAGGACATTCACCGGGTCTTTGAATACCACGGGGCGGAGCACAAATCCATCCACTGCTATGAAAAAGGCCTGCCCCTCACGGTGGAGAACATCCGGCCCCAGCCCCGGGAGCATCCCCGCTGCGGCACGAGCTTCCTCTTTGTGGTCATGATCGTGAGCTTTCTGGTGTTCAGCGTGGTGAGCTGGAAAAACCGTCTGGTCGCCTTTTTCCTGCGCCTCCTGCTGCTGCCTGTGGTCGTGGCCTTCAGCTATGAGATCAACCGCTGGGCCGGCCGACACGACAATCTGCTCAGCCGCATCCTCTCCGCCCCCGGCCGGGCCCTGCAGAAGCTCACCGTCTTCGAGCCGGACGAGAGCATGATGGAGGTTGCGGCCCGGGCCCTGACCCTGGTGATCCCGGAGGAAAAAGGGGCGGACCGCTGGTGAAGACCTACAACGACGTATATATCGAGACCCGGCGCGCCCTGCGCGCCGCCGGGGTGGAGGCCTTCGGCACGGAGGCCCGCATCCTCCTTGCCGCCGCGGCGGACAAGACGCCGGAGGCCTTCCTGCGGGACCTCCGCCTGTATCCCGGCGCGGATTTCGAGCCCCGGGCGGCGGAATACCTCCGGCGGCGGTTGGCGGGGGAACCCGCAGCCTACATCGCCGGGACCTGGGAGTTTTACGGGCTGGAGCTGGAGGTGAACCCCTCCGTCCTCATCCCCCGCTCCGACACGGAGGTGGTGACGGAGGCGGCCCTGGACTACCTTCGGCAAAAGCCGGGCGCCCGGGTGCTGGACCTCTGCACCGGCAGCGGCTGCATCGGCCTTGCCCTGGCGGCGGCTGCGCCGGGCTGCCGGGTGGTGCTGGCGGATATCGACCGCCGGGCCCTGATCCTGGCCAAGCGCAACGCCCTGCGCCTGAAGCTCAGCCGGCGGGTGCTGGCCCTGGAGGCGAACGTGCTGGCCCCGCCCGCCCGGCAGCTGGGGGAATTCGACCTCATCGTGTCGAATCCGCCCTATGTTCCCACCGGGGAGCTGGAGGGGCTGGACGTTTCCGTGCGGGACTTCGAGCCCTGGCTCGCCCTGGACGGCGGGGAGGACGGGCTGGATTTCTACCGGGCCATTTTCGCCCGTTGGACGGCGATCCTCCGGCCCGGCGGCTGCCTCGCCCTGGAATGCGGGGAGGGGCAGAGCGAGGAAGTGCAGCGCATGGCCCGGGCGTCGGGCTTCGGGGAAGCCGCCGTGTTCCGGGATACCGGGGGCACGGAGCGGGCCCTTGCCTTCCGGAAGCCGGAGGAAACGGAAACAAAAGAAAGCGAGAGCGAAGAATAAGGAGGAGACCCATGGCCAAGAAAACGAACGTAGCACCCGCCGCCCCGGCGGCAGACAGGAAAAAAGCGCTGGAGAGCGCCATGGCCCAGATCGAGCGCACCTTCGGCACGGGCAGCATCATGCGCCTGGGCGACGCGTCCCACGTGTCCGTGGAAGCCATCAGCACCGGTTCCCTTTCTCTGGACCTGGCCCTGGGTATCGGCGGCGTTCCCAAGGGACGCATCATCGAGATCTACGGACCCGAGTCCTCCGGAAAGACCACCCTGGCCCTGCATATCCTGGCCTCCGCCCAGAAAGCGGGGGGCGTAGCCGCTTTCATCGACGCGGAGCACGCCCTGGATCCGGTCTACGCCCGCAACCTGGGGGTCAACATCGACGAGCTCCTCATTTCCCAGCCGGATACCGGCGAGCAGGCCCTGGAGATCACCGACGCCCTTGTCCGCAGCGGCGCGGTGGACGCCATCGTCATCGACTCCGTGGCGGCCCTGGTTCCCAAGAGCGAGATCGAGGCGGAGATGGGAGACAGCGTGGTAGGGCTCCAGGCCCGGCTCATGTCCCAGGCCCTGCGGAAGCTCACCGGCTCCATCAGCAAAACGAACTGCGTCGTCATCTTCATCAATCAGCTGCGGGAGAAGATCGGCGTCATGTACGGCAACCCGGAGACCACCACCGGCGGCAAGGCGCTGAAATTCTATGCCAGCGTGCGGCTGGACGTGCGTCGGGTGGAGACCCTCAGCGTGGGGGGCACCAAGGTGGGCAACCACACAAGGGTAAAGGTGACGAAGAACAAGGTCGCGCCCCCCTTCCGGGAGGCGGAGTTCGACATCATCTACGGCGAGGGCATCTCCCGCACCAGCGAGCTGGTGGACACGGGCCTGAAGCTGGGCTTCATCGAAAAGGGCGGCAGCTGGTTCACCTACGGGGATCAGCGCCTCCAGGGCAAGGACAGCATGAAGGATTACCTGAAGCAGAATCCGGAGATCGCCGACGAGCTGGAGGAGCGGATCAAGGAGAAGCTCATGGGCGCCGCCGCGCCCGACCCGGCGGAGGAAGCGCCTGCCGTCGCCGGCCGCGCCGTCAGCATCAGCGCGGACGATTTCGAGGATTAAATGCTTCTGACGAAGCTGGAGCCCCTGGGAGAGGACCGTTTTTCCCTCGCCCTGGAGGACGGCTCGAGCCTCCGCTGCGGGCCGCAGGAGGTGCTGGACTTCGGCCTTCACGGCGGCATGGAGCTGGACGGGGAGACCCTGGAGAAGCTGCGGGAGGCCTGCGCCTACTGGGCCGTGCGCCGGAAGGCGGCGGCGCTGATCTCCGCCCGGGCCATGTCCGCGGGGGAGCTCCGGCGCAAGCTGCGGGAGAAAGGGGCCGACCCCCTCCATGCGGAGAAGGCGGCGAATTGGCTGCTGGACCTGGGGGCCATCGACGAGGCGGCCTATGCCGCCATGGTGGCGCGGCACTATGCCGCCAGGGGCTACGGGAGAAAGCGCATCGAGCAGGAGCTCTTTCGCCGCGAGCTCCCCCGGGAGACCTGGGAAGCGGCTCTGGAGGAGCTGCCCGACGGGCGGGATACCCTGGACGCGCTGGTGCGCAGGCGCCTGCAGAGCGCGCCCATCGACCGGCAGGGCCTGAAAAAACTGGCGGACAGCCTCCTTCGCCGGGGCTACGGCTGGGAGGAAGTGCGCGCGGCCATCGCCCGCAGCACGGCCCAGGAGGACAACGATTTTGACGACTGAAGGGATTTCGGAGGAATAAGGCATGGCCGAAAAAGTGGGGATGGTATCCCTGGGCTGCGCGAAGAACCTGGTGAACGGGGAGCAGATGCTCTGGCTGCTGCGGGAGGCGGGCTACGAGCTCGTTTCCGACCTGGCGGAGACGGAGGTGCTCATCGTCAACACCTGCGCCTTTATCGACAGCGCCAAGCAGGAGGCCATCGATACCATTCTTGAATTTGCGGAACTGAAAAAGGAAGGCAAGCTGAAAAAGCTGCTGGTCACGGGCTGTCTCAGCCAGCGCTACCGGGAGGAGATCCTTCGGGAGCTCCCGGAGGTGGACGGCGTCCTGGGCACGGGGAGCTACGACGAGATCGTGCCCGCCGTGGCCGCGGCCCTGGCAGGGGAGACCCCGGAGCTCTTCGGGGATATCTCCGGCCCCGTCAGCGAGGCGGGACGGGTGGTGTCCTCCGGGCCGGGCTGGGCCTATCTCCGCATCGCCGAGGGCTGCGACAACCGCTGCAGCTACTGCGTCATCCCCTCCATCCGGGGACGGTACCGCTCCCGGCCCATGGAGAACGTTCTTCGGGAGGCGGAGGCCCTGGCGAAGGACGGGGTGAAGGAGCTCATTGTGGTAGCTCAGGACATCACCCGCTACGGAACGGACCTCTATGGAAAGCCCCGACTGGCGGAGCTGGTGCGCGCCCTGGCGAAGATCTCCGGCATTCACTGGATCCGCCTGCATTACCTCTATCCCGACCTGATCGACGACGAACTCATCGACACCGTGGCCGCCGAGCCCAAGGTGGTGAAATACCTGGACATCCCCATCCAGCATATAAACGATGGGATCCTGAAAAAGATGAACCGGCGGGGCACCGGCGCCGAGATCGAGGCCCTGCTGACGAAGCTGCGTCGGCGCATCCCCGGCCTCGTGCTGCGCACCAGCCTCATCACCGGTCTGCCGGGGGAAGGGGAGGCGGAGTTCGAGGAGCTCTGCGCCTTCCTGCGCCGCATGAAGCTGGAGCGGGCGGGGGTCTTCGCCTACAGCCCCGAGGAGGGCACCCCGGCCTATAACATGGAGCGGCCCGATGAGGAGACCGCCGCCCACCGGGCGGAGCTGGCGGTGGATATCCAGTCGGAGATCATGGACGAGTTCAACGCCGCCCGCATGGGGACCGTGCTGGAGGTGCTGGCGGAGGGCTACGACCGCATCGCCGAGTGCTGGTACGGCCGCAGCTATGCCGACAGTCCGGAGGTGGACGGCAAGGTGTTCTTCACCGGGGGACGGCCCCGGGCGGGGGAATTCATCCGGGTGCGCATCACCGACACCCTGGAGGGCGATCTGGTGGGGCAGGCAGAGGAGGCAGAAGCATGACGACGGCAAACAAGCTCACCATTCTCCGGGTGGTCATGATCCCGGTATACATCGTCCTGATGCTGCTGGACTTTCCCGGTCACAAGTGGATCGCCCTGGGGGTGTTCATCCTCGCCAGCCTGACGGATTTTCTGGACGGGCACATCGCCCGGAAATACAACCAGATCACCACCTTCGGAAAGTTCATGGACCCGCTGGCGGACAAGCTGCTGGTCACGGCGGCCCTGATCCTCTTTGTCCAGTGGGGCCAGGTTCCCGCCTGGGTTGCCATTATCATCCTGGCCCGGGAATTCGGCGTCACAGCCCTGCGCCTGGTGGCCGCCGCGGACGGAACGGTGATCGCCGCCGGCATTTCCGGCAAGGTGAAGACCTTTTCCAGCATGGTGTGCCTCTGCCTGATGATGACCCCCTGGCACGACCTGGTCCTGATCCCCTTCGGACCGTCTACCCCCCTCATCGGGGCGGCGCTGACTTCCTCCCAGCACAGCCTGGTGCAGATCCCCACGGCCTTCACTCTGGATTGGCTGTGCAACCTGGTGATGCTGATCACCACCGTCTGGTCCGGCGCGGAATACTTCGTGAAATACGGGAAGCTCCTGAAGCTCAAGTAAAAGAATACGGCCCTCCGCCCAGAGGCGGGGGGCCGCGAGGTCAAAGTATGGAAAACAAAGGAACGGTAACTACATTCCTGACGGAGGACGGCTTCGCCCGTCTCATCTTCGCGGAAACCACCGGCGTGGTGCAGTACGCGGGCGGGCGGCACACCCTGTCCAAAACCGTCACCGCCGCCCTGGGCCGGGGCCTCACCGCCGCCGTGCTCATGGGCTCCACCCTGAAGGACGAGGGGAGCAGCCTCACCCTGCGCTTCCGGGGCGGCGGCCCCGCCGGCGGCATGACCTGCGTGTGCGACGGGACCGGCAGCGTCCGGGGCTGCGTGGATGAGCCCACGGCGGAGCTGCCCCCCAACGCCCTGGGCAAGCTGGACGTGGGCGGCGTCATCGGCCGGGAGGGCGAGCTCTACGTGGTGCGGGACGACGGCTTCGGGGAGCCCTACGTGGGCCATGTGCAGTTGGTCTCCGGGGAGATCGCCGAGGACATCACGAATTACTATGCCGTGAGCGAACAGACCCCCACGGTCTGCGCCCTTGGGGTCCGGGTCAATCGGGACGGGAGCCTGAAGAGCGCGGGGGGCTTCCTCCTGCAGCTGCTTCCCGGCGCGCCGGACAGCCTGGCGGAAAAGCTGGAAGGGCGCGTCTCCGTCCTGCCCTCCCTCTCCGCCCTCATCGCCGAGGGGAAGGGGGCGGAGGATATCGCCGCCCTGGTCTTCGGGGATATCTCCTGGGCTGCCGTGGGCAGCACGGAGACCCGCTATCGCTGCTCCTGCTCCCGGGCGAAATACCGGGGCAGCATCAAGAGCATCGGCATCCGGGAGCTGGCGGACATCGCAGGAGCCCGGGAGGGGGCGGAGGTGGTCTGCCGTTTCTGCGGGGAGACCTATTTCTTCCCCCCTGAGGAGGTGGACGCCATGTACGCCGAGCGGAAGGCGGAGCTGCGCGCCTCCGCGGAGAAGCGCCGGGCCGGGGAGACTACCCCTCCGTCGGAAGAAACTCCGTGACGGAGATCTCGAAGGCCGTGCGCTGGACGGAGCCCGTTTCCGTCACCTTTATGTAATTCCTGCTCTGGAAGCGCCCCGTCAGCCGGACGGGGCGTCCCTGTTCCCAGGCGGCCGCGTCCCGGGCCGTGCGGCCCCAGGCGATGCAGGGGAGATAGTCCGTGCGCCCGTAGCGCCGGGGCACCGCCAGCATCAGATCGCAGATCTCCCGGCCCATGGGGGTGCGCCGCCAGACGGGCGGGCGGCAGAGAATGCCGGAGAGGAGCACGGTATTGCAGTCGTCCCCTGCCGGGACCAGGTTTTGGGCGAATACGTAAAGCTGCAGGCGATTCCCCTCTCCGCCCCGGTTGTTGAAGGAGCGGACCTCTCCCTCGATCCCCAGGCGCTGTCCCCCCTCGGGGAGGGTCCGCGCCTCGTCCTCCCCCAGGATCACGTTCAGCCGGTCCGCCGTCCCCGAGAGGCGGCGCGTCACCAGGGGGAAGATGTAGTAGTCCACGCCGCGGCTGCGGTGACTGAAGGCCGCCGGGGCGTCCATGCGGCCGCAGAGGGCGGCGGTGTTGTTCTGCCATGCCAAGGCACATACCTCCTTCGCTGCCCCGCCGGTAGGCGGCAAGTATCAGCCGGTGGGCGGCGGGTATTAAGAAGGTATGCGTGGGGGCTCGGGGATATGCCGGACCTACAGACGGAGGCCCCGGGTGGGATCGGCCCCCAGGAGCAGCATGGCCCCGGCGGCGGCCAGCACCGCCTCCGGCTCCGGGGCCCGCGCTCCCTCCAGCGTGACCGGGATCTCCTGGGGCTCCAGCAGGGCCCCGTCCAGGGTACGCAGGTCCCGGCGCAGGCTCAGCATGGCCCCGTCGGCCCGGATGCTGCTGAGGGTGAGGTCGTCTCCCTCCCCCAGGCCGCAGCGCACGTCCCCGCCGCCGGACCCTACCGTCAGGCGGCAGCGGGCGTCCGCGTCCGCCGCTGCGCCCCGGGGCACGATCAGCAGATCCGCCTTCCCGGCGCAGAGGGCCGCGTCCACCAGTCCCTCCCGGCTGGCCTTTTTCAGAGTCCGAAGCAGATAGGGCAGGGTCTTCCGGTTATCCCCCGGCGCGACGTGTACGCTGAACAATACGCATCCCCCCGCAGGCAGTATGCGCCCGCGGGGGGAGGGTTATACAGGAGCGGTTCAGACCCTTTTCTCCGGCAGGAGGGAGAGGACCAGCTCCAGAGCCAGGAGGGCGCAGATGCAGCCCCCGGCCGGGGTGAAGCTCTCGGGAACGTAGCACAGGGGCGAGAGGCCCGCCAGCAGGGCGGCGCCGGAGAGTATGGGGACGGCGCGGCTCCGCGCCTTTTTCACCGCCGCCAGGGCGGCGATCAGGAGGCAGACCGTGAGCAGGGCGGCGATCGGCGCTCCGAAGACGGCGGCGCCGAAGGCGGTGAAGGAGCTGAACCAAGGGTAGAAGCGCACGATGCGCGTCTCCGGTCCCGGCGCGAAGAAGACCCGCACGCCGATGGGCAGCGCTTCCAGGATCAGCGCGAGGAGGGGAACGGCGATGCGCGTGATGCGCCTTCCCTTGCCCATGGAAACGCCTCCTTTCCGCAACCACAAACATTACAAATATATTACATAATTAGCACAAAAGAATGAAACTGTCAAGGGGAGCGGCCCGACCGCTGCGCTTTCCTGTTGACAAACTGCCGCTGTATGCTATAATGGACCCGTCTTCAGGGCGGGGTGCGATTCCCCACCGGCAGTATAGTCTGCGAACCCTCTTCGGAGGGCCGATTCGGTGCGATTCCGAAACCGACGGTATAGTCCGGATGAGAGAAGACGGTTTTTGCCCCATTATCGGCAGCCGTGCGCCTGTGAAGTGATTTCACCGGCGCGTTTTTTGTGGAAAAACGCAGCCGGGAGCAAAGGAGAAGGAAATCATGGAAAAACAAGCAAACAACAAGACGCGCATCGAAACGCGGACCCTGGTCATGCTGGCCCTGCTGGCGGCGCTGGCCTACGTGGTCATGTTCCTGTCCAAGCAGATCCCGGTAAACGTGCTGGGCTTCCTGAACTTCGACCTGAAGGACGTGATCGTCTGCATCACCGGCTTCCTCTTCGGCCCCCTGGCCGCGGCGGGGGTCAGCCTGGTGGTCTCAGTCATCGAGATGATCACCATCTCCTCCACGGGTCTCTGGGGCCTGCTGATGAACGTGCTCAGCACCTGCGCCTTCGCGTGCACCGCCGCCTGGTTCTATCAGCGGCACCGCACCCTGAAGGGCGCGATCCTGGGCCTCGTGATCGGCGTCCTGCTCATGACCGTCGTCATGCTTCTGTGGAACTACCTCATCACCCCCATTTACATGAAGATGCCCCGGGCGGCGGTGGCGGGCCTGCTGATCCCCACCTTCCTGCCCTTCAATCTCATCAAGGGCGGCATCAACGCCACCCTGACCTTCCTCCTGTATAAGCCCGTGGTCACGGCTCTGCGGAAGGCAGGCCTGGTGCCTCCCTCCAGCGGCAGCGGCCAGAGCGGCCGGAAGAAGCTCGGCATCGTCATCGTGGCCTTCGTGCTGCTGGCGACCTTCATCCTCCTGGCTCTGGTGCTGGCCAAGGTGATCTGATCTGTACGAGCAAAAGAGGACCGTCCGCGGAATGCGGGCGGTCCTCTTCGCTGTTCAGCCGACGCCGCTGCCGTGGGCGGCGTTCCCGTTCGTCCCGTGCGCGCCGGTCCGGTCCGCGTCCGTGCCGCTGCCGTCGAC
>JAFXUU010000067.1 GCA_017524845.1 Oscillospiraceae bacterium
CGCGCCGCGGCAAGCAAACTACCAGCAAGCGCCGCAGCAGGCGACCTATGAGTACCGCGCGCCGCAGGCATCTGCGCCGCAGCAGGCCGCGCCGCCCCAGTCCCAGCGGGGAACGACGGTGAACCAGGCTCCGCAGAGCGCGCCGCGGCAGACGAACTACCGGCAATCGCCGCAGCAGGCGACCTATGAGTACCGCGCGCCGCAGCCAACCGCGCCGCAGCAAACCGCGCCGCCCCAGCCCCAGCGGGGAACGACGGTGAACCAGCCCCCGCAGAGCGCGCCGCGGCAAGCAAACTACCAGCAAGCGCCGCAGCAGGCGACCTATGAATACCGCGCGCCGCAGGCATCTGCGCCGCAGCAGGCCGCGCCGCCCCAGTCCCAGCGGGGAACGACGGTGACGCAGTCCCCGCAGAGCGCGCCGACCGAACCCCAGGGCCCCCAGCCCGGGGTCCGATACCAGCCCCAGCGGACGGCTTCCGTTACGGCGGAGCCCAGAGGGCCCGCGGCAGCTCCGGGGACCCGGACAGAGCCTCGGGACCCTGCGCAGAGACGCCGCAGCAATACGGATACCTCCGGCAGCAGACCGGGCGGCCTCCCCGGCAGCGAGAGGAACAAACCCTGATCCGCACCCTCCGACCCACAGAATGAGGAAGTGAAGCTATGCGACTGATCCCCGGCAAAACCAAAGTAAGCGTTGAACTGTTCCGCGGCATCCTGCTGGGGGATATCATCGTCTGCGCCGTGGCGATGGCAATGCTCATTCTCGTTCTGCTTTCCAACCTGCCCTGGAAGCTGGGCATCTGCATCGCCGTCGCCGTGGTGGTGATGATGCTGCTCATCCGGATGGACGAACAGCCGAACTACGTTTATCTGCTCCACATCCTCAGCTTCCTGGGATACCGCAGGCATTTCGGGCGGGAGCTGAAGGACAAGCTGCTTCTGGAGGCCGGCGAGGGCCGTCTCAAGGACGTGGCCTTCGAGGAGCTCTTCGGCGAGAAGCCGGAGGGGGAGGAGGATCGCAGGGCGGCCAAAAAGAAGGCCAGGGCGAAAAGCGGCGGGGAAAAGAGCGGAAAGAACACGGCGAAGGCCCGGGAGAAAGAGCGCCGCAGGGAAGAAAGGCTGCTGAACAGCCCGAAGACCCCCGAGGAGGTCAAGCAGGAGATCCTGGCCCGGCGGGCGGAAAAGGCCCAGGCCGAGCTGGAGGCTTCCATCGGCGCGGCGGTGGAGAGCTACCGGGAGGAGGAAGCCCCGGCGGAGCCCCAGCGCAGCCGCAGGGAGGAGGACCGCATCCTCAAGAGCAAGCGCGCCAGCGAGGAGGAGAAGGCCGCCATCCGGGAACGTCGGGCGGAGGCCGGCAGGGAAGCCATGCGGAAGCGCGCGGATGCGAAGGAAGCCGCCGCCAACCGCCGTCCCATGAGCGAGATCATCCCCTTCACCGGCATCAAGGACGGCTATATCGAATATCTTAACCGCTCCTATTACGGGGCTGTGCTGGAGATCGACCCCGTGGAGTTCCGCTTCTTCAGCGAGCACCGCAGGGCAAATTCCATCGAAAACTGCCTGGGGCGCATCCTGCGCTCCATCCACGCCGGGTACAGCGCCAACATCGTGAAGCTGGAGCGGCCGATCATGTACGACAGCTACCTGGAACGGGAGTACGGGAAGCTGGACGAACTGCGGGAGAGCTATGAAAACGGCATCCTGAGCGAGGCGGAGCTTCAGGCCCGGGTGGAGATCGAATACGACCGGATCGCGGAGCTGCAGGCCTTCTGTGGGGACGGCAAGGTCATTTCCCCCGCCTATTACCTGGTGCTTTTCGAGAGCGACAAGCGCCAGCTGGAGCTGCAGATCCGGGACGCGGAGCAGCTCCTGCGCCAGGGAGAGCTGACGGTCCGCCGCCTGGACGACAAGGGCCTCGCCATCTTCCTGAAATACACGAACCAGATCGATTTCGACGAGCACGACGCGGACACCGTCCGCCCCGAAGACCTTTACCTCTGGGCCCAGCCGGAAACCGTGGACATCCGGGTGCGCCAGGTGGAGGTCAACCATATCGTGAACCACAATTTCCGGGTGGTGAACTATCCCACCATGGTGGGAGACGCCTGGCTGGCCGGGGTGATGAGCATCCCCGGGACGAAGGTCGTGGTGAAGTGCCGCCCCATGGACCGGACGAAGGCCATCCGCAACATCGACCGAAGCCTCCAGGAGCTCCGCGGCCAGTGGAGCGCCACCAGCGTGGATTCCCGGCGGCTGGAGATCGAGACCCACCTGAACACCCTCCAGGAGCTGCTCACCACGCTCCAGAGCGACAGCGAGGCCCTGCTGGAGTGCAACGTCTACATCACCGCCTACGACATCGTCTCCACCCGCGCCAATCTTCGTATCCCCCAGCCCCCCACCAGCGAGCTGCCCACGGTGAACGAGATGAAGAAGAACATCCGCCGCAGCTGGCAGGAGAGCGGCTTCCGCCTGAACAACATGGAGTTCGATCAGGTCCAGGCCTTCATCGGCTCCCAGATCAGCGCTCTGGACCCCCTGGCCAAGGACGGCCGGGGCATCGCCAGCAATACCGTCGCAGCCTGCTTCCCGTGGATCTACGCCCACATCTCCGACGAGGGCGGCGTGAAGCTGGGCGAGAGCGACGGCGTTCCCGTGTTCATCGATTTCTTCCGCCGGGACAGCGAGCGGGTCAACTCCAACCTGGTCATCGTGGGCAAGTCCGGCTCCGGCAAATCCTATGCCACCAAAAGCCTGCTCACCAACCTGGCCGCGGAGGACGCCAAGATCTTCATTCTGGACCCGGAAAACGAGTATTCGGAGCTGGCGGCAAACCTCCACGGGCAGATCATCAACGTGGGCAACGCCCGCTACGGCCGCCTGAACCCCTTCCACATCATCACTGCCCTGGACGACGACGAGGCGGGCGATTCGGGACCCAGCGGCAGCTACGCCACCCACCTGCAGTTCCTGGAGGAGTTTTTCCGCCAGATCATGCCGGACTGCGAGAACGACGCTCTGGAATACCTGAACACCCTGGTTGACCATATGTACCTCACCCGGGACATCACGGCGGAGACGGACCTGAGCCGCCTGCGCCCGGAGGATTACCCCATCTTCGACGACCTCTACGATCAGGTCCTCCAGGAGTTCCAGAGCAGCGACAACCCCTTCACCCGCGACCTGCTGCGCACCCTGATGAACTACATCGCCAAGTTCTCCAGCGGCGGCCGGAACGCCAACATCTGGAATGGGCCCAGCACCGTGACCACCGACGAGAACTTCACGGTGTTCAACTTCCAGTCCATGCTGGCCAACCGGAACCAGACGATCTCCAACGCCCAGATGCTCCTGGTGCTGAAGTACATCGACAACGAGATCATCAAGAACCGGGACTACAACACGAAATATGGAGCCAGCCGCAAGATCGTGGTGGTCATCGACGAGGCCCACGTCTTCATCGACGCGAAGTATCCCATCGCCCTGGACTTTATGTTCCAGCTGGCCAAGCGCATCCGTAAATACAACGGCATGCAGATCGTCATCACCCAGAACATCAAGGACTTCGTGGGCTCCGAGGAGCTGGCGAGGAAATCCACGGCCATCATCAACGCCTGCCAGTACAGCATGATCTTCGCCCTGGCCCCCAACGACATCCAGGATCTGGTGCGGCTCTATGAAAACGCCGGCGGCATCAACGAAACCGAGCAGGAGCAGATCGTGCAGGCGCCCCGAGGCCTGGCCTTCGCCATCATGAGCCCCACCAGCCGCAGCACCTTCCAGATCGACACCGCCGAGGGCATCGCGGACATGTTCCAGGAGCGGGACTATCGGAGCCGGTATTTCTCCGGGGACGACGGCGCCCGGAACTGGGAGGATTTCATCGAGGACAGCCGGGAGAAGCACGACGCGGTCCGGGTCGAGCGGCGGCCGGAGCCGGAAGACTACGGCGAGGAAGAGGCCTCCGGAGGTCTCGTCGTCCTCAACGTCTTCGACGAGGACGAATACGACGCCTATGCCCGGGAGGAAGAGGAATACCCCGCCTCCTCCGGCGGCGTCACCTTCAGCATCACGGAGGAGGAAACGCCGGAGGATCGCCCCGAGCCTCCCTACGAGGCGGAGCCGGTCCCCCAGGGCTATCCCATGGATCCCATGGGGAGCGGCGAGGTGTTCGGCCGCATCGCCTCCGCCCTCAGCCGTATGGCCGACGCGGCGGAGCGGGGCGGGGCCGTTCCTCTGAACCCCCTGGCCGCGCCCCCCGCCGAGGAATACGCGCCGGAGGAGCCGTCCGACGGTCTCACCGCCGCCCTGGAGGCGCGGCTGCGGGAGATGGACGAGCGTCTGCGCATGCTCCAGGAGGAGAACGAGCGTCTGCGCACCGAGGGCTTCGTCCCGGCGGCCGCGGAAGAGGAATGGACGGAGCCGGAGGAGCTTCCTGAGCCGGAGGAAGAGGAAGAGGAGGAGCTCGGCCCCTTCGACACCCTGGAGGACGACGATTATCCCGAGGAGGAGGACGGCGAGCTCGTGGACCTCTTCGAGAGCTCCGCCCTGTCTGAGGACGAAGAAGACGCGGATTTCAGCGAAGACGAGGAAGACGAAGAAGACGAGGAAGACGAGGAGTCCGGGGACGAGGACGAGGAATACGGCGAGGATGAGGTCGAAGACGAGGATGAAGACGAGGACGACTTCATGAAGGCCTTCTGCAGCTTCGCCTCCAGCCTCATGAACATGACGCCCTTCGAGCGCATGCGCGCCAACGGCAAGGAGGTCATGGAGATCTCCCTGGAGGATCTGGAAGCGGAGGTCAAGGCTCAGGCAGAGAAGCGAAGCCGCGAACGGCAGAACGCCGCGTACGACCTGGAGTAAAGGAGCGTGAAGGGATGAAACGGGATATGAGGACCCGGAGCGGCCGCGTGCGCCGCCTCCTTGCCCTCACGCTTGCCCTGCTGATGGGTCTGGGGTTCCTGCCCGCGCCGACCCGGGCGGCCGAGAGCGATTCCTCCATCTGGAAGACTCTGGACAACACGGACAAGACCGTCTCCGCCGGGAAGGCCATGACCAACACCTATATCCTGGAGGTCAGCAGCGGCACCCGCCAGGGCGGCGGCGTGGCGGAGAACGTGCTGTATTTCATCATCCACTACACCACCGGCGATGGGGATCAGCGCACCACGGTCCTGGTACCCGGTGAGGACGCCATTTCCGACGGCTTCGACGCCGCCTCAGCCCAGGGGAACCGGAACGCGCGGCGGCAGCAGGTGTACGACGTCTTCGGCTACGGAACGGCGGAGCTGAACACCAAAAAGGCCCTGGGCTCCGTGGCTACCGATCAGTTCATGTTCTCCACGGTAGACGAGGTGAAGAGCTTCGACAAAATCCAGGTCTTCGGCAGACGGAACGAGGAGCACGGCAACTGGTCCTGCCAGGGCATGCACATCTACCGGGTGGACACCCTCTACGGGCTGGAGATGTACGGCTGGTATTCGGACACCGGCTTCATCGACTTCGCCGGCGCCTTGGTTGCCGACGTGCTGATGCCCATCGGAGGCGTCACCTTCAAGTGGACCAGCAGCGCCGGTATATACGAGGCGACCCCGTCCTCCGCCAATGCGTCGCTGGTCATGATGCCCGGGAGCGGCGCCAAAGTGGAGAGCCAGCTCAAAAGCCGCGTGGTTTTCCGGATCGACTTCGCGGACGTGGCCGGGGCGGGCTTCGAGTCCCTCAACGGCATTTACTCCGAGGGGAAGACCAGGATCAGCGAGCTGAAATTCTGTGAGACGGCCGCTCTCAATATCCGCTACACGGATACTTACGGCTGCATCCGGGAGGTCGTCCTGCCCCTGGTGATCAACGCGCTGGGCCAGATCATGGAGGTGCTGGGCGACGCCTACATCGCCGAATTCGCCCAGCAGGGGGATGCCCTCGCCATCCCTGCCACGCTGCCCTTCTTCCAAAGCATGGACAGCGTGAGCCTCACCCTGGGAGAGGAAAAGGCCGCGGAGGCGGCCCATATCGTCACGGGCAGGATCGATTTCGTCAGCGCGCCCAATATCCCGGTGGACGGGGGCGTCTTCTACCTGTCGCCGAGAAACGCTCCCGAAAAAGTCCTTTCCCTGGACGTATCACAATCAGGCGGCGCGCCGGCGATCGCCCTTGAGGGAGGCACGCAGCGTTGGCTGCTGAGAAAAGAATACGACGGGACGTATTGTCTCATTGACCCCTGGGTTGAGGACCAGGTGCTGACCGTTGCAACGGGCGCGGGCGCGGTCAGCAACGGTATGCTCGTAAGGCTCAGCCGCTGGAAAAACGTCGGGAATGAAGACCAGCGATGGGAACTGAAGGACGTGGGGGACGGGTATTATGCCCTGCTGTCCGCCATGCCCACCCGGCCCGATAAGTATTGTCTGGACGTTTCACAGTCCACCGGCAGAAAGGTCCAGGCCTGGACCTATAACGGGACGAGCAACCAGCAATGGCTGTTCATGAACACCGACACGGAGATCCGGGCGGTGGTGGTGGAGAACACAGCCGCGAAGAACGACCCCATCCGCTCCGGCCGCGTGAGACAGAGCGCGGAGGACGATATCAGCTATCTCTGCATCGCCGTGTATACGGACGTGACGGCGCAGGTGGGGCTGGAGGGGGCCACCCTTCGGACCCGCTTCGTGGGCGCCTCCCCCGTCCAGCTGGCCACGGCTACCTCGGCGGAGGGCGTTCCCCTGGCCGCCGACCAGACCGTCCCCATCCTCCTGCGGGATTTCCTCACCGGAACGAAGCTGATCCCCAAGGACCGGATGGAGCGCTACCTGATCACCGTCTCCACGGACAACGTGCCCAACGCGGGCACCACTGCGGACGTGTACCTTCAGTTCGATTACATCAGCATGCAGGACAAGGAGCTCACCAGCACGGAATACCGGGTGCGGGACTATGTGCGGGAGTTCTACGGCGAGTGGCCCGGCAACGTCGAGGACTTCGCCTATAACTACGGCTTCCGGGACGGGGGCACCGTGCAGTTCATGATCCCCCTCCAGGGCGTCAGCAAGTTCCGGAGCGTCTCCGTCCGGCTGGACGGGGACGACGAGTGGCAGTTCACCGGCATGACCATCGCCAGGGTGCAGATGCCGGACGCGGAGACCGGGGAGCGGAAGTATTCCGCCCGCCTGGCCGACTGGCAGGAGATCGCCGTCACGGGTCTGAACAACCATCCCGGGGGTCTGTACAGCCACCTGGTCTATTCCCGGGACGTGGAGACCGACGGCGAGTGCTTCACCCTGGGTACGGTCTACGAGTCGGAGGACGATCGCCCGGATCCGACGGACGAGGATTCCGACTGGAAGCCCGGCACCCTGGTGCAGGACGACGACGACACCTACGTCTTCGACGGGGAGAGCAAGGACGTCACCAAGAAGGACGACGTGCCCTGGGACCAGCTGCGCCACTACATGACCTATAACGACGCCCTCCAGAACCTGGGCTTCACCAAGGAGCGCTGCAGCTACACCGTCAGCGTGCAGGTGGCGGGCAAGACCGTGAACACGGGGAACGACGACTGCGGCAGCAAAAACCTCTTCTACTTCCGCCTGATCTTTGAAAACGGAAACAGCGGCTGCACCCTGGCCAACCAGCAGATCGTGGGCGACGCCTTCGGCACGGGCGAGCTGGTGCAGTTCAAGATCCCCACCAGCCAGGATTACGGCGAGGTGGTGGCCGTGCAGGTGATCCCGGATTCCCAGGATTCCAACAGCGATATCTACGATAAGCTCCAGATCGAGGAGATCAGCGTCACCCGGGATACCGTGGACGCGGTGAGCCCCACCTGGACCGCCAAGATCGCCGCCTCCGAGGACGAGGGTTGGGTGGGCATCGACTACCGCGACCCGGGCGAGTACGGCTCCAACGCCGGCGCCCAGGGCCGCAGCCTGGCGGAGCTGGCCACCACCTTCCCCATCACGGAGACCAGCTACAGCACGAACCTTCTGGTGAGCATCACCACGGCCGACTATCCCACCGGAGTGCAGTTCTCCGGCGGCGTGAGCATGGACCTGAATTTCATCAACGCCGAGGGACGTTCGGATCCCAAGCCCATCAGCGGCTTCGACGCGGTGGCGGCCATGAACGCCTACGGCGGCCTGCCCGGCTCCAAGACGCGCAGGTATAAGGTCGGCGCCGAAACCAAGACCGAGGAAGTCGATTACTACGTCAGCGACAGCCGCTATCAGTTCCTGCCCGGCTCCGTGGACAGCTTCCTCGTCACCATCAAAAACGTGTACCAGCTCACCGACATGACGCTGACTGTGCGCAGCGATACGGTGACCCAGTGGACCATCAAGCGGGTGGAGATCTACCAGCTCAACGGCCAGGGCATCCGCTATCTGAATCCCTCCGGCGCTTACGCCTACCGCTATAAGAAGGGGGAGGAACCGACCCTCGTGGCCGTCTGGTCGCCGGAGACGGTCACGACCCCGCTGCCCGTGTTCGACGCGGGGCAGAACACCGGCATGAAGGCCATCGGCTTCGCCCTGGACAGCGAGACCATCCAGCTCAGCGCGGATGCGGCCAAATGGTCCTCCAAGATCAGCCGCGTCCCCAATTCCAGCAACGATTCCCTGAACCTCATCCTCTATCCCTCCACGGCCAAGGACGCGGCCGATCCCGACGACTACGACGTGGTCGCGGCGGTGAGGTACACGAACGCCGTCACCATGCAGACCATGCAGATCTCCTCCGGCCTGATGAAAAAGGGCACGGACGGCGCGGGCAACCCGGTCTTCTATGCCGTGGGCCTGAGCGCCAGCAATCTGCAGGCCATCGGGGGAGTGGACTGGTCCGCGACCCTGCTGCGCAATGCCCAGCCCATCATCCCCCAAGGGGTGCTGCAGGTCGTCCGGGGCGGCGTTCTGATCGAGAGCTACCCCCTGGTCGGCATGGGCAACACGCTGACCCCCGCCGTGGGCACCACCGCGGTCAGCACCCAGCGGGTGCTGCTCCAGCTGAGCGACGATACGGAGAAGCAGGCCGTCAAAGCGAATGCGAACGACCTGGCCGTGGCCCTCTACTACCGCGTGGACGATCCGTCCGGGCTGGAATACCGCAGCAAATACATCTTCCTTTCCGACTGCTATGCCGAAATCCGGCCCGGGCAGATCCTGGAGCTGGACTTCAACCTGGGCAACGCGGCTGAGATCACGGGGGTGAACCTCGTCTCCATGGGCAAGCTGGACGTGGGCGTCAGCAGCCTTTACGTGGCGGATCAGGCCCAGGACGGCAGCATTCGGGCGGAGAAATTCATCAGCGCCCCCGTCAGCCCCGGGCTCTCCCCCATCCGCGCGGGCTTCGACGGCAGCGTGTCCCTGCTGACCCTGGAGCTGAAGACGGCGGAGGACACCGCCGCGATCTCCGCCGGAACGAAGGATCCCATCCGGGCCAATATCGGCTACTATGATATCTACGGCTACGCGAAGACCCTGCCCGTCGCAGACATCCGGCTCTATTGCGATGCCGACAAAGCCTTCGGCGCCGGCGCGGAGGACACCGTCCGGCTGATGATCCCCGACTTCGGGGAGCTGCGCTGGATCGAGCTTGAACCCTGGCACGAGGACGAATATGAGGAGCCCCAGTGGTCCGGGGACGGGCCCGCCGAGCCCAAGGATAACCCGGCTTCCTGGAAGCTGGACAGCATCTCCGCCGCCGTCGGCCTGACCGGCAGACCCGTGAGCCGCAAGGTGGACCAGCGCATCCTGGAGGGCGAGCCCCTTCGCATCGGCCTGTCCGACGTGCTGCTGCGGGGGACCGTGACAGGCGCGCAGCCCAAGGCGGAGGGCGCGGAGGGAATCGCCGCGCCTCAGCCGGAGACGGGAGAGAAGATCACCCTGTCCACGGGCGAGCTGAAGAGCCTGACCGTGGATTCCGGCTCCGAGATCCTCCTGGAGGTGAAGCTCTCCGGCTCCGACGAGGGCTTCGGCGTGGCCCTGCAGGCCGTGAATCAGGAGACGGGCGAGCTGGAGCGGGGCTATATCGACGAGACCCACAGCTACGGCCAGGAGGAGCTCAAGGCCCTTCTCGGCGAGGCGGAGGCTTCCGCCGCCGCGGCGCTGAGCGACGCGGAGCGGGAGGCGGCCCAGGCCGTGGCCGCAGCCGCATCGCAGCTGATGAAGACCACGGGCAAGTGGACGAACAAGAGCGCGACGGAGATCGTTTTCACGCCGCCCAGGAACTACACCGGCAGCCGGATCGTATACCGCCTGACCGTCAGCTCGAAGGAGATCCCGGAGGTCAGCTTCGATGTGGACGTCGTCGTCCGCAGCGAGGAGGATCCCCTGGTGAAGGCGCTGGAGGCCTGGTACGCGGTGCGTACGGCGGGCGTGATCCGGGTCATGGACGCGGAGGGTTCGGCGGAGGATACCGTCGGCATCCTCTACGGCGGCTCCCGCACCCAGCTCCTGCGCTCCGGCGGCTCGCTGGAGATCGAACCCCACCTGTCGGAAAGCGCCGGCTTCACGGCCGACGTCCGGGATCTGGATCCCCTGACCGGCGCGACGGGGCAGGCGGATCTGGGCGCGACCCACGGGTATTCGGAGGAGAAGCTGGAGGCCCTCGCGTCGGAGGCGGAGGATCTGCTGGAGGATCCGGAATCCACAGACGAGATCAGCGCCGCGGCGCGGGCCGTGCTCAGCGCCATCGACCTTGTCCGCGATACGGAGGGCTCCTTCGAAGCGAACGGCGCCGCCATCCGCTTTGAGGCCCCGCGGAACTACACCGGCGGCATCCTCTACTACCGCATCACCGCGGTGTCCGCCGGGACGGGCGAGACGGTCCTCACCGTGGACGTGTCCGTCCGCGCCGAGGACAATCCCCTGACCGCCGCCCTCAGTCAGCTGGATACGGCGAAGAGCAACGCGCTCATCATGAAACAGACCGAAGCGATACAGGACGCCATCGAGAACGCCGGGGGCGACACGTACTACGTCATCGGCGACGGAGAGGGCGACAAATCAGAGGACGGCGAGACCGGAGATAACGGGAATGCCGGGAACGACGGCGAGACCGGCGACGACGGCGACACAGGCGACACAGGAGAAACCGGCGACGCGGGAGACGCGGGCGAAACCGGAGAAACCGGCGGCGCGGGCGATACGGGCGACGCCGGGGAAGAGGGCTGAAGATGGCAAAGGACGTCATATTCGACAGCGAGCGCTTCGAGAAGCGGCAGAGCGTCAAACGGTACGCGATCCCCGCCGCCGCGATCCTCGCCGTGATCGTCGCCGTCGCGGTGATCGCCCTGATCGTGCGGGGCGGCCGGGGCAAGCCCGTCACGGGCGGGACGGACACGGACTACCCCTACACCTGGGCGGCGGGCAAAAACGGAAGCCTCGTGCTGGAGATCGATCGGTCCGCCGCGCCGGACTGCCTCTGGATCCCGGTGGGGGAGGACAGCCGGACGACCGTGGAGACGGCACAGGAGGAGGGCCGGACCCGCTTCACCCTCGTCCCGCAGGAGGCGGGGAGGAGCGTCCTGCACTTCGCCCTCTGCCGCTCCGGAAACGAAACGGACCGGATCTACGAGCTCTCCGCCCTGACGGAGACCACCCGGGAGGGCAAAGCTCTCAGCTCCGCGGTGCTCAGCATCAGCGGCAGGCCCCTCCAGGGCACGGTGACGGGCGGGGAGGGCACGGACTATCCCTATCTGGTGTTCACGGATGCGGACGGGGACCTGGTCGTCACCGTGACGGACGAAAGCCCGGTCCCGGAGGAAGAGGAAGAAGATA
Organism: Oscillospiraceae bacterium; assembly: GCA_017524845.1. Lineage (GTDB taxonomy): Bacteria > Bacillota > Clostridia > Oscillospirales > Oscillospiraceae > UBA1774. The sequence continues at coordinate 11,769 of JAFXUU010000067.1, forward strand.
AGGAAGCGCATACCGACGAGACGCCGGACGAAGCCGGGGAAGCGCCGGAGGAAGAAGCGGAGTACGTCTACGAAAAGCCCGACGAGGGCTGGACCTGCGTCTCCGAAAACGAGGCCGTCGCGGCGGTCCTGGGCGTCATCACCCGTGACAACACCGCCGCCGCGTATCTGCGGGCCGGCGCCGGGACCGGGACGACCCTGGTGCGCATGAGCGACAGCGTGAGCGGGACGGAGATCGTGCTGGAGCTCACGTCGGACGGCAGCTCGCTCCTGCTGCTGGATCACAGCCTGCGCATGGGAAACGCTGACGGATAACGGACGGAAATCGGGGAGGAACCGCCAATGCTGCAAAGACTGAAGGACGACCTGCTGAAATGGATCAAGGAGGTGGACACGAAATCCCTGATCCTGGATCTCGTGCTCTTCGTCGCCGCGTCCCTGTTCATGGGAACGCTGCTGCGCTACCTATTCGAGAACATCACCTCCGCAGTGCTGAACGACGGCTGGCATTTCCGCGCCGCCCTGCTGCTGGAGTGGCAGACCTGGGCCCTGGGGGGCTTCGTCAGCCTCCTGCTGTTGACCCTCTACGCCATCAACGGCGGCTTCCGCGTGGGGGCCGGGCGCAAGGGCCGGGGCCTCCTGGGCGGCAGCGCCTCCAAGAACACCATGGAGGAGAGCCCCCTAGAAAACAGCCGCTTCCTCACGGACGCGGAGCGGGACAAGTATTTCCCCAAGTTCACCTATGAGACCCTGCCCGATATGAAAAACGACGGGGTGCCCGCCCGGGCGGTGCTGAACAGGAAGGGCGTGCTGGAGGGAAACTTCAAGTCCGGCGTCCACGCCCTGGTCATCGGCGCCACCGGCTCCGGCAAGACCACCACCTTCATCAACCCCATGATCCAGCTGATCGCCGCCACCAACTGCGGCAGCAGCATGATCATGACGGACCCGAAGGGCGAGCTCTTCGACCTGCATTCCAAGTTCCTGAAGGACCGGGGCTACAACGTGATGGTCCTGGACCTGCGCGACACCTATTCCTCCAGCCGCTGGAACCCCCTGGAGCCCATCTGGGACGCCTATCAGGAATACCTGCACGCGGGCTCCGGCATCATCGCACACCTGGATCCCATGTCCGACTACCCGGACCTCCGGCGGATGAACGGAGAAGGGGAGGACGGCGCGCCCTGGGTGGAGTGGAACGGCTGCGCCTATCTGGACATGGACCACTGCAAATCGGACATCGAGGTCTCCCGCAACAAGATCTACGACGAGATGTACGAGGACCTGCAGGACCTGGTGGGAGGCCTCGTGCCCATCACCAACGAGAAGGACCAGATGTGGGAGCGGGGCGCCCGGAGCCTGGTCACCGCCGTCTGTCTGGCCATGCTGGAGGACAGCGGCGATCCCTCCCTGGGCATGACCAAGGAGAAATTCAACCTCTTCAACGTGAACAAGGCCCTGAGCAACAGCGACAGCAACTACAAGGTCCTGAAGGAATACTTCGAGGGGCGCAGCGCCCTCTCCCAGGCCTTCCAGCTCTCCCGGCAGGTGCTCTCCGCGCCGGAGCAGACCATGTCCAGCTATATGTCCGTCACCCTGGACAAGCTCACCATCTTCAACGACCGGGGCCTCTGCGGCCTCACCAGCGCCACGGACATCCGGCCGGACCGCTTCGCCTTCGAGAAGTCCGCCCTGTTCCTGAAGATCCCCGATGAAAAGGACACCCGGCACTCGCTGGCTTCCCTCTTCATCCTCAGCACCTACAAGGCGCTCATCAAGATCGCCACGGGCCTTCCCGGCCAGACCCTGCCCCGGAACGTCTACTATATCATGGACGAGTTCGGCAATATGCCGAAGATCGACAAGTTCGGCCAGATGATCACCGTCGGCCGAAGCAGGAAGATCTGGTTCAGCATGGTGGTGCAGAGCTTCGTGCAGCTCACCAACGTCTACGGCAAGGAGGTCGCGGACATCGTCATCGGCAACTGCGGCGTCAAGATGTTCATCGGCTCCAACGATACGGACACCTGCAAGATGTTCTCCGAGATGTGCGGGAACATGACGGTGCGCACCACCAGCACCAGCAGCAGCCTGGGCTCCAAGGCGGGGGACATCAACGTCTCCTCCCAGACCCAGGTGCGCCCGCTGATCTATCCCAGCGAGCTCCAGCGGCTGAACAACCAGGAGAGCACCGGAAACAGCATCATCGTCTCCTTCAACTCCTATCCTCTGAAAACGAAGTATACCCCCTCCTACAAGTGCCCCTTCTACAAGTTCGGGCCCATGGACCTGACGGAGATCCGCAGCAACGTCTTCCGGGCGGACGAGGTGTTCTACGATCTGAAGCTGCGCAACTCCATGGTCCTGGGGAACGAGCGCAGCTCCTGAGCCATGAAGAAGGAGAGAAGCGAGAAGAAAGAGATCCGCAGCATTCTGATGGGGCGGACGGTCCTTCTGGAGGACGGCAGGCTCGCCGTGCCGGAGCCCGGTGCCTTCCTCGTCCCCGTGGGTGTGACCGACGGCGCGGGCGCTGTGCGCTTCTTCGGCATCCGGGGGACGACCCGCCGGTATACGGGGGAGAGCGGGGAGGAAGACCTCCTGCCGGCGGCGCGGGACCGTATGGGCTCCCTCGGCCGCGCCCTTTACCTCCGCGAGCAGCCGGAGACGGCGGCCTGCCTCATCCGCTATCTGCTGACGAAGCCTGCGGTGCTGACCTTCCGCCGGGAGGAGGGGCAGTGGGCGCTCACCGCCTGGACCGGGCGGGGGCTCCTGAGCTGGATCTCCCGGCTCCGGGCCCTGGCCGCTTTTGAGAAGGATTTTGCGGAGGAGCTGCGGCCCGCGGCGGAGCCGAAGGTCAAAAAGAGCAAAAAAGGCCGGAGGAAGGGGAAGGACCGGCAGGCTTCCGAAGGATCCCGGGAGGAAGCCCCCGTCGAGAACGGACAGGCCCCCGAAGAGTATTGGCAGGAAGCCCCCGTCGAGAACCGGCAGGCTTCCGAAGGATCCCGGGAGGAAGCCCCCGTCGAGAACGGGCAGGCCCCCGAAGGATATTGGGAGGAAGCCCCCGGAGAGAATTGGCAGGCCCCCGAAGGATATTGGGAGGAAGCCCCCGGAGAGAATTGGCAGAACCCCGAGGGATATTGGGAGGAAGCCCCCGAAGAGAATTGGCAGAACCCCGAGGGACATTGGGAGGAAGCCCCCGGAGGGAATTGGCAGAATCCCGAGGGATATTGGGAGGAAGCCCCCGTCGAGAACGGGCAGGCCCCCGAAGGATATTGGCAGGAAGCCCCTGCGGAGAATTGGCAAACCCCCGAAGCGACGGAAGAGGAGGATACGCAAGCATGAATCTGGAAGTGAATCTCATCAAGCACGGCAGCGACGCGGAGCTGAAGCTCAAGGGATATATCGACGCGAGCAACGCCGGCGACGTAGAGAAGATCCTGTCGGACGTGGCCGCGAAATTCGACGGTATTCTCCTGGACATGGCGAAGCTGGAGTACGTCTCCAGCGCGGGCCTGCGGGCCTTCAAGCACGCCTACATGGACCTGCACCGCAAGGGCGGCAGCCTGACGGCGAAGAACGTGAGCAAGTCGGTCATGGAGGTCTTCGAGCTCACCGGCTTCACCCGACTGTTCAAATTTGTCTGAGCCTGATTTCCCCGTATTGGAGGAACGACCTATGGACAGCATAACGGTTCCCGCGAAAATCGAAGAGCTGGACAGAGTAAACGACTTCGTGATGGAGAAGCTGGCTTCCCTGGGCTGCGGGGAGGGTACGCTGTTCCAGCTCCGCCTCGCCGTCGAGGAGATCTTCGTAAACATCGCGAGCTACGCCTACAAGCCCGGGGAAGGGGAGGCGGAGGTGGACTGCGAGGTGTTGAAGGATCCCCTGCGGGTGGTGCTGCGCTTCCTGGACGGCGGCGTGCCCTTCGACCCCCTGGCCCGGGAGGACGCGGATACCTCCCGGGAGGCGCTGATGGAGCGGGTGGGAGGCCTGGGCATCCTGCTGGTGAAGAAGCTCACGGACGACGTGCAGTATTCCTATGAGGACGGGAAAAACATCCTCACGATCATGAAAAAGCTCTGATACGAATCTTCCATGAAAAACCGACAGTCCTTGCGGCCTGATTTGCGCCGGCCTTCGCCGGCGTCCTGGGCGGGCGACAGTCCGCCGGTGTCCTTCGCCTCGGCTGACACAAATCATTCCCGCAATTCCCTGTCCGGTTTCAACGGAGGATCGGTATGAGGAACGAAGAGACCGCCGCGGCGGAATAACCGGTAGGAGTCAAAGGAATGCCAGGGAAAAAGCGGATATCCAGAGCGGAGCTGATGTCGGAGCTGGAACGTAAGCTTGCGGGCAGCGACGCGCCAGAACTGAATCGGGATATGCAGCGGCTTTCTCTGCAGTCTGCGGCGTTCCTGCTGGGAGAACCGAAGAAGGCAGCGGAGGCGGATATGCTGGACCTGGAGCAGACGGAGCTTCTTTCAGGCCAGATCATGCGGAAGACCGATCCGAATTACATGGAGTGGAACTACGGCAGCCTGAGCGGCAGCGAAACGGAGAAGCGCTTCGAGGGCATGCTGCTGCTCACCGCGGACAGTCTCACCCTGCCGAAGGGCGTGGACCTGGCCGGGAAGAAGGCGGAGCTGCACCGGCGCATCGAGGCGCGGGGCCCCACCTACGCGGAATACCTGCTGATGAACACCAGGCGCACGCCGGGCCCTGCGGAATACCGGGAAAAGGACGAGCTGGACTGCACAGGTCCCCTCCCGGCGGAGACCTGCCGGGTCTTCACCGCCCTCACCCACTGCATGTGCCGCAACGCCGGGCTCCCCGCCCTCCAGGGCACGGAGCTGGACCGGGAGGCCCGGGTCTATTCCGGCATGCCCCTGTGCCTCCTGACCCTCAGGAACCGGCGTACGGCGGAGATGCTGGAGCGCCGGGAATTCGGCAGCGTGGCCGCCGCCCTGAAGAGCACCAGGGACGCCTTTCAGTTCTCCGAAAAGGCGGATTTCCAGGCGGCGCAGAGGGACATGAAGCGCCTGGCGGAGCGGATGAAGGCCAGGGAATACCCCGGCGAACAGGGGAAAAAGTGGAACGCCCTCCGCCAGGCCGCCAGGGGCTTCACCGGCGCGCGCTACCGCATCAACAACGCGGACGCGGTGAACAGCTCCAGGCTCCTCCTCGCGGCGGAGTCCTTCCTCCTGGAGGGGAAGCACGAGCCGGGAGACCCGGGGGTGGAGCTGGCCCTGGCCGCCCTGTCGGTGGGGGTGCCGGACGCGCCCCGAAATCCGGGGGTGCGGGCCCTGACGGACAGCATGAACGCCCGGCGCGGGACGGGGGAGCCGCCCTTCTCGGTCCCGGACCGGGGCGCGCCCTCCGTGGCCGCCCCCCGGAGGGAGCCCAGGACGCCCCAGGCGGAAGCCGCCCCGGCGGCATTGGCGCGGGAATCGGGCATCGCGTAATATCACGGCCTCCGGCGGACTGCGCCGGAGCGGCAGGACAGCAGGATAGGGGAGACAGATCATGCCGAAAGAGAGAATATTCGGGCCCCAGGATTACGAGACCTACGGCCAGCATATGGAACGGCTGAAGGAGGCCCGCCTGGAGGACTACACCGCCTCCTCCAAGGCGGCGTCCCTCCTGGCCACCGTTATGATGATGCAGCCCGCGGGGAAGAACAAGCGCATCGACCGGGAGAAGCACAGCGCCATGCGCCGTCAGATCGAGAGCAGCAAGGCCTTCAAGCGGCTGATGAAGGATCCGAAGACCCTGGAGCTCATCGGGAAAAACGATACCGACGGGCTCTTCGCCGCCATGGCCGAGCTGGAGACGAAGCGGCAGCAGGAGCTGGACCGGAAATACAAGCGGCCCGAGGACAAACAGCTGGTGGCTGCGGACGCGAAGCTCCTGAAGTCCGCCATCGACGGGCTGAAGAAGAAGGCGGAGGGCGCGCCCACCACCGGCTCCCCGGAGATCGAGCAGCGGGGCAAACGATATCAGGAGATGATGAAGCAGCTGGAGACTGCCCAGACCCTGGCGGAGAGCGGCGTTCAGATGAGCGGCGAGAGCACCAAGGCCCTGATCGACGCCGTGAAGGCCTATAACGACGGAGGCACGAAATATGTGAAGCCGGGCGGGGAGAAGGAGGCTGAGGGCTTTGTGGAGAGCATGGCCCTCCTGAAGAACTATATGCCCGCCGCGGATTTCAAACGCTACTGCAGGCGCATGAACACGGGCCGGGGCGTCGAGAACCCGGCCAACCCGGATTACGTGGCCCCCGAGGCCTTCGAGCCGCAGCGCCTCACCGGCTCGAAGACGGCGAAGGAGCTGACGCAGGAGAATATGGACAAGATCCGGGATTCCTTCACCCTGGACGTGGCCGCCGAGTCCATCGCCATCCGGCAGCTCTCCGGCGGCGACCCCAACCGGCTCATCTCCCCGGAGGCGCTGAACAAGGAGAAGAGCAAGCTCAAGCAGCCCGGCACCGCTTTCATGAAGGTGATGCAGGACGACAAGGCCAGGGAGGATCTCCGCCATCTGGCCGACATGGGGGAGGTCGCGGAGGTCGTACAGGACCTGGACAAGGGGATCGACCGGGAGAAGGAGCGCAGGTACGAGGAAGCCCGGAAGAGGCTGGAGGACGTGCGGAACCAGGCCCGGAAAAAAGTGGTCCGCAGCGCCCAGGGAGAGATCAACCGTTCCATCCGCCGCCTGACGGGGGACACGCCCCTGAACCGCCACTTCACCGAGCAGCACCTGGCGAACATCCTCGCCTCCGAGCAGCTGGCCATGTCCGCCAAGGGCAATGAGCAGATCACCAACGGCGCCTTCCGCGAGCGGGCGGAGCAGCTGCGGCAGGACCCGGCCTTCCGCCGCCTGGCGGAGCGGTACATGGACGACGCGGCCTTCCGGGAGAACATGAACCGGGGCCTCCTGGCCGACCGCAGCGCCCAGACCCTGGCCGCCCAGTACGAGCAGGAGCGGCAGCCCCTCCGGGCCCGGCGGGAGCCGGAGCGCGCGCCGGAGGCAAACCGGAGAGAGGAGCCGCCGGTCATCCAGAGAGATGTACCGGACCAGCCGATACTTTGAGAAAATAACACTTATAGGAGAGAACAGCTATGCCGCCCATCAGAAATGCGAGAGAACTGAAACAGCAAGCGCGCAGCCGCAATTTCCTGAACAGCAGCTCGCCCCAGTATCAGACCGTCAACCGCTTCACGCAAAAGCTCATGGACCTCCAGGACAAGCTGAAAAGCGACAGCGAAAAAGCCCTGAAGGCGCAGGTCGCCAAATACTCCAGAGACCTGATGAACCTGCAGATGCACGATACCCCCGCAGTCTCTCCCAATACGCTCAACACCTCCATCATCGACGTGACCGTCGACCTGCCCTACTATCTGAAAACCCCCGGCAAGGGCAAGGACACGAGGACCGGCTATCAGCAGCTTGTGGAGGCGGGTGAAAAGTACGGGGCCTTCACCAAGGCGGAGCTGGACGAGGCCATGACCCTGGTGGGCCAGGGGATGGGCGTGGAGATGGGGGTGGACGACCCCGAAAAGGAAAAGCAGAAGGAAGCCCAGCTCGC
>JAFXUU010000068.1 GCA_017524845.1 Oscillospiraceae bacterium
GAAGTATTCGCGCCGTCCTATCAGCGCTGCTTTGAGCGCTATGCCGCCGGGCCGGTGGAGAGCGCGGTGGTGCATCTCTTCGTGCGCATCAAATTCACCCAATACATGGAACTGATTTACGGAGGTTACCCCATGAAGGATATAAAACGGCTGATCCGGCAGTATGCCGCCTTTACGGAGGCGGGTTTCCTCCGGCTGATCGAAGAACTGAAAAGGGCGACGGCGTAGGCTCCCGACCAAGGAAGGTCGGGAGCTTCTTTATAACGCTTTGCCCAAATCGTTATTTTTCGGGAGAAACCTGATGAAACATTACATCCTGCGCCGGGCGCTGACGTTCCTGCTGGTGCTGCTGGGGGTGAGCATCCTGAGCTTTGCCCTCATCGGACTCTTTGGCCGGGACCCGGCGGAAATCATCGCCCGGCGGACCAACATCTATGCCACCTATGAGCAGATCGAGGAAGTGCGGTGCAGCATGGGCCTGGATAAGCCCCTCCCGGCGCGGTATCTGGCCTGGTTGGCCGGTCTGGTCCGGGGGGACGTGGGCGTCTCCATCTATTCCTTCAAGCCCATCATGGAGGATGTGGGGCGGTATCTGCCCGTTTCCCTGGCGCTGGTGGGACTTTCCCTGGCCTGGGTGGTCCTTGTTTCCCTTCCCGTCAGCCTCCTCTGCGCCCTTTGGCCCGGCGGCAAAGCGGACCACGCCGTCCGCTTCGGCAGCGTGGTGGGTCTGAGCTTCCCCACCTTCTGGCTGGGCTTCCTGCTGCTCATCGCCTTCGCGGTAAAAAGGCCCATCTTCACCGTCCTTCCCGCTCCGGGGCTCAAGGGTTATCTTCTGCCCTCCTTTGCCCTGTCGGTGCCGGTTTTCTCCGGCTTTATCCGGGTATTCCGCGCCTCTCTCCTGAAGGAAATGGGCTCCGATTACGCCGACTTCGCAAGGGCCAGGGGCCTCAGCCGGGGGCGGATCCTGACCCGCCATGCCCTGCGCAACGCCCTGCCCCCCGTGGTGACCATGTTCTGTCAGTACCTGGGCTACCTGATTGCCGGCGGAGCGGTGGTGGAAAACGTCTTCAGCCTCAGCGGGCTGGGGACTTATCTGGTAGGCTGCGTCGCCGCCGCAGACTCCACCGCCGTGGCCACCTGTGCCGTGATCGTAGCCGCCGTATTTGTCACGGCCAACCTTCTGGGAGACCTGGCCAACCGCCTGCTCTGCCCCTGGGCGGCGAGGGAGGACAGCCATGGCTAAGAGGCTTTTCCGGAATCCCCAGGCGATCCTGGGGCTGGCGCTGATCCTCATCGTGCTGCTGGCCGCGCTCCTCTCACCTCTCCTGGCCCCTCACGATCCCAACGCTACGGACCTGACGAAGCGGTACCTGGCTCCCTGCCCGGAATATCCGCTGGGGGCGGACGAGCTGGGGCGCTGTGAGCTGTCCCGGCTGCTGTACGGCGCCAGGGCTTCCCTGGGCATCAGCTTCCCTGTGCTGCTGATCCTGGCTGTTCTCGGGCTCTTCCTCGGCGCCCTCGGCGCCTGCTGCGGCCGGGTCCCGGATCAGATCCTGACCTTTGTCTGCGACACCTTCATTTCCTTTCCCCAGCTGGTCATTGCCATTGCCGTCATCGGTATCCTGGGAACGGGGGTCCGCTCCGTCATCCTCGCCATCGTCGTGGCAATGTGGGCCTGGTTTGCCCGCATGGTGCGCTCCTATGCCGCCCTTGAGATGGGAAAGGACTACATTCTTGCCGCCCGGCTTTCCGGCTGCGGCACCGGGAAGCTCATCCTCCTGCACCTGATCCCCAACATCCTTCCCCAGTTTCTGGTGTACCTCTCCACCGGCGTGGCCTCCTCCATCCTCATGGTTTCCGGCTTCGCCTTCCTGGGGCTGGGCCTCCCGCCGGAAACGGCGGAATGGGGCGGCATGCTCAGCAGCGCCAGGGGCATGATCTATACCCACCCGGAAATGCTGGTTTATCCCGGCGTCTGCATCCTGATCGCCGCAGCGGGCTTCAATCTCTTCGGGGAAGCCCTGCGGGACGTACTGGAGGGCGAGGGATGAGGGAGCTGAAGGTAAGCGAGCTGTCCGTTTCCTTGAAGGATAAGGGACAGCCTTTGGTGGACAAACTCTCCTTCCGCCTTGGGGCCGGGGAAAGTCTCATCCTGCTGGGGCAGTCCGGCTGCGGCAAGACCATGACCTGCCGCGCCGTGATGGGGCTGCTGGAAAAGAGCCGTTTCCGCGTGTCCGGCAGCGCATCCCTGGACGGCGGGGAGCTGCTGGGCATGCCGGAGAAGCATCGGGCCGGGATCTATGGAAAAAAGGTCGCTTTCGTCCCCCAGAATCCCATGACGGCCCTGGACCCCTCCGTGTCCATCGGGAGACAGATGGACGAGACCCTGCATCTTCACACCAAGCTGAACAGGGCTCAGCGGCAGGCGCGGATACGCGCCTCCCTGCTGGAAGCCGGGCTGGAGGAAACGGAGCGGGTATGCCATTCGAGGCCGAATATGCTGTCCGGCGGGATGATCCAGCGGGTGCTGATCGCTCTGGCCCTGAGTACCGGCGCGGAGCTGGTGATCGCAGACGAGCCTACCACGGCGCTGGACGTGGTGCTACGCAACGAGACCGTAGACGCCTTCGTGCGCCTCCGGGCTAAGGGCGCCGCCGTCCTTTTCGTCACCCACGACTTCGCCGCCGCCCGGCGGCTGGGGGGTGAAGTCCTGGTCATGCGGGAGGGGACCCTGGTGGAGCGGGGTGACGTCCGGGAGGTCTGGGCTTCCCCGGAGAAGGAATACACGAAAGCCCTGGTGCGGGCTTCCGCCCTATCCAAAGGAGCACGCCATGCTGATCGCTGAACATGTGACCAAAACATACAGAAACGGCAAGTCGGAAACCACAGCCGTGAAGGACGCGAGCCTGTCCCTCATCCCCGGCGAACTCACCGTGCTGGTGGGGCAGTCCGGCTGCGGCAAAACCACTCTGTCCCGCATCCTTGCCGGAATCATCCCGCCCACCTCCGGCAGCGTCCTGCTGGACGGGCAGAGCGTGGTCCCGCCCGCCAGAAGGAAAAACCGGCGGCTGAACGCGGAGATCCAGGTGGTGCTGCAGGACGCGGGAAGCGCCCTGGACCCGCATTTTTCCGTGTACCGCAGCATCGCCGAGCCCATCCGCAATCTGCTCCGTCTGTCAAAGGCCGAGGAGAAAGCCCGCGTCACATCCCTGATGGAGCGCCTCCGGCTCCCGTCGGCGCTGGCGGACCGCCGCCCCGGAGAGCTTTCCGGCGGGCAGTTGAAACGGGTCTGCATCGCCAGGGCCCTGGCCACCGCGCCCCGCTATCTGATATTCGACGAGGCCACCTCCGGCTTGGACGTGCTGGTGAAGGAATCGATCCTGGATCTGATCCGGGAGCTGCACCGGGAGACCGGGGCAGCCACCCTGATGATCACCCACGATATGGACGCGGCCCTGTATATGGCGGACCGGATCGCCGTCATGCTCCGGGGGGAGATCGTGGAAAACCGCCCCTATACCGGGGATCCGGGATGTCTGGAGCATCCCTGGTCCCGCCGGCTCGTGGAACAGATGGAGCCCTATGCCTGATACCGACCGGCTTTAACGCCGTTCCGTATACCATTCGAAATGCGAAAAGGAGAAGTAAAATGAAGCTGAAAAAACGCATGTGCTTTCCCCTGACCCTGGTGGCGCTGGTGCTGGCCTTCTGCCTTGTCCTGTCCGCCTGCGGCTCAGCCGCCCCGCAGCCCACCGCAGCGCCCACGCAAACCCCTGCACCTCAGCAGACCGCCGCGCCGCAGCAGAGCGGCGCTCCTACGGAAGCGCCTGCACCCGCAGCAGAGCCCAAGACCGTCGTGCTGGCGGAAAGCTGGTCCTTCCCCTCGCTCTATCCCGTCATCTCCCCGGAGACCGCCGTGAACTTCGGCGTCGCCTACTGGACCATGAACTTCTATGATACCCTGGTCCGCTATGACGACAATAACGAGATCGCGCCCTGCCTGGCGGAGAGCTGGGAGGTCAGCGACGACGGGCTTGTCTACACCTTCCACCTCCGGGGCGGTGTGGAATTTTCCGACGGGACCCCCCTCACCGCCGACGCGGTGAAGCAGAGCATCGACGCTGCGCGCGTGAACCTGGGCAGCTACGTCGGCAACTACGGAAAGATCGGCGTGCTCATTGCCGATACCCGGGCAGCGGACGATTCCACCTTTGTCCTGACCCTGACGAGCCCCTATTACTCCGCCCTGAACGACCTGACCTATTGCCTGCCTTATGCCATCGTGAATCCCAAAGCCTTCGAGGGCGGCGCGTCGGCAGCCTTTGTCAATTGTGCCGCCGAGACCATGGGCACCGGCCCCTATATGTTCGACAGTTATGACGGCACGACCTATACCTTTGTCCGCAATCCCCGGTACTGGGGTGAGGCTCCCGATGTGGATGCCTTCCAGCTGAAGGAGATCCCGGAGAACGACGCCAAGATCCTGGCCCTGCAGAGCGGAGAGGTGACCGCCCTCCTGGGCTCCGACAAACTCACCTACGACGGCTTCGCGCAGCTTTCCGCCGCCGGATATGCTTCGAAAATCAACGACGCCGGGAGCCGCTGCATGTACCTGGGCATGCGCATCAAGGACACCATGCTCTGGAACGAGACCTATACGGAGGTGGTGCAGACCGTCCCCGCAGGCGTCTTTGCGGATAAAAACGTCCGTCTGGCCGCCTCCTGTGCCATCGACCAGCAGCTCCTGGCCCAGAGCGTTTTTTGCGGCGTGGAGACCCCGGCGGAGACCCTGTTCGATGCCTCGAAGCCCTACTGCAACGTGTCCGTGACCACCTATGAAACGGATGCCGCCAGGGCCTCCGCCCTGCTGGAGGAAGCGGGCTGGACGGATGCAGACGGGGACGGCGTCCGGGAGAAGGACGGGGAAAAGCTGCATGTGACCATCTCCTTCACCAACGATTTCGGCACCCTGGCGGCGGCCATGTCCGGCGTGAAGGCCCAGCTGGAGGCCGTGGGCTTTTCCGTGGAGCTGGCGCCGGCAGCGGACATGATGGGCTGGTTCATGGCCGCCATGACCGGCAGCTACGACCTCATCTACTGGGAGACCAACGGCGGGGCCATGGATCCCTCCTCCACCGTCAGCAACATCGGCTCCATGGCGGACCCCGTGCTGGGGCAGCTCCCCGGCTTCGGCAGCATCACGAATGAGCTGATCGGCGAACTGGACACCACCCCCAGCGAGGCGCGGGTGCAGGA
>JAFXUU010000069.1 GCA_017524845.1 Oscillospiraceae bacterium
CCTCTTTGTCACCAATGCCTTCGGCATCATCTTCGACTGCTTTGAGCCCGACGAGCGGCAGAGCCTCACGGGGCTGCAGACCTCCTGCATCAGCCTGGGCGGCATCATCTGCTCCCTCACCGGCGGTCTCCTGGCGGGCTTCTTCTGGTACGGCGACTATCTGGTCCTCTCCGTGGGCGTGATCATCGCCATCGTCGCGGCGATCAACATCCCGAATTACAAGACCCCCAAGGCGGCCGACGGCGGCAAGCGCTCCCCCATCCGGCCCAAGGTCTTCTTTTACGCCGTCTCCGCCTTCGTCTTCATGCTCTGCTACGTGACCGTGAGCCAGAACATCTCCTCCCACCTGGCCCCCTACTTCGCCAACTATTCCACCATCGCGGGCATCTGCTCCGCCGTGCAGATGGGCGGCGGCGTGGTCTCCGGCCTGCTCTTCAAAAAGATCTCCGGGAAGCTGCAGGACGACACCCTGGTGCTGGCCCTCTGCATCCTGGCAGCCGGACTCGTGGCCCTCAGCTTCCTCACCACGGCCCTGCCCCTCATTTTCATCGCCGTGTTCTGCTGCGGCCTCACCCTGAGCCTCTTCACCCCCTGGTGCATCTTCGGCGTCAGCGTCGACTCCGACCCCACGAACAGCGCCGTCACCAGCGTCATCATCTCCGCCATCGCCCCCTCCACCGGCGGCTTCCTGAGCCCGGTGGTCTTCACCAACATCACAAACGCCCTCGTCCCCGGCGCCACGGATTTCCGCTACCGCTTCGTGGCCGCCTGCGCCTTCGCGGTGGCCGTGATCCTCTTCATCCGCAACCGCCTGGCCAAGGACGGGGCGAAAGCTTGATTCACCGCGAAGCGTGCTTCGCGGTGAGAGGGTTTACGCTGCGCTCCCCGCACTCGCTTTGCTCGCACAGTCCGCTCCGCGAGAGGTATTTTTCGCCCGGCACGTGTCCGTGCGAAAAATGATCCACTCTATTCGCGCCTGCGGGCGCGAACTCTGCGAGGCTTTGTCTGTATTCTGACACGGGGCTGCGCAGGCAGCCCCGTGTTTCGTGTTCCAGTCTTCAGTTTGCGATCGCGCTGATGCCGAAGCGGAAGCCGTAGCTGACGGCGGTCACGATAGCCCCGGCGATCAGGACCCCCAGGAGGATGACGGGGATGCTGCGCTTCAGGCGGATGTCCAGCAGGGCCGCGATGAGGCTCCCCGTCCAGGCCCCGGTGCCCGGCAGGGGGATGGCCACGAAGAGCATCAGGCCCAGGATCTCGAACTGCCGGACCCGGCCGCTCTTCTTCATCGCCCGGGCCTCGATCCGGTCCACCAGGCCGCCCAGCTTCTTCCAGTGCTTCCGCAGGAAGGCGAAGATGCGGCGGATGAAGAGGACGATGAAGGGCACCGGGATCATATTGCCCACGACGGCGGCGACATACACCTGCCAGGCGGGCAGGCCCATGCCGCAGCCAAGGGGGATGGCTGCCCGCAGCTCGATCATGGGGACCATGCTCACCAGCACGATCCACAGAAAATTCTTCAAGCGCCCGCTCCTTCCTACGGAATTTTAAGGAAGTGTACCATAGCTTCCCGGCAAAAGCAAGGCTTGAATACGCTTATCGCGTAAAGGAGGAAATTATGTCAACCGTTGTTCGCCGCGCGCAGGAGCGCGACATACCCGCAGTCATGGAACTGCTCAGGCAGGTCAATCGGGTGCATTACGAAGGCCGTCCGGACTTGTTCAAGCCGGCGGCGAAATACGGGGAGGACGAATTGCGCGGGATCTTTGCCGACGACCGGACCCCCGTGTTCGTCTGCACGGACGAAGCCGGACGCGTGCTCGGCCACGGCTTCTGCGTCCTGCAGCGGCCCGAAAACACCCAGCTTCTGAACGACGTCCTGACGCTTTATATCGACGACATCTGCGTGGACGAGGCCGCGCGGGGCCGGCACGTGGGCAGCGCGATCTACGAGCACATCCTCGCCCATGCGCGTCGGTGCGGCTGCTACAACGTCACCCTGAACGTGTGGAGCTGCAATCCCGGCGCGATGCGGTTTTACGAAAAGCTCGGGCTTACGCCGTACAAGGTCGGCATGGAAAAAATACTTTGACCGAACTCTGAAAGGAGCATGACCATGAAAACCAGGACCATCGAATGCGACGTGGCCGTGATCGGCGCGGGCATCGCCGGCTGCGCCGCCGCCCAGTCCGCCGCCGAGGCGGGAGCAAGGGTCGTCGTGGTGGAACGGGCCTCCACCGTCACCGCCCACGGCCTGGACGTGGGGGCCATCGGCTCGAAGCTGCAGAAGGCCAGCGGCGTGGAGATCGACCCCCTGGAGGCCGCCCGCCTCATCTACGCCTGGGGCCAGAGCAAAAGCAATTACGAGCTCATCCGGGTCTATACGGACCGGAGCGGCGGCGTCATGGACCACTACATCGACCTGGCGGAGAAATACGGGCTGAAGGTGACCCTCAACGACTCCATGACCGCCCGGCCCGACTGGGACGGGCTGGAGGAGCGCTTCCGCATGTTCCGCACGGCCCACAACTTCGCCCCCGCGGATCAGCCCGCCGCGGTGGAGGACAAGGCCGCCATCCGCCATTTCGTGCGCATGCTGCGGAAGGACGCGGAGGCCCACGGGGCGCAGTTCCTCTTCCGCTGCACCCCCGTGAAGCTGACGAAGTCCGGCGCTCGGGTCACCGGCCTTACGGCGGAGACGGCGGAGGAAAAGCTGCGCATCCGGGCTTCCCGGGGCGTCGTCCTCGCCACCGGCGGCATCACCGACAACAGGGAGCTGCTGGA
>JAFXUU010000070.1 GCA_017524845.1 Oscillospiraceae bacterium
CCCGGAGGCGGTGACCGATCTCATCGTGGCCCTCATCACCCTGAAATATACCCAGTCGAACTCCGTCTGCTACGTGAAGGACAGGCAGGCCATCGGCGTGGGCGCGGGGCAGCAGAGCCGCATCCACTGCACCCGGCTGGCCGGGCAGAAGGCGGACAACTGGTATCTCCGGCGGCATCCCAAGGTGCTCGGGCTCCAGTTTGTCGACGGCATCCGCCGTCCCGACCGGGACAACGCCATCGACGTGTACATTTCCGACGAATACGAGGACGTGCTGGCCGAGGGAGCCTGGCAGCAGACCTTCCGGGTGAAGCCCGAGGTGCTGACCCGGGAGGAAAAGAAGGCCTGGATCGCCACCCAGAGCGGGGTCACCTGCGGCTCCGACGCCTTCTTCCCCTTCGGGGACAACGTGGAGCGGGCGCGGAAATCCGGCGTGCAGTACGTCGCGGAGCCGGGCGGCAGCGTGCGGGACGACGACGTGATCGCCAAGGCGGACAAATACGGGATGGTCATGGCCTTCACGGGCCTGCGGCTGTTCCACCATTGATCGGAGGAAAAAACATGGCGCGGGAGAAAAACAGATTCATCAAGACCTATTCCCAGGGAAAGCTCAGCGGCATGGAGATCTGGGTGGACAGGGAGACCGGCGTGAACTATGTGTTCGCCTACAGCGGCTACGCGGGCGGACTGACCGTGCTGCTGGACGCCGAGGGGAAGCCCGTGGTCACGCCGCAGATCGATCTCAAGTGAATCAAACCTGAGAGGTGGAGAATATGAAGCTAATGGTCATCGGCGGCGGCGGCCGCGAGCACGCCATCATCAAGAAGCTGAAGGAAAGCCCCGAGGCGGAGGTCATCTATGCTCTCCCCGGCAACGGCGGCATGGCCGGAGACGCTCTCTGCGTGGATATCGGCGCGAAGGACATCCCCGCCATCGTGGCCTTCGGGAAGGAAAAGGGCATCGACTACGCGGTGGTCGCCCCGGACGATCCCCTGGTGCTGGGCTGCGTGGACGCCCTGGAGGCGGCGGGGATCCCCTGCTTCGGGCCCCGGGCGAACGCCGCCGTCATCGAGGGCAGCAAGGTCTTTTCCAAGAACCTTATGAAGAAATACGGCATCCCCACCGCCGCCTACGAGGTCTTCACCGACATGGACGCCGCCCTCCGCTACGTGGAGACGGCCCCCATCCCCACCGTGGTGAAGGCGGACGGCCTGGCCCTGGGCAAGGGCGTGGTGATCGCCCTCACGCGGGACGAAGCCAGAGACGCCGTGCTCAGCATGATGCGGGACAAAAAATTCGGAAAAAGCGGCGATCAGATCGTCATCGAGGAATTTCTGGAGGGGCCTGAGGTCTCCGTCCTGGCCTTCACCGACGGGAAGACCCTGAAGCCCATGGTCTCCTCCATGGACCACAAGCGCGCCGGCGACGGCGACACCGGCCTCAATACCGGCGGCATGGGCACCGTGGCCCCCAACCCCTACTATACCCCCGCCGTGGCGGAGACGTGCATGGAGACCATTTTCATGCCCACCCTCCGGGCCATGAACGCCGAGGGGCGCACCTTCAAGGGCTGCCTCTACTTCGGCCTCATGCTCACAAAGGACGGGCCGAAGGTGATCGAATACACCTGCCGCTTCGTGGATCCGGAGACCCAGGTGGTGCTCCCCCTGCTGGAGAGCGACCTGCTCACCGTCATGCGCGCCACCACCGACGGGACCCTGGCGGAGACGGAGGTGAAGTTCTCCGGGGGCAGCGCCTGCTGTGTCATCATGGCCTCGGAGGGCTACCCCGCCTCCTATGAAAAGGGCTTCCCCCTGGACATCCCGGAGAGCGTGCGGGACCAGGTCTACGTGGCCGGGGCCGTGATCCGGGACGGAAAGCTCCTGACGAACGGGGGCCGGGTGCTGGGCTGCACCGCCGTGGCCGACACCCTGCCGGAGGCCATTCGGGAGGCCTACGCCATCGTGGACAAGGTCTCCTTCCAAAACGCCTTCTGGCGCCGTGATATCGGCGCGAGGGCCCTGCAGGCGCCGGAGGGCTGAGATGGTATACCGCGTATTTGCCGAAAAGAAGCCGGGCCTCAGCCCGGACGTGGCCGCCCTGGAGGCGGACTGCCGCAATTTTCTGGGCATCACGGGGCTGACGGAGCTGCGCATCCTCAACCGCTACGACGCCGAAGGGCTGGACGAAGCCCTCTTCGACTACGCCCGCACCACGGTGTTTTCCGAGCCCCAGCTGGACAGAGTTTCGGACGAAGCGTCCTTCCCCGGGGCCGCGGCGGTCTTCGCCGTGGAGCCCCTGCCGGGCCAGTTTGACCAGCGGGCCGACTCGGCCGCCCAGTGCATCCAGCTTCTGAGCCGGGGGGAGCGGCCCCTGATCCGCACCGCCAGGGTCTACGCGCTCTACGGCAGTGTGAGCCCGGAGGAAGCGGAAAAGGTGAAGGCCTACGTCATAAACCCCGTGGAGAGCCGGGAGGCCTCCCTGGAGAGGCCGGAGACCCTGCGCATGGAATACGCCCAGCCGGAGACGGTGGAGACCGTCGAAGGCTTCACCGCTTTGGACCCGGAGGGGCTGGGAGATCTGCTGGGCAGGCTGGGCCTCGCCATGGACCTGGAGGACCTGAAATTCCTGCAGGCGTATTTCCGGGACACGGAGAAGCGGGACCCCACCATCACGGAGGTGCGGGTGGTGGACACCTACTGGTCCGACCACTGCCGCCACACCACCTTCTCCACCGTCCTGGACGAGATCGACATCGGGGACGAGGCCGTGCAGGCCGCCTATAAACGCTATCTCGCCCTGCGGGAGGAGGTCTACGGCCCGGAGAAGGCCGCCGTCCGCCCCCGGACGCTCATGGACGCGGCCACCATCGGGGCCAAGGCCCTGAAAAAACGGGGCCTGCTCCCCGAGCTGGACGAGAGCGAGGAGATAAACGCCTGCTCCATCCACGTCCCCGCCCATGTGGACGGGAACACCGAGGACTGGCTCCTCATGTTCAAGAACGAAACCCACAACCACCCCACGGAGATTGAGCCCTTCGGCGGCGCGGCCACCTGCATCGGCGGCTGCATCCGGGATCCCCTCTCCGGCCGCGCCTGGGTGCACCAGGCCATGCGGGTCACCGGCGGCGGCGATCCCCGGGTGCCCCTGAAGGACACCATCCCCGGCAAGCTGCCCCAGCGGAAGCTGGCCCAGACGGCGGCGGCGGGCTATTCCTCCTACGGCAACCAGATCGGCCTGGCCACGGGCCACGTGGCGGAGGTCTACCATCCCGGATACATCGCCAAGCGCCTGGAGTGCGGGGCCGTGGTGGCCGCCGCTCC
>JAFXUU010000071.1 GCA_017524845.1 Oscillospiraceae bacterium
CCGGCGAGGGGCTTACCTATCAGTGGTACGTGAAGAAGCCCACCGCCACGAAGTTCTCCAAATCGTCCATCACCGGCCCCGTCTATGAGGTGGAGCTCACCGAGGCGAGGAACGGCAACCAGGTCTACTGCGTCGTCACCGACGCCTTCGGGAACACCGCCCGCACCAACACCGTCACCATGACGATCGCCGAAGCCCTCGCCGTGGCCGACCTCACAGACTACGTGGGTCCCCTGGGCAGCACAGCCTCCTTCACCGCGGAGGCTGCCGGCGAGGGGCTGACCTATCAGTGGTACGTGAAGAAGCCCACCGCCACGAAGTTCTCCAAATCGTCCATCACCGGCCCCGTCTATGAGGTGGAGCTCACCGAGGCGAGGAACGGCAATCAGATCTACTGCGTCGTCACCGACGCTTACGGGGAAACCGTGCGGACGAATACCGTCAGCATGACGATCGGATAAGGTCCCTCAGTCTGATTGCGGCTCCCCAGCGCAGGAAGCGCTGGGGAGCCGCTTTGTGCGCGAGGCGCGGCGGAGCTGAAAAATCTCCCGTTATTCTCTCTCGGCGCTTGCCAAGCGGCGGACACCTATTGTATAATGTATTTTGTGTAAATTGCAAAATTATGCGCAGTCGACCCCGCGCTGGATTTTGCAGACTTAACAAAGATCCGGAGGAAGACGGTATGAAACGCTTGATCAGCTTTGTGCTCATCCTTGCGCTCCTCACGAGCCTGGGACTCGGAGGCGCCCTGGCGGCGGGGAGCGGCGAAGGCGGCAGATACACCGACGTGGCGGAAAGCGCCTGGTATTATGAAGACGTGGCCGCGGCCTACGAGCTGGGCCTGATGGAGGGCGTCGGCGAAGGGAACTTCGCGCCGACGGAGCCCCTGTCCCTGGCCCAGGCGGTTACGCTGGCGGCCCGGGCCCGCTCCCTGTATCTGAAGGACGGGGAGAGCTTTACGCGCCACGACGAATGGTATCGCGTATACGTGGAATACGCGATCGCGGGCGGCATCCCCGTCTCCGCGGACGAGGACTTCGAGGCCCCCGCCACCCGCCGCCGCTGCGCAGAGCTCTTTGCCGCGGCCCTGCCGAAAGCCGGACTGCGGGCGATCAACCGGGTGGACGACGGGGCCATCCCCGATGTGGAGTCGGACGCGGCCGTCTATACCCTCTATCGCGCAGGTGTGATGATCGGCGACGAGAATCACGACTTCCATCCCGACGACAGCATCCGCCGCTGCGAAATCGCCGCGGTGGTAAACCGCCTGCTGAAGGCGGAAAACCGTCTTTCCGTCACGCTGACCCTGGCCCGGGAGGACGAGCCCGAGCCCGAGCCGGAGCAGGACCCCGGACCCAGCTTCCTTGTCGACGAGGACCCGGTGGAATTTGAGTTCCCGGAGCCGGAGCCCGTGGAGGAAGTGTTCGACGCGGAGGGCAACTCCTCCGTGCCTTACGACCTGAGCCACCCCGAGGAATTTGCCTCCGGCGACGTGCTCTATGCGGACGAGACCATCCTCATCAAGTTCCGTCTGCCCTTCGACGGGGAAGTGAACGCTTCTCTCCGGGCCGCGGGCGTGGAGAAGCTGGAAATGCTGATGACGCTGGAGGATGCCGCCTGGTATACGGCGTATCTCCGGGTGGAAACGGACGTGCACGAGGCCGTGGAAGCCGTGCGAGAGCTGCGGGGCGTGATGCTGGTCGAATACGACTTCGTCTACGCGGCGGACGGGCCGGTGACGGACAGCGGCGAGGTCAGCGGCGAGGTCGCGGGCAACGAGCAGATCGACGACGAATGGTATATCAATTCCGTGGGCATCCAGGCGGCCTGGCAGCTGCAGCTGGGGTCGAAATCCCAGATCTTCCTCCCCAAAATGCTGGAGGAGAACCCCGAGGGCGAGATCCCCGAGGATCCCCAGGACCCGGTGCTTCTCAGCGGCGGCAGCAGAGATGTGGTGGTGGCCGTGATCGACACGGGCGTGGACTACAGCCACCCGGACCTGCGGGCCAACATGTGGCATAATCCCGGCGAGATCCCGGAAAACGGCATCGACGACGACCAAAACGGCTACGTGGACGACTACTACGGCGTGGATATCGTAGCGGGCCGGGGCAGCGGGAACGACGACCACGGCCACGGCACCCACGTGGCGGGCATCATCGCCGCCGTGAACAACACCGAGGGCATCGTGGGCATCGCCTACAACACCCGGATCATGTCCGTGAAGGCGGGCATGTCCAGCGGCTATTTCAGCAACTCCGCCATCGCCGCCGCGGTGATCTACGCCGCGGACAACGGGGCGGACGTGATCAACATGTCCTTCGGCGGCAGCGCCATCTCCATCGCCGTGCAGGACGCTCTCACCTACGCCTACACCCGCTGCGTGCTGGTGGCCGCCGCGGGCAACGAGGGCCTGGGGAACGACGTGGATCATCTCACAGACGTTCCCGTTTATCCGGCGGCCCTGCCCTACGTCCTGGGCGTCATGAGCGTAGACCGGTACGGGAACCTCAGCGCCTTTTCCAACTACGACTGCATCCCCTTCAACAGCTTTGAATATGAGCTCTACGCCCCGGGCGAAGCCATGCTCAGCACCATCCCCGGCGACCGCTACGCCGCCTGGAACGGCACCAGCATGGCGGCCCCGGTGGTCTCCGCCGTCGCAGCCCTGCTGCGCAGCGAATTCCGGGAGCGCAGCACCTACCCCACCAAGTTCATCTACGGCCAGCTCTCCGGCACCGGCCCCCTGGGTCCGGACGGATATCACCGCATCTTGAACGCCTACAGCGCCCTCACGGTCCTGCCCCGGCCGGACGTGAACGTGACGGACTACCGCCTCTTCGACACCGTGGGCTTTGCCCTGGATACGGCGGGGGTCAACAGCGGCGACGGGGTGATCGACGCCGGGGAGACCGTGGCCCTGGGCTTCTTCCTCCGGAACCACTGGGGCATGGCGAAGAACGTGACCGTCTCCGTGGACGCCCTCTCCCCCGCCGATATCCCCTGCCCCTACCTGGAAGTCCTCACCGAGGAAGCGGATTACGGCAGCGTGGGCACCTACTCCGTGAAGGACGCCGGACAGATCATGGAGGACGAGCTCTTCACGGGCTGGGAGAACCCCATTTATCTCCGCATCACGCCCGACTGCCCCAACGACTATATCATCGCCCTGAACGTGCACCTCACGGCGGAAAATGCCCTGGATGCGGATGACGAAACGGTTTACGCTTCGGATACGCGGCTGCTGCTGGAGGTGCGCCGGGGCATCGTGCTCCCCTCGGTCATCTCCGAGGATATGACCCTCACCAAGGATAATTACTACATCATCCCCAACAGCACCACGGTACCGGAGGGCGTTACCCTCACGGTGGAAGCGGGCACGAAGATCCAGTTCTGGACAGACGATCCCCACGACGCCTACGCGGACCAGTACATGGCGTCTCTGACCGTAAATGGCACCATGTACGTGAACGGGACTGCGGAGGAGCCGGTGGAAATGTTTTCCAGCGAGCTCATGAGCAGATATGCGGTGATGCTCAGCGGCAACGTGTATCTCAAACACGCCGTCGTCACCACGCCGAACATCTCTGTCCGCACCGCAGAGGACTGCGAATTCCGCCAGCGCTACCTCGGCTATATCGTCTACCGCAAGCTCAGCAACGGCCGGGTAGTGACCGATTCGATCTCCAACGCACTCCGCATCGCGGCCGAGAGCGCGGTGAACTGCGTCTTTTACAAGCTGAACGTCTCTAAGTACAGCAGTGTAAACAACATTCCCTGCGGCATCGTCCTCGACTCCGCGAAGGGCTGCGCCTTCATCGACTGCTCCTTCGAGCTCAACCGCATCGGCAGCGCTGAGGACTGCCTCTTCTACGGCAACAACACCAGCTGGAACAATGCGCAGTATTTCGACACCGCCTCCTATTCCGTGGGGAATTACTACGGCGGCCTCGGCTCCCCCAGCCTGGACCGCAGCTTCCGCGACCCGGAAACGGGCACGCGATACCTGCTGGTGAGGAATTACAACTCCGAGGCCGCGCTGGAGCGCTTCGCGGAATACCTGGGCGGGACCCTGGCCTGTATCGAAACCGCCGGGGAGCGCGCCTTCCTGGCCGGCGCGCTGGGCGACACCTCCGCCATGATCGGACTCCGGGGCGCGGAACCCGCTTGGGTAAACGGAGCGCCCTTCGACAGCGAGAGCTGGAATTTGAGCCTTAGAACGAACGGCTTTTATGCTTTCCGTCCCAACCCCGGCGGGACCTCCGGCTTGAGTATTTACGGGGTCAGCGCCGCTTTGATCGAGCTTCCGGGCGGCCCCCCCGTGATCGAGACGATCACCCTGCCCAGGACGGAGATCACCCTGGATATGGACGGCAGCTACACCATCGCCCCGGCGGTGTACCCGGGTACGACGGAGCAGGGCCTGCGCTATTTCAGCGGCTGCGAGATGATCGCGGAGGTGGATGGAAACGGCACCGTCACCCCCGTCTGCCCCGGCAGCACCCGCATCTATATCTGCTCCGAGGATATGGCGGTGCAGACGACTCTGCTCGTTACGGTGAAGGATACCGTGGGGGCCCTCGCCCTCAGCTTCCCGGAGGAGACCCTGACCCTGAAGAAGGGGGACAGCCTGGCCTGGCCCGCCGCCGTGACCCCCGCGGACAGCACGAAGAAGCCGGTCTATGCCGTGTCCGATCCCGGGGTCCTCTCCGTGGATGAGGACGGGCTCTTCACGGCGCTGGACGTCGGGGTCTGCACCGTCAACGCCGCGATCCCCGGCACAGCGCTCACCGCCGCCGTCACCGTCACCGTCGTACCCCGGATCCTGAGCCTCACGGCGGCGGAGAACGTCGTATGCCTCGCCCCGGCGGAGGGGCTGGACGCGGCGGAGACCCTGGGCGTCGTCCTCACTCAGGACGGCGAGGGAGAACTTCCCCTCAGCTGGCTCAGCTCCAACCCCGAGGTGCTGGATGTGAACGAAGACGGGGAACTGGTGTTTTTCACCCAGCCCGATACGCCGGGCCGCTGGGCCACCCTCCGGGTCACGGAGGAGTACTCGGGCCTCTATGTCGAGGTCGCCGTCTGCGCTTCCGACGCCGCCAACGCCAGTCCCGTGCGTCAGTTCCGCTACAGCGGCGGGTATTATGCGCTGCTGGAGGACGGCAGTCTGTGGTACTGGGGCAGCGGCACTCCTCTCCCTCGCCGGCTTTCCTTCGCCGAAGACGCCGTTCAGTTTGCGGTCTACAGCAATTACTGCCTGGTTCTGAACGCGGAGGGGGAGCTGAACGCCTATTGGCTCGATGGAGACTACCCAGTCCGAAACAGCGATGTTCTCGGCACCCTGAATGACAGCCCCATGACCGGCGTCCGCCGAATCAGCGCAAACGCCTGGCATTTGTATATCCTCACGGAGGACGGCTTCGTCTGGGCGATGGGCAATAACAACAGCGGCGAGCTGGGCGACGGAAGCACCACAACGCGCTACTCCCTGGTGCAGGCCAACACGGCAAGCCTCGGCCCCATCGCGGACATCGTCTGCGGCAACTACCAGCTCGGCGTGCTGACAGAGGACGGCGAGCTGTGGGTCGTGGGACAGTACAGCTTCAGCGCTGCCACCGCCTTTATCCTGGTGGACGAGGACGTCGCCGCACTGCACCAGCTCAACAATTCCTCAGCCAATTCGGATTTCGCTATCGTGTATGCGGACGGCAGCACGGGCTACCTCGGCCCACACAACGCTTCCCCCGCCTACTACCGGCCCTCCTGCGGCGGACGGTTCTATCACGGCGCCAACGTTCTCATTCTGGACGGGCTTGCCTACAACGCCAGCAGCTACTCGGGCAACAACGGCGTGTATACCGATTTTACTCTGACCCTCATCCCCGGCGTGGAGCAGGTGGAGGACGTCTTCTCTTCCGGCAACAGCACCACCTATTTCCGCACCGCCGGCGGTTTCTACGGCATGGGGAACAACGATGATTACGCGATCCCCAACCTCACGGTCGGGAATCAGACGGAGCCCAGCCGCATCCGCTTCGGCCTGGAAGCTCCCGATCTTCCCCTCCAGCCGGAGGGGGTCAGCCTCACGGAGGATGGGAACGGCGGCTTTACCCTGGAAGGCGGGGCGCTGACGCTGGATTTCAACGCCGCCCTGCAGCCGGGAGACAATTACGGGGCGATCAGCCTCAAGGAGGACGCCACCGGCCTGCCCATCGGGCTCCGGAAGACCATCGTCCTGGATAAGCTGACCCTGGAGGTATCTGCGCTGGCGGATGGCGAGAGCTACACGCTGACCATCCCCGCAAGCGCCCTGCGGGATAACCTTGCCCACAATAACAGGGCGCTGAGCTATCAGTTCACCTATGTGCAGCCGGAGGGCGCCGGAGAAACCGGGGACCCGACTGAGCCGCAGGAGCCGCAGGAACTCGGAGAGTTTATTGATATCTATGCCGACGGAACGGAGCAGCTGCCCGAGGGGACCCCGCGGCCGGACTATATCGAGGAAGACTTCAGCGCGGCTGCGGCGGAATA
The DNA here is from genome assembly GCA_017524845.1 of Oscillospiraceae bacterium. Lineage (GTDB taxonomy): Bacteria > Bacillota > Clostridia > Oscillospirales > Oscillospiraceae > UBA1774. The sequence continues at coordinate 6,532 of JAFXUU010000071.1, forward strand.
CCTGGCCAAGCGTCTGGACGGGCCCTTCTATCACTGCGCCGTCATCAATCGGCTGAAGGACGACGAGGTGGAGCACTGGCTCCGCTTCACCGCCCCAGAAAGCACCGCAGCCGCGCCCATCCCCATGGGCGGCAACTACTGGGGCACCGTGAACAAGACCCTGATCGGCCTCCAGATCGTGGATTACAACGATTTCACCCAGCTGCGGGACATCGACGAGGGCGAATACCTCGCCACAGCGCCGGAAACCGTGTGGCCCTTCGCGGTCCGCGCCGGACTTCTGGACGGTGTCGGCACGGAGACCGACGTCATCGGCAACGAGACCGTGACCTTCTATGCGGAGTTCAACCGGGATATGGATACGGAGACGCCCCTGCGCGTGCGCTTCGGCAGCGCCTACCCCTACGCCGACTATGAGGTGGAGGGCGACTGGGTCTCCGACCACCGCTGGGAGGGGACCACTACCCTCACCACCATCATCGAAAACGGGTATCAGTTCTGGAGCATCGGCTCCGGCCAAAGCGCCGACGGGAAGAAGCTCTATGAGGATTGGGGCCGCTTCCGCTTCGAGATTGACAACACCGCCGCCATGGCCATGACCATGCAGGGCTCCGCCAATGCCGACGGGGTGATCCTCACCTGGACCCAGGACGACTTCGACACCCTCATGGGCTACAACGTCTACCGCGCCGAGAGCCTGAACGGGCAATATACCCGCCTGAACGGCACCGTCATCCCGGCGGAAACCACCAGCTGGTTCGATGCGAACGTGGAGCCCGGCGTCGTCTACTACTACAATTTCACCGTGGTGAAGACGGACATGAACGAATCCGCCCCCTCCGGCCGCATCAGCATCATGACCCTGGACACCATGGCCCCGGTGCTGACCCACAGCCCGGTGTACACGGCCTTCTCCGGCAATTCCCTCACCGTGAGTGCCACCGTTACCGACAACGTGGGCGTGCAGCTGGTAACGCTCTACTACCGCACGAGCGGGGAGAGCGGCTGGCACAGCGCGGAAATGAGCCGCTTCAACGACCGGTATTCGGCGGTGATCTCCTCCAACTACGTCACCACCGCCGGGCTGGAATACTATATCGACGCCTTTGACGGCGTGAGCCACGCCCTGCGGGGCAGCGCGGAGGAGCCCTTCGCTGTGACCGTTCAGGTGGCCGTGGCGGATTCCGACAAGGGCGACGTGAACGGCGACAGGCGCATCAGCAGCGTGGACGCCCTGATGCTCCTGCGGGCCATCAACGGCAGACTGAACCTGACGGCGGAGCAGTTCGCCCGGGCCGATATCAACGGGGACGGTGAGCTCACCGCCGCCGAGGCCATGCGGATCCTGCAGTACGCCAACGGCAAGCTCAGCACCGTGCTGTACTGAACGGAGCAGCTGACATGATGAAAACGATCAAACGCCTCGCCTCCCTGCTGCTGGCGCTGCTCCTGCTGCCGGGCTGGCTTCCGGCGTCGGCGGAGAACGAGGGCCCGGGCCTTCTGGTGGGCTCCGGCTCCGCCCGCCCCGGCGGCAGCTTCACCGTCTCGGTGTCCGCCTCCGCCTTCGACGCCGTCAGCTCTCTGGAATTCGAGCTGTTTTACGACGCGGACGCCTTCACCCTGAACGGTGCCTCCGCCCGGGGCAGCTTCTCCATCGAAGACGTGAACACCGGCACTGCGGGGCGGATCTCCTACGCGGGCATTGCCTCGGACAGCGTCAGCGGCAGCCCCGTCCTGCTCACGCTGAGCTTCACCGTGAAGGAAACGGCCGCGCCCGGGACCTATCCACTGCGGGTCGCCGTGAACGAAGTGTACGACGACGCCTTCTCTCCGGTGGAGCTCTGGCGCGCGGGCGGGACCCTGACGGTGCCGGAACCGCAGATCGATATTCCCACCGTCACCTTTTATTCCCGGGTCTCCCCTTCCGAGGCCGCGCAGGGGGACAGCGTCACCGTGACCTGGGGCTCCTGGAACGTCTGGGATCTGGCCAGCGGCAGCTTCCGCATCGATTACGACGCCGACGTGCTGGCGTATCAGAGCCTGTCGCTGCTCTCCGGCCTGCAGACCGGCACGCCCCTCTATGACGTGAACGCCTCCCAGGCGGGCTGCGTCCGCCTCTCCTGCGCTTCGGACGCTGCGGCCTCCGGCGGCGATCTCTTCTGCGCCGTCTTCACCGTGCGCAGCGGAGAGGACCTGGGCACCATCGTCACCATGACGGCGAGCGACCTCTACGACGACGGCTACAGTCCGCTGAACGGCAGCAACTGCGCCGCTTCCGTGGTGGTGCGCCAGCCTTACGTGGAGCCGGACTACCCGGATCTCAGCCTCAGCGGGCCGGAGACGGTGTACACCGACCTCCCCTTCAACGTCACCGTCACCCTCCAGGGGGACAGCGGCCTGGGTGCGGGGGATTTCACCGTCACCTACGATCCGGCGAAGCTGGAATGCCTGGAGGAGCCGACGAGTCTCGTGTCCGACGGGCAGTTCCTCATGCTGAATCCGAATTACGCAAACGGTACGATCAAGTTCTCCTTCATCGATTCCGAGGGGATCGACGCCGACCAGCCCCTGCTCTCCATCCCCTTCCGGGCGGCGGTGAACGAGGTGTTCAATACTGAGATCAGCGCCTCCGGGCGGGCCGTGGTGGACCCGGCCTCCCAGCCGGTCACGCTGGATTATCCTTCCCTGATTCTCACGAGTGAGATCCGCAGCTTCCCCGTTCACTTCCTGGACCACGACGGCACGGTGCTGGCAGAGCGCACGGTCCCCTACCTTTCCGCCGCAGAGGCGCCGGACGCTCCGACCCGCGCCCCGGACGCGGAGTACCATTACGCGTTCTCCGGCTGGGACCGGCCCTTCGATCCGGTCACCGGGGAGCTGACGGTCACCGCCCAATACGCCGCGGAGGCCCACGTGCCCGGCGAGGCGGCGCGGGAAAACGAGACCGCCGCGACCTGCACCGGCGTCGGCAGCTATGACGAAGTCACATATTGCTCCGTCTGCGGCGAAGAACTGAGCCGCAGCCATGTCACCGTCCCTGCCTTGGGGCACGTTCCCGGTGAAATCGTGTATGAAAACGAGACCGCCGCCTCCTGTATGGCTGAGGGCGGCTATGACGAAGTCTCGTATTGCTCCGTCTGCGGCGAAGAACTGAGCCGCAGCCATGTCACCGTCCCTGCCTTGGGGCACGACTGGGGCCCCTGGGAGCTGACGGCGGAAGCGACGGAGACGATCCCCGGCACGGAGACGCGCCGCTGCGGCCGCGACCCGTCTCACGAGGAGACCCGTACGGTCTACGCCGTGGCGCTGCGCCCGGGTGAGCACGGGACCACCTCCGCCAGCGCCGACTATGCCCCGGTGGGGACGGAAATCACGCTCTCCGCCCAGCCCGACGAGGGTTATCTCTTCGACGGCTGGATCGCGGTCACCCCGGGCTTGACGGTCACGGAGGGGCGCTTCCTCATGCCGGAGAGCGCCGCGGTCCTGGAGGCCCGGTGGCGGGAGATCGTGCCCGTTTCCCTCATCGCCGACCTGGCGGATTACCGGGGCCTCGCGGGCAGCACCGCCGCCTTCACCGTGGAGGCCGCGGGCGACGGACTCAGCTATCAGTGGTGGGTGAAGAGCCGCACGGCCACCCGCTTCACGAAATCCAGCGTCACCTCCTCCGTCTACAGCGTGACCCTCACCGAGGACAACGCCGGGCGGCAGCTCTACTGCGTCGTCACCGACGTCTACGGATACACGGTCCGAACCGGCACCGTTTCCATGACCATCGCCGAGCCCCCGGCCATCACCGCCGATCTTACGGATTACGCCGGTCCCCTGGGCAGCGCTGCCCGCTTCACCGTGGGGGCCACCGGCGACGGGCTCAGCTATCAGTGGTGGGTGAAGAGTCCCACAGGAACGAGGTTCACCAGGTCCAGCGTCACTTCGGCTATCTACAGCGTGACCCTCACCGAGGCCCGCAACGGCAACCAAGTCTACTGCGTCGTCACCGACGCCTGGGGCAGAACGGCCCAGACAAGCACCGTCACCATGATCGCCGTCGAACCCCTGACCATCACCGCCGACCTTGCGGACTTCGTCGGCCCCCTGGGCCGCGCCGCCGCCTTCACCGTGGAGGCCCCGGGGTACGGCCTTACCTATCAGTGGTATGTGAAGAACCGTACCGTCTCGAAGTTCTCCAAGTCCAGCGTCACCTCGGCCACCTACAGTGTGACCCTCTCCGAGACAAACGCCGGGCGGCAGCTCTACTGCGTCGTCACCGACGCCTTCGGCAACACGGCTCAGACGAACACCGTCTCCATGACCGTCGCCCGGACCCTGGCCCTCACCGCCGACCTTGAAGACTACGTCGGTTCCCTGGGCAGCAC